>NZ_JAVYJH010000023.1:0-202509 GCF_032621685.1 Pseudomonas sp. zfem002 | reverse complement strand
AAGATCGAGCGCCGTCCGCGCGGCGCTCGATCTTCAGGGCGCTGCAAGACTCAAGACAGGCACTTTGCAGCCCTGACACATTCTCAGCAATAACCAGAAAAACATTCCCCATCCATTTCCCCGCCAAACCCGCCAACAACAAAAACAACCCGCAATTTCGAACTATAAATTAGTAATCGAATATTACGCATTGTTTCCTCCTTGAAATATCCATCCCCTTCATTCCTTGATTATCCCCACCCCCAAACAGCTTGTTGCCAATTGTAACTTCCTAAATTCGATCAGAATTATCCTCAGTCCCAGTGGGAAAAGGAGCAAGAGCCAACAGGGGGCTGGAATAAATAAATCAGATAGTTCAGTGTTCGCGGTGGCGGATCCAGCATTGGGTCTGTAAGTCGGTTCAATCGTTATAAATCTCGTCAAGGCGATGCATGAGTTCGCAACTTGGACTCAGGCATCGCTTGTGCGTCTGCATGCGTTTTTTGGAGGGAATATGGCTGCAAAGAGTTTTCAGGATGAAGTGCCCAAGGCACGGGTGAATATCAAACTCGATCTGCACACGGGCGGTGCGCAGAAGAAAGTCGAGTTGCCCCTGAAGTTGATGATGATGGGCGACTACAGCAACGGCCGGGAACAACGCCCGCTGTCCGAGCGCGGCAAGATCGACATCAACAAGAACAACTTCAACAGCGTGCTGGCGGAGTTTTCCCCCGAGGTGACGCTGGCGGTACCCAACACCCTGGCCGGCGACGGCTCGGAGATGGCGGTGGCGATGACCTTCCGCGACATGAAGGATTTCGAGCCGGCCAATGTCGCCCGCCAGGTCCCGGAACTGCGCGCCCTGCTGGCCATGCGCAATCTGCTGCGCGACCTCAAGTCCAACCTGCTGGACAACCTGACCTTCCGCGCCGAGCTGGAACGCATCCTCAAGGACGACGCCCTGAGCGATGAACTGCGCGCCGAACTGGCCGCGCTCGCCCCGCAGGAAACCCGCTGATCCCCTCGTCCCGCTAATCAGGAAGTTATTGCATATGTCCACGGAACATTCGTCCGCGTCCTCGCACGGCGCCACTGTCACGGCCGAAGCACAGCAGGGCATCTACGCCTCGCTGTTCGGCAAGATCAACCTCAGCCCGGTCGCCAGCCTCGGCGATATCGAGGCCTACCAGCACACCGAGGCACTCTCCGAGGTCTCCGCCGACGAGCGCGTGACGGCGGCGGTCGATGTCTTTCTCAAGCTGCTCAAGCAGTCCTCGCGCAAGGTCGAGCGGCTGGACAAGAACCTGCTGGACGAGCACATCGCCAACCTCGACGGGCAGATCAGCCGCCAGCTCGACGCGATCATGCATCACCCCGGTTTCCAGCAGGTGGAATCCACCTGGCGCGGCGTCAAGCAACTGATCGACCAGACCGATTTCCGCCATAACGTGCGCATCGAGCTGCTCGACATCAGCAAGGACCACCTGATCCAGGACTTCGAGGACGCCGCCGAAATCGTCCAGAGCGGCCTGTACCTGCAGACCTACACCCAGGAATACGACACCCCCGGTGGCGAGCCGATCGGCGCGGCCATCTCCAACTACGAGTTCGGGCGCGGCGCGCAGGACATCGCCCTGCTGCGCAACATCGCCAAGGTCTCGGCGGCGGCGCACATGCCCTTCATCGGCGCCGTGGGCCCGGCCTTCTTCGGCAAGGACAGCATGGAGGAAGTCGCCGCGATCAAGGACATCGGCAACTACTTCGAGCGCGCCGAATACATCAAGTGGAAGGCGTTTCGCGACAGCGACGATGCCCGCTACATCGGCCTGACCCTGCCGCGGGTGCTCGGACGCCTGCCCTACGGGCCCGACACCGTGCCGGTGCGCAGCTTCAACTACGTCGAGAACGTCAAGGGCCCCGACCACGACAAGTACCTGTGGACCAGCGCTTCGTTCGCCTTCGCCGCCAACATGGTCAAGAGCTTCATCGCCAATGGCTGGTGCGTGCAGATCCGTGGCCCGCAGTCCGGCGGCGCGGTGACCGACCTGCCGATCCACCTGTACGACCTGGGCACCGGCAACCAGGTGAAGATCCCGTCGGAAGTGATGATTCCGGAAACCCGCGAGTTCGAGTTCGCCAACCTCGGTTTCATTCCGCTGTCGTACTACAAGAACCGCGACTACGCCTGCTTCTTCTCCGCCAACTCGGCGCAGAAACCGGCGCTCTACGACACCCCCGACGCCAGCGCCAACAGCCGCATCAACGCGCGCCTGCCGTACATCTTCCTGCTGTCGCGCATCGCCCACTACATGAAGCTGATCCAGCGCGAGAACATCGGCACCACCAAGGATCGCTCGCTGCTGGAGCAGGAGCTGAATCGCTGGGTCGGCGGCCTGGTCACCCTGATGACCGACCCCAGCGACGACCTGCAGGCGTCCCACCCGCTGCGTGAAGCCAAGGTCACCGTCGAGGACATCGAGGACAACCCCGGCTTCTTCCGCGTCAAGCTGTACGCCGTGCCGCACTTCCAGGTGGAAGGCATGGACATCGGCCTGTCCCTGGTCTCGCGCATGCCCAAGGCCAAGAGCTGACGGCGGGAGGCCGATGTCATGAAGATCCACCGTCCTCTATGGTTCGCGGGCGCCTTGCTGTGCCCGCAGCAATTCCAACAACAGGCGCGCTGGGAAGCGCGCACCAACGAAAGCGTGGCGCGCCTGGCGCTGGCCCATCCCTGGGGCGTGGCGGTGGCGGACTTCGATACCGAGGCCCTGCGCCTCGGCACGCTCAAGGCCACGCGCCTGCTGGTCAGGTTGCCTGACGGCACCCTGGTCGACAGCGAGCTGACCGACTGCCTGCCGCCGGCCCTGGCGCTGGATCGGCTGCAGCCCGACAGCCAGGGCCGGGTGACCCTGGTCCTGGCCCTGCCGCTGATGCACGCCAACGGCGGCAACTGCCTGCTCGACGGCATGAAGGCCGATCGACCGCTGCCCGTCCTCCAGGAGTGGCACAAGGTCCAGGACCTTTATGGCGACGACCTGCAGGAAATCGGCGTGCTGCAGCACAACCTCAGCCTGCGCCTGGCCAGCGACGACAACCAGGACTGCGTGACCTGTCCGTTGCTGCGCCTGGTGCGCGACGGCCAGGGCGAGTGGAGCCTGGATGGCAGCTTCGTGCCGCCGCTGCTCAACTTCAGCGCCCATGCAGGCCTCGTCGCGCAGCTCGACAACCTGCTGATCCAGCTCTCGGCCAAGCGCCAGCGCCTGATGGGCATGCGTCGCGAAAGCAACCAGCGCATGGCCGACTTCGCCGTGGCCGATGTCTCGCTGTTCTGGCTGCTCAACGCCCTGAACAGCTGCCAGCCGGTGCTGATGGACCTCAAGGCCCATCCGCGGCATCCGGAGCAGGTGTACCAGGAACTGGTGAAGCTGGCCGGCAGCCTGCTGACCTTCTCCCTGGAGCATGATCTCGATCAGCTCCCGGCCTATCGCCACGACCAGCTGGAACAGGTTTTCGCACCCTTGATGCAGACCATTTCCACGCTGCTCGAAGCCAGCCTGCCGTCGCGGGTGATCGCCCTGGAACTGGAGGTCAAGGGCAGCCACCGCTGGCAGGTGTCGCTCAACGATCCGCGCCTGTGCGAGCCCGGCGGCGCGGACTTCTACCTGTCGGTGCGCTGCCGCCTGCCGGCCGTGCAACTGCAGGAGCAGTTCCCCCGGCTGTGCAAGGTCGGCGTACCGGACGACGTCGACCAACTGGTCAATTCCGCCCTCGACGGCGTGCCGCTGCAACCCCTCGGGCATGTCCCGGCGGCGATCCCGCTGCGCCTGGAGAACCAGTACTTCGCCCTCGACTTCAGCCACCCGAAAGGTCGCGAGGTCCTGGCCAGCCAGGTCTTCGCCCTGTACGTGCCCGGGTCCCTCGGTGAGGTGAAGCTCGAACTGTTCGCGGTACTGCGCTCATGAGCCGCTCGCAAGCGGTACTCGACATCGACGCGCTGCTGCACGACAGCTACCTCACGGTAGTGGAGGTCAACCAGCTGCCGAGCGTGACCCAGAGCCAGGAGCTGTGGACACGCTGCCTGGAGCTGGCCGAACAACTGCGCGAGCGCCTGCGCGAAGCCGGTTTCAGCCAGCGTTCGCTGGACCTGATCAGCCTCGCGCAGTGCGCGCTGCTCGACGAAACCGTGATCCGCAAATGCACCGGGGAGGAGCGTGACGCCTGGATCAAGGAGTCGCTGCAGATGCGCTTCTTCAACAGCCACCAGGCGGGCGAATCGCTCTACGAGGAAATGCGCGAAGTGCTGCGCGAGCCGTCGCCGGACCCTTCGGTGCTGACGGTCTACCAGCGCGTGCTGATGCTTGGTTTTCGCGGTCGCTATGGCGAGCACGGCGGCCCCGAGCGCGATCAGCTGGTGAGCCGTCTCGACGAGCTGGTGGCGCCCCTGCGTTCGCGCCAGGCCCTGCTCGGACGTACCCGGGCTGGCGGTCTGTTCGACGTTTTGCGCCTGCATTCGCCGTGGGGCCACGCGCTGCTGGTCGGCCTGCTGCTCGGGGCGGCCTGGTGGGGCCTGGACCTGCTGCTCGGCGATTCGCTGGCGGCCCTGCTGCCGGCTGGGGCTTGAGGAGGACGGATGACACTCAAGCTGACAAGAGGCCTGTGGCTGTGGGGCGCGGCGCTGGCCCTGGGGCTGTTGCTCATCGTCCCTCTCGACGATGGCTGGCGCATGTGCGCGGCGGTACTGGTCACCGCGCTGCTGGCCTGGGGCTGGCGGCGTGCCGGACGCGAGGCCGGGCAACTGCGCGAGGCCCTGCAACTGGCCGACGGCGCACTGCTGCCGCCGGCCAGCTACCGGCAACCGGTGGTGCTGGTCTGCGGCAGCGGCCTGGAGGTGCTGTTCGACGGTGCCTGCGATGAGCGGCCGCGGCTGCGTATGAGCGTCCAGGGCTGCTACATCAGTGTGGCCGAAGCGCGTCAGTTGCCGACCCTGGTGGCGGCGTTGCTGGCGCGACGGCCGGGCTGGGCCGGGCAACTGAGCGTGCTGTTCGTCGCCAGTCCCGGCCACTGCCGCGACAGCATGCAGCTCGACGAGCAGGCCCGGGCCATCGCTCACCAGCTGCAGCAACTGCGCCGTCGTGGCCATGCCTTGCCGTTACTCCTCGCCAGCTATCTGCGCGCGGCGCAGGGGCAGGGGCCATGGTTCATCTGGCGCGGCGCGCAGGCCAGCGCCGAGGTGCATGAAGCGGGGGCCGCCACGCTGCTGCACGACTGGCAGCGCCAGGCCGGCAACGGCGCGTGCGGCGAAGCGCGCCTGCACACCAGCGTGCGCCTCGGCGCTACGGCGGACTGGCTGCATGAGCAGGTCCTGGGCCACTTTGCCGCGCTGGCACCGGTCGCCTGCGGCGTGAGTTTCGTCGCCAGCCTGCCGGGCGAGTGCGCCGGGCATCTGTGGCAGCAGTGGCTGCGGCGCAAGCTGGCCCTGGTGGACACCCGGGAAATCGAGGCGGGCGAGTCGACCCTGCTGGAACTGCCGGATCCGCTGCTGGCCCAGTTGTCGCTGCGCCTGCGGGCCACGCCGCGGCAGCGCGCGAGCATCCGCGCCCTGTGGCTGTTCGCCGGGGCCGGGCTGCTGGCCCTGGCCAGCTCGGCCTGGAACAACCAGCGCCTGATGAGCCAGGTCGCCGCCGACCTGCAGCGCTACGCCTCGATCCCGCCGCCGTCGCGCGCCGAGCAACCGGCTCATGCCCTGCGCGAGGAGGCGGTCGCGGTGCTGCGCCAGCATGCCGCGCTGCTCGAGCACTACCACCGCAACGGCGAGCCGCTGGCCCTGGGCTTCGGCCTGTACCGGGACGAAGTGCCGCGGGCGCGGCTGCTGGAGGTGCTGATGATGCATCGAACGCCGGTGACGCCGCCGCCACCGCTGAAAACGCCGCAGATCGTGCGCCTGAGCAGCCTGTCGCTGTTCGCCTCGGGCAGCGCCGAACTGCGTCCCGAGTCCACCAAGGTGCTGGTCAATGCCCTGGTGGATATCAAGGCCCAGCCGGGCTGGCTGATCGTCATCGCCGGGCATACCGATGCCACCGGCAGCGATCCGCACAACCTGCGCCTGTCCCAGGCCCGCGCCGCCGCGGTGCGCGACTGGATGCAGCGCATGGGCGACATCCCCGACAGCTGTTTCGCGGTGCAGGGCTTCGGCGCCAGCCAGCCGATCGCGAGCAACGACCACGACGACGGACGCATGAGCAACCGTCGCGTCGATATCCGTCTGGTGCCGGCGGAGGGGGCGTGCGCGCCCGCTGCGTCGGTATCGGGCTGACAACCCTGTCGCAGTTGCGACATTCAATGCAGTAACAAGGAGTTTTACATGGCAATTCCGGTTTATCTCTGGCTCCAGGACGATGGCGGCACCGACATCAAGGGATCGGTCAACGTGATCGAGCGTGAAGGCAGCGTCGAAGTGGTCGCGTTCGATCACGCCCTGGCCACGCCTACCGATGCCAACACCGGCAAGGTGACCGGCTCGCGGACTCACGCCGCGTTCCGCTTCACCAAGGAGATCGATGCCAGCACGCCTTACCTGTACAAGGCGGTCACCTCGGCGCAGACCCTGAAGAACGCGCTGTTCCGCTTCTATCGCATCAACGAGGCGGGCCGCGAAGTCGAGTACTTCAGCATTAGCCTGGAGGGGGTCAAGGTGGTCGGCGTGGCGCCGAAGATGCTCGACATCAAGAACGTCGACAACAAGGTCTACAGCCATCTGGAAGAGATCGAGCTGCGCTACGAGAAAATCACCTGGTCCTACAAGGAAGGCAACATCGTTCACTCCGACGCCTGGGATGAGCGTCCGGGCGACGCCGCCTGATCGAGTGACACCCGTTGAGCGCCCGTGACCGGGCGCTCAACCCTTTGCGCGCAAGCGTCCGCTTCATTCCCCCCTCTGTCCCGAATCCCGCTCAAAGGAGGCCGCCATGGCTTTCAGTTCGACCCGTCTGCTTCGTCGTCTCAACCCCTATTGTGCCCAGGCCCTGAGTGCCGCGGCGTCCCTGTGCCAGAGCCGGGCCCATGCGCGGATCAGCATCGAGCACTGGCTGCTCAAGCTGCTGGAGCAGGGCGAGGGCGACCTGGTGCTGATCGCCCGCCGTTACGAATGGGACATGGACGCGCTGTGGCGCGGCCTGCTCGACCACCTCGACAGCCTGCCGCGCAGCGTGCAGGACAAACCGCAACTCTGCCCGCGCCTGCAGCGCCTGATCGGCAATGCCTGGCTGCTGGCCTCGCTGAACGACGAGCAGGATCGCCTGCGTTCCGCGCACCTGCTCGAAGCCCTGCTGGAAAGCCCCGACCTGCTTGCCTGCGACGCCGCCTGGCCGTTGCTGAGCGTGGGGCGCACGCAGCTGCAGCGCCTGTTCACGGTGCTCGACCAGCATTCCGACGAGCGCGCCGAACTGCAGGGCGAGTCCGAAGCGTTCGACACGCCCGTGGTGGCGCCCGCCATCCCCCAGGCAGGCCCGGAGGCCACGGCCCTGCTCGACCGCTTCACCCAGGACCTGACCGCCAAGGCGGCCCGCGGCGACATCGACCCGGTGTTCGGCCGCGACGACGAAATCCGCCAGGTCATCGACATCCTCAGTCGCCGGCGCAAGAACAACCCGATCCTGGTCGGCGAGCCGGGCGTGGGCAAGACCGCCCTGGTCGAAGGCCTGGCCCTGCGCATCGTCGAAGGCAACGTCCCGGACAGCCTCAAGTCGGTGGCCGTGCGCGTCCTCGACCTCGGCCTGCTGCAGGCCGGCGCCGGGGTCAAGGGCGAATTCGAACAGCGCCTCAAGCAGGTCATCGAGGCTGTGCAGCAGGCGCCCAGCCCGATCCTGTTGTTCATCGACGAGGCCCACACCCTGGTCGGCGCCGGCAACCAGGCCGGTGGCGCGGACGCGGCCAACCTGCTCAAGCCGGCCCTGGCCCGCGGCGAACTGCGCACCATCGCCGCCACCACCTGGAGCGAGTACAAGCAGTACTTCGAGCGCGATGCCGCCCTGGAGCGGCGCTTCCAGCCGGTCAAGGTGGACGAGCCGGACGATGCCGGCGCCTGCCTGATGCTGCGCGGACTCAAGGCGCGCTACGCCAGCCACCACGGCGTGCATATCCAGGACGCCGCGGTGCAGGCCGCGGTCAGCCTGTCGCGCCGCTACCTCAGCGGTCGGCAACTGCCGGACAAGGCCGTCGACCTGCTCGACACCGCCAGCGCCCGGGTGCGCATGAGCCTGGACTGCGAGCCCCAGGTGCTGGTCCGCCTCAAGGCCCGCCAGGCCGCGCTGCGCCTGGAGCGCCAGGCCCTGGAAGACGATGCGCGCCTGGGTGGTGCGGATATCGCCGCCCGTGTCGACGCGCTGAGCGCCGAGGACGAGCAACTGCAACATCAGCGCCTGCGCCTGGAGCAGCAGTATCAGGAAGAACTGGACCTGAGCCGGCAACTGCTCGACGCACGCCAGGCCTGCCCGCCGTGCATGGCCTTGTGCGCGCAGTTGCAGGCACGCCTGGGCGAGGTCCAGGGTGAGCAGCCCTTGCTCTGCCTCGATGTCGATGTGCGCAGCGTTGCCGAAGTGATCGCCGACTGGACCGGCGTGCCCCTGGGCAGCCTGCTCAAGGACGAACAGGCCGGCCTGCTGGCGCTGGAGCGGCAACTGGGCGAGCGCATCGTCGGCCAGGCGCATGCCCTGAGCGCCCTGGCCCAGCGCCTGCGCGCGGCGAAGACCGGCCTCAGCGAAGAGCAGGCGCCGCTGGGGGTGTTCCTGCTGGTGGGCAGCAGCGGCGTCGGCAAGACCGAGACCGCCCTGGCCCTGGCCGACAGCCTGTTCGGCGGCGAGAAATCACTGATCACCCTCAACCTGTCCGAGTACCAGGAAGCCCATACCGTCAGCCAGCTCAAGGGTTCGCCACCAGGTTACGTTGGTTATGGCCAGGGTGGCGTGCTCACCGAAGCCGTGCGCCAGCGGCCCTACAGCGTGGTCCTGCTCGATGAGGTGGAAAAGGCCCACCGCGACGTGCTCAACCTGTTCTACCAGGTCTTCGACCGCGGCTTCATGCGCGATGGCGAGGGGCGCGAGATCGACTTCCGCAATACCGTCATCCTCATGACCTCCAACCTGGGCAGCGACCTGTTGCAGGCGTTTCTCCAGGAACAGCCGCAGGCTGCCGACAGTGCCTTGCACGAACTGCTGCGGCCGGTCCTGCGCGAGCATTTCCAGCCGGCCTTGCTGGCGCGCTTCCAGACCCTGGTCTATCGCCCGCTGGGCGCCGAAGCGCTGGCGCGCATCGTGCGTCTCAAGCTCGACAAGGTCGCCCGCCGCCTGCAGCGCCATTACGGACTGGCGTGCCAGGCCGACGACGCGCTGGTCCAGGCCCTGGTCGCCGCCTGCCTGCTGCCCGACAGCGGCGCGCGCAACATCGACAGCCTGCTCAACCAGCAGATTCTGCCGGTGCTCAGCCAGCAGTTGCTGCAGCGCCAGGCGGCGCGGGAAGAGGTGGCGCGGGTGGTGCTGGGGCATGACGAGGAGGAGGGGGTGGTGTTGCAGTTCGTGGCGGGGTGAGTGGGCATCAATTGGAGGGGGCGAGAGCGCCCAGCGATTTCTACACCTGGCCAAAGATGTATTCCATGGGGAGGAAGATTCGAAAATGAAACCGATAAATACGAAGTTTCGGCATCCCGCTTACTACCAGATTTGTAGGATTATTCTGAAAGTTGCGCGGAAATATCCGAGCGTTACTTGGAGGAGTAGAAAGAGTCGATAGGATTATTTATTGTTCGCCGTGGGCAACGATTTCTTTGCTGGTAGGTGTTTTATTTATTGGGTCGGTTGAAATTTCTGTTCTGATCGGTCTGTCACGTCGATATGGCTTTTCCATCTCAAGGGTCGCGCATGAGAGCACTGCGACATATGTTCCTGCTGCTTGGCATCGGCGCGCTTGTGGTCGCCGCTGTCAGGTTACATACGGCACTCGATTTTCAACGCAATGCGCTCTCCGCCAGCGGGACAGTCGTCGAAATACGGGAGCGGCAACGCGACGATGAAACTCACTACCGCGCCCTGGTCACCTTTGTTGCCGAGGACGGCAAGACGCTTCGCTTCGAGTCGCCCGTGGGGCGCCGACCGGGGCATTACCAGGTCGGTGAAACAGTCAGGGTGTTGTACATACCAGGCGACAAGCGCGTGCGTATCGAGACCTTCGCGCGTCTGTGGGGACCATTCATGGTCCTGTTCGCGATGGGTGCGCCACTGTTTCTGGTTGGTGCGCTGCTGTGCCTGGCCGGGATGATGAAACAGGCGCGCAAGCGTCGCCTGCAAAGGCACGGTCGCCTGCTGGAGACCCATCTGCATGAGGTGGTGCGCGATCAGCGGATCAAGAAGAGTGGCGTGCATCCCTACGTCATACGTTGTCGATGGTTCGATGCGCAGGCGTCGCAGATGCAGTTTTTCGAAAGTGAAAGCATCTGGTTCGACCCTTTGCGCTACCTCGAGGAAAAACCGATTCGCGTCTGGCAGGACCGGGAGAACCCGCGCAGGTATCACGTCGATGTTTCTTATCTTCCGACGATGCGCGATTGAAGTGTCATGGCACCGCGTGACTAGTCCCAGGTTGGCGGAAGTTTTACCGAATCTTTCTGTTATCCAAAGTGCGTAGCGGGTCTTGGCATCGAGTGGGTTTGTATTGTCCAGGTTTTAACTGGAGGCGCTTGTGCGTCAGCGTCTTTTAGTCGGTCGGTGGCACATTTCATCTTTCGTTGAAAGGTCATTGTTCGTTGCGAAACATTTCTTGAATTGAAGGCAGGACTGAACATGGGAAGTATCGTCAGCAGATATTCGCCACCCACTCACAGAAATCCCTACGACCTGCGTGTCCGCGACCTGGACGACAAGTTCCTCGACGTCTACGCCTTCGAGGGCCAGGAGTACCTGAGCAAGCCGTTCCGCTACACCATCCGCTTCACCTGCGGCGAGCCGCGGGAGGTGTTCAACGGCGTGGTCAGCATGACCCAGGAGCAGTTCCTCGCGCGCAACGAGCGCAAGAACTCGCCGCTGGACCTGGACATGCCCAGCATCCTCAACCGCACCGCGCGTTTCGCCATCTACGGCAAGCCGCCGAAGGTGTTCGCCTGGCGGATCAAGAACGAGATCCATGAACCGCTGCGCGAGCTGTTCGGCCTGATCACCGGTTTCCAGCGCATCGGCGGTTCGGTGGACGAAGGCCACTACGAAATCACTCTGGAACCGCGCCTTGTACGCCTGGCCCGGGGCAAGCGCTATCGGATCTTCCAGCACCAGTCGGTACCGCAGATCGTCCGGCAGATCCTCGAGGATCATGGCTTCTTCGTGAACAGCGCCTTCAGGTTCGACCTCAAGCGCGAATACCCGCGGCGCCGCCAGGTGATGCAGTACGGCGAGAGCGACCTGGCGTTCATCGAGCGGCTGCTGGCGGAGGTCGGCATCTGGTACCGCATCGTCTTCGTCTCGGAACTGAAGGTCGACCAGGTGCGCTTTCATGACTGGCAGTGCCACCTGGACTTTGGTGTCGAACTGCCTTGCCTGACCCCCAGTGGCCTGTCCAGCAGCGATGCCGATGCGGTGTGGGAATTGCGCACGCAGCACCAGGTGGTGGAGAAGGAGGTGTTCTTCCGCACTTACGATCCGCGTCAGGCCAATCTGCGTCTGCAGGGCGAGGTCAGCCGGCCGCCTGGTTTTTCGCTTCCCGAGATCCGTTATGGCGAAACCTACGAATACGCCATGCCCTATACCGAAATGGGCACGCAGACGATGCATGGCTACGGTGCGGAAACGGAGAGCGGGCATTTCTACGCGCGACTGAGCCAGGAGCGCAGCCTCAACCAGCGCGTCCTGTTGAGTGGCACCACCTGCAGTCCGACCCTGATGCCGGGGCAGGTCCTACGGGTAACCGGGAATGCGCCGCAGGATTTCGCCAATCGGGTGCTGGTTCACACCATCGACGTCAAGGGCGCGCGCAACAAGCTGCACACCGTCGAGTTCAGCGGAATTCCCTACGACGAATACATCTGCTTCCGACCGCAGCTCAAACCCAAGCCGAGCATCAGCGGCACGGTGCCGGCACGTATCACCAGCCAGAACGACGACGATCTCTACAGCCATATCGATGACGAGGGGCGTTATCGGGTCCGCTTCCTGTTCGACCGCGATACGTGGGATGCCGGCAAGGAAAGTGTCTGGCTGCGTTTGGCCCGACCCTACGCCGGTGCCACTTATGGCTTGCACCTGCCGCTGGTGCAGGGCACGGAAGTGGCGGTGGCGTTCGAGCAGGGGGACCCGGACCGGCCCTATATCGCCCATGCGCTGCACGACAGCAAACATCCCGATCACGTCGCCCTGCACAATCACAAGCGCAATGTGCTGCGGACGCCGGCGAACAACAAACTGCGCATGGAGGACGAACGCGGGAAGGAGCACGTCAAGCTCAGCACCGAGTTCGGTGGCAAGACCCAACTGAACCTTGGGCATCTGGTCGACAGTGGCGGTAGCAAGCGAGGGGAGGGCTTCGAGCTGCGCACCGACGACTGGGGCGTGTTGAGGGCGGGCAAGGGCATATTGATAACGGCCGAGGAGCAATCAAAGGCCCAGGGCATTCAGCTCGCGATGAATGATGCGATCGCGCAGTTGAACTCGGCGTTGACGCTGGCCCGCACGCTGGCTGTCGCAGCGCAGACTGCCAAGCTGACATCGAACGATGTCGAGAGCCTGGACCGGCTAAGCACGGCACTGACTGACCTGGCCAAGCCGGGAATCCTCATGCAGGCGCCGGAAGGCATTGGCCTGCTCAGCCCGGAAAACATCTGCCTGGCGTCTACCGCGGAAAGTGTCAGCGTGGTCGCCGAGAACAACACCGATATCACCGTCGGCCGTGACTTCACTGTACTGGCGCGTGAGGCTGTCGCCTTGCTGGCGAAGAACGCGGACATGCAGTTGAAAGCCGCGCAGGGCAAGGTCGAACTGTTTGCCCAGAACAACCGCCTGCATGCGCTGGCGAAGAACGACGTGAAGATCGAAAGCGTGGCAGGCCGGGTTGAAATAACCGCCCCGCAGGAACTGGTGCTCAATTGCGGCGGTGCTTTTATCCGTCTGAAAGATGGAAATATCGAGCTGGGGGCACCGGGCAATATCTATTTGAAAGCCAGTCACGTGCAGACCCAGGGAGCCGCCACCCTGGCGACACCTCCCACGCAGTTGCCCTCCGGTTATTCCGGCATTTACACCCTCAACGATGAAGAGGGTGTGCCACAGCCTTTTGCTCGCTATCGAATCACCACCCAACAGGGCGAGGTGTTCGATGGGATTACCAACAAGGAAGGAAAGACGGTCAGTGTGAATACGGCCATGCCGGGAGGGATGAAGCTCGAGCCGGTGGAGGATGAGGGCTGGATTTCATACTCCATGCCGGAAGGGCTGGACTATCGAGGCGTCAAATGTCGACTGATTCTGCAAGACGGGACAGTGATGGAGGATGAATTCGATCAGGAAGGCAAAGCGGCGTTCTATCTCAAGGAAGATATGCGCGTCGAAAGGTTCGAGTGGGGGGAGGCAGAAAAAGAGGCTGAGGTTCCGAGCCTGCTGTTGAATATGCTGGGTGTGAAAGGGGGTGAACGATGATTGGTATGCATGCTCTTGGGGAACTTCAGAAAAACCATAAAATTTCTTATGAGGATCTGGAGAAATCTATCGCGGAGTATGAAGGGGCGGCTATCAAGTTTTCGATGGATGCGATCAGTGACGCAAAACAGCGTGAAAACTATAACAAGAATGTTGGGAGGATCGTGGCGGAAGTTCGCTCCGAGCTCGAACGGGGCAAAATTAATGTTCGTGAAGCTGCGCATTACTGCGTGACCCTGCGTAACAGGGTGATGGCGGAAACCAGAGCGTTGACGTCGGCCCAAGGGCGTGTCGTCGCAGAGTTTGTCAAGAAAGACCCCAAGACTCTGGATGTTCTGAGGGAAAAATACGCGCAAAAAATATTCAAGCAAAGCTTCGATGGGCTGAGTTGGAAGCAGCAGAATCGAGTGTTTTATGAAATTATATTGTCTGCAGGGAGGCCGAATAATAAATTTAATGTGATTAATAAAACCCTGGTCGTGATGGCGCGAGTATTTATAGTTTATACCGTTGGTCATGCAATACAGTCGGTTTATGAAGCTGAGAATAAATTCAAAGAGGCAGCTAAACAGGGGGGAGCGATTGCATTCGGCTTTGCCGGCGCATCCTTCGGGGCACAGTTCGGAGCTGCGGGCGGCCCGCTGCTTGCTTTTGCGTTGGCTATTGTTGGTGGCTTGGCAGGAGGTTTTCTTGGCGGCGTGATTGGAGAGGCAGTTTCCGATTACCTATGGAGCGATGAGGTGAAGGAGATTGATAATTATGCGGTAGACAATGCATGACGGTTGTTGTTGCATTTCTGGCTTTGTTGTCTGTGTTTGTTAGCTTTGGCATTGATATCTACACGATCAGAAAGGATCTGGATGTGATTCTGAGGTGCTTTCAAAAAAGTCAAGCTTTCGATAGGTATGAAAGCCTTGCAAACATCGATAGGTTTGCTGCAAAAAAATATTTGTCTATCTATTTGTCGAGCGTGGTTGTCTGGCCAGAGCCACATATTAGAAGAGGTATGCTTGACCCGCAGGAGCTTGATTCTTTACCTGAAGAAATAAAAAGAAGGGTGAGTTTTTCGACAGGGTTGCTCGGGGGAGGATTATGTTTAGCTGCCCTATTCTGCTTTGACACTGTTGTTGGGGATTGGTTGTTAGACACATTTCGCTAGGGCTCTATAGGGCCGAGGAAGACGAGACGGATAATTACGTGGTTGATGGGATGTGAGTATGTTCCTGATTGGTATGATCCTTCTGCCAGGTTTTGTTGGTTTTTGTATTGAATGTTATACGTTAAGAAAGGATGCTGATGTTGTTTTGATGAATTTCCGGAGTAGCCGGATCTTCGCTAGGTATGAAGGTGTTGCAAACGTTGATGCGCGCGTCGGTAAAGCTTATCTGTCTATCTGCCTAGCGAGCGTAGTTGTCTGGTCAGCGACGCATGTTAGAAAGGGGAGAGTAAATCCAAGAGAACTGGAGTCTTTGCCGAGCGCAATTCAAAAAAGAACCCTTTGTTCCGCGTGGCTGATGACCGCTTCGTTTTTGTGGGTGTGTCTTCTTGCTTGTGATTTGGCGATGACGCAATGGCTACGAGATACATTTCGATAGGAGGTTAAGGAGAGGTGCCGTGATGTGGCCCGACAGGCATATTGAAGAGGGGACGTTGGAGCCTGAGGAACTCAGCAGTTTACCGCGACCAGTTGCGCCAAGGATGAAGTGGCTGCTTGGCTTTTGGTGTTGTCGATGTGTTGATCTGTTCTTGGTCTTACTTACTATCGCCTGGTCAAGGATTGAACTTGCTTGGAGCCTGTATCGCAAGACAAGGAAACGATAAGGATAGTGGGTGAATAAGTGAGGGGGATGCAGTTGTTACTGGCACTTGTTTTTTTCTCGCTGGGGATGGTGGGAGTAGCTATCAGGTTCTACATGGTGCGAAAAGATGTTGAGGCGGTCTTGATGGCTTTTCCAGGAAGTCGGGCATTTTCTGACTATGAGGTTTTCACTGAGTTGAGCGTTTATGCTGCCAGGACCTATTTGATTACCTGCGTGTCGAGTATGGTCGTCTGGCCGATGCCACATATCAGAAGAGGGATGCTTGATCCGCTGGAGCTAGAGTCCTTGCCGACTGCAGTCCGAAAGCGGGCGCTTTATTCTCATTGGCTCATGGCTACTTTCTTTTTGTGGATGTGTCTTTTTGCTTATGACTTGACGGTAACGCAGTGGCTGCGTGACACATTTCGTTAGGGCGGGGGAAGGGTGAATGCTTTGGTTCGCAGCAGGCGCTTGATTTTTTGGTTGGGAGCTGAGCTTTGTACATGTTCTTGCGCTAGCAAAATAGGATGAATTCGCCGCTCTGACTCTGGCGAAATATTTCTTGAGTTATTTTTTATTGGGTTACCAGTGCAGCTTTCGTTCGCGCCCAGAAAAGTGAATTCGTTTCACCGATCACGCAGTGTTGAAGTGTAAATAAAGGAAAGAAAAGATGAATGAATATCGACATCGAACAGACACGCTCAATAGCTGCAAGGTCGTGACGGTTGGAAAGCAGAAGCGTCACTGGCTGGAGTTCCAGTTGCTCGATGAGCAAGGCGAACCGCTGGCCAATATGCCTTATCGAGCGCTCAACGAGGCTACCAGGACCGGCTGTGTGCCCGAGTTCGCCGGGCAGAGCGACGAGCAGGGTGTCATTCGCCTCGAAGGCTTGCATCCATTGCCGGTAACTTTGCTGATGCAGGCTGATCCCTTTGCCAGGGAATTGCAGGGGCGCCGCTTGCGCGCCGAGCGTGCTGAGCCGCCAAGACCCACCATCGGTGAAGATCTGCCGCTATATGGGCCGCAGCGTTCCGGCTTTTCACCGCTAGAGCAGCAGGCGCATGAGGCTGGGCATGAATATCACTACCTGCGTATCGGTCAGTTGTGTGATCGACTTCCTTCACTGACGCCACCGTTGCCCGATGAGAAGAACCCGCCGGAATATCATTTTCCGGATAAAAGCTTTGGCGGGTTTACTGTCGAGTATGAGCAACTGAATCGTCGTCATGTGCTGGAGGTTTGTCCGTTTCGAGCGTGGTCATTGGTACTGCACCACCAAGCGGAATACAGCCTGGCAAACGCTTACAACCTGGGGCTGATGAGTATTCTGGCGTACAGTTCCGGAACAGTGGAGGAGTTTGGTTCTCCTGAAGAGTTGTTCATGCGTCAAGGCCTAGATCTGTCTCGTAGTCCAAAAGTTGTGGATGGTGGGCAAATGTGGCCTTGTCTGGTCGTGGACGTTCCATTTGATGAACGCTATACCGTCGCGAAATTTCTGAATACTAAAGAAGCAGACCAACCGGAAGGTGATACACAACTATTTTATGCTGTGAATGCGGCTCAAGTATTAGTTGCCTGGCGTGGAACCGCGACGCTGCAGCATCTAATTACAGACTTGACTTTTCGTCCGGTTGAGTCGAAGTCCCAGTCCGGATGTGATGAGGCTGTCCCATGTAAAAATTTGACTTCGGATGGAAAGGTTCATTTGGGCTTTCGGGATGCCTTTGATGTCGCCAAGGGTATTTTTCTAGACCATCTTGAAGTAATTATTGCTGACGAGAGCCTGGAAAAAGATTTTTTTATTTGTGGGCATAGCCTCGGGGGAGCGTTAGGGATTATTCATGCCGCTGATCTGAAGGTTAATAACCCGGTTTTATATACATATGGGATGCCAAGGACCTTTAGCCTGAAAGCTGTCCAGTCCCTCGAGGGTCTTACGCATTTTCGTCATGTAAATGATATGGACCCCATCCCGAGTGTGCCTGCAGAGGTGGAGTTGGATAACTATCTGTATGAAATATATGGGTTGCTTGGAGTAACGCTCGGATTCGCATGGTCTATAGGGCAGTTGGCAACAGGAAGTTTCGTTAAGTTCGGAGACCCTTACGCCCATCATGGCGAAACAGCCGCGTTCTATAAGGTTACCCAGCACATCCAGGAGCGAGGCTCAATTTACCCTGCTTATAGGAATAAAGATGGTCTTGGCGCACCCTATTACACTGCCGTCTCTCGGCAGCTCCAGCATAAAACAAAACTGTATCTGGTTCCTGCGTTGAGCATAGAGAAAGATAAGTGCGCGGAGGAAAATCAGAAATCGTTCGTTGATTCTTTGAGTGAAGAAAGTCGTGCCAGATTTTTCCCCAGAAACGAAAATTTGAAAAAAGGCAGGATTGTAAAGATTCTTGATCATCGGATGTCTTCTGACTATCAGCCTTATATTCATAATCAGCTTTTAGAAGCCATAAATCCTGAGCGCATGCATCAGAGAAAAAAACATCGAGATGTATTTGAGCAGCAGATGGCCGACAATCATGCACGCATTAATGTTGCGGAAAGAGACCGTAATCGTGCTTTCATTGAACTTCAAAACATGATCGGTCGTTCTTTGCGAATAACGTCCCGACTTGAAGGTGGGCCAGAGGCACTGGAGCGATTCGACAGGGTAGCAGATACCAAAAGTTTCCATGAGGCCATAAATGTTTGAAAGTCTATCAGGCTATATGCGTTATCTGACGATTTTGGGGTGCGCTCTATTTTTCGCTGCGTCCAGTTATGGTGCGGATCGAGGTTTTGATTTTGCCCATGACGGTGAGCGAATAGTTGTCAGGATAAATCTTCAGGATGATTTAAAATTGCGGCAGATGAAGGCTATCTATCGATCTACGGTTTGTACCTTTTCTGATTACACCGCTAGCGGAGTAGAGTACAAGCGAGATGGTTATAACAATACTGTCCTGCAGCCTTCTCAAGAAGGTGAAAGCGATATTTATACTGCAATTGTCGCGGCTGACGGCGGCGGGGCGTGTCAGTGGAAATTGAGCAACTTGACATTTGGCGTAGATTATAAGTATCCGGAACTATTCGGAAGTGATTTCCAAGTTTCTGGCGCCGGCGGAGTTTCGGTTGCATTCGATGATAATCGCCCCCAGCATGGGGCCAGCCATGAACTGGTAGAGGGGGATCTAGATATCATAGAGGACTACTACTTATGGGTCTCCGATCGCGCAGGGTGGCAGCCTAGGAAATTCGTAGGCTTGTTCTCAAATAATGACATTTATCTTTCGTACAAGGCGAAGCACGCCAAGTCAATTTATTTTGAACCCCGTCTCTATTCAGATTACGTAGTTCATTCCTCCTTTCCTGAAGTTAAGGTCAAAGGAAGTCGCTCGGTTTTTACTTATCCTGACGGCAGTGTGGTTTCGGATGGGAGTGACTCTCCGGATTACAACAAGCTGCAATGTATTCGGCTCGCTTCTGGATGCAAGGACTGATCGCTCAGGTGAGTTCTCAGCTAACTGAATATGCCAAGGTTTTCCGTAAAGGTCTGAGTGATTACGTTTGGAGAGGGCTTATGCGTAGTTTGATAATTTTTGGATGTACCTTGCTTTTGGCGATGCCCAGTCACGGTCTGGAGCGAGGTTTTGATTTTTCCCAGGGTGGCGACCAAATAGTTGTCAGGGTCAAACTTCAGGAGGATTTGAAGTTGCGCCAGATGAAAGCTATCTATCGATCCAGGATTTGTACCTTTCTCGACTATAGCGCCAGCGGAGTGGCGTCTGAGCGTGACGGTTACAATAATACTATTCTGCAGCCGTATCGAGATGGTGAAAGCGATAATTATAAAGCAATCCTTGTGATTGACGGCGGTGGGGAGTGTCAGTGGGAATTGAGTAACCTGACATTTGGTGTTGATTATAAGTATCCCGAAAGGTTTGGGAAGGATGTTCAGGTGGCAGGCGCTGGTGGAATTACCGTTGTCTTCGATGATAATCAACCCCAGCAAGGGGGAAGCCACAGAATGGTGGAGGGTGATTTGAATATTGTAGAAGATTACTACTTATTGGTCTCGGACCGCCCAGGACGTCACCCCAGAATAAATGTAGGCTTGACGGCAGAGGATGGTGTATATCCTTCTTATAAGGCGAAAGCTGCCCGCGTAATTAATTTCGAACCGCGCTTGCACTCCTCCTATGTAACGTATTCCTCTCGTCCCGAGGTAAAGGCCAAAGGAGGCCATGTAAAATTTACTTACCCTGATGGTAGTGTGGTGGCGGATGGAAGAGTTCGGCCAGACTTCAAGAGGCTCCAATGCATTCGGCTCCCCTCTGAATGTGACGGCTGATTGCTCAAGTGGTACTCGAATAGCCACCAGTGCCAAGATTTTATTAAAGGTATAATGATGGAGTTTTTTCGAAGGGGTTTGATGCGTAATTCGATTGTATTGGGATGTGCTTTGCTTCCCGCTATGTCTACTTACGGCCTGGATCGAAGCTTTGAATTTTCCCAAGGCGGCGACCAAATAGCCGTCCGGGTAAAACTTCAGAGTGATTTAAAGCTGCGCCAGATGAAGGCCATCTATCGATCGAAGATTTGCACTTTTCTCGATTATACCGCTAGCGGGGCAGCGTACAGTCGCGATGGTTATAACAATAGTATTCTGCAACCCTCTCGAGAAGGTGAGAGCGATATTTATACAGCAATGCTCGCAGTCGACGGTGGTGGAGAGTGCCAGTGGAAGCTGAGCAACCTGACATTCGGTGTTGATTATAGATACCCCGAACGGTTCGGAAATGATATTCAGGCCGCTGGTGCTGGTGGAGTTACTGTTGTTTTTGATGATAACAAATCCCCTCGAGGTGGAAGCCATAAGGCAGTCGACGGCGATCTGAGTATCACCGAAGATTATTATTTGTGGGTCTCGGACCGCGAAGGGCGCAGGCCCAGGAAAAATGTGGGACTTTTTTCAAACAGTGGTATTTATATTTCTTGTCGGGTCGAAAATGCCAGGGTAATTTATTTTGAGCCGCGTCTGCATTCGTCTTATGTTGTTCACTCCTCTTTTCCAGAGGTTAAGTTAAAAGGCAGTCGTTCGACTTTTACTTATCCTGACGGTAGTGTTGCTGCAGATGGTGATATCTGGCCGGACTTCAAAAGGCTTCAATGCATCCGGCTTCAATCTGAATGTGAGGGTAATTAAGCTAGCCTTCTGTCGAATAACCGAAAGCCAGAATCTTCTGAAGAATCCGAACCGCCAAAGAGGGAATAACTCATGTTCCAGGGTTTCATATTGCTATGTGAAAAGAACACCGGTGATAGTGGAGTAGCGTCTACTCGTTTCGTGAAAGCGGTCGACCCAGACGACGATCAGTTGATCTTCAACGTAACCGTTGGCAAGAGGGACTAAACCATGGGCTGGAATCGTCAACCCTCCGAAACAACGGACATCCCTTCACCACTTTCTCCCTCCCGCTGGATCACCTCGCTGGTGCTTGCCGGCCTGGCCGGGGGCTGTCTGTTTCTGCTGCATGCCTCGCAGCGTCTGTCGATACTCGAGAACGTCAATATCTGGCTGTTCTCCTGCGTACCTTTGCTCATGCTGGCGCTGGCTTTCGCCGTGCGCGCCTATCGCTATGGCGGAGCCCTCGGCCATCAGCAGTTTCTCGCAAGTGAAGCCCAGGCCGCGCAGTCGAGTTGGCTGGCATGGACCGGGCGCCACCTGTCGGTATATGACAGCTGTCTGCTGCTGCCCGAGCAGATGTCCGCCGCAGCGTTGGCCAGGGGCGTGAAGGACCTGCCACTGCATACCGGGGTGGCAAAGCGTCTGGAAATGCTGCCGAGCGATCCCTTCGACCGGCTTCACCAGAGCCTGCTGCTGGTGCTCGAAGCGTTGCAGCCTTCGCTGGAGGGCTCGGGGCTCGGCGATCAATTCAAGGTAACCATTCTCAGTGATCTGGGGCCGCAGGCCGATGCCGACGTTGCCGACGCCTGGTCGCGTGTCTGGGAGAACGTTCTGGGAGACCAGGCCAAGCCCACCCTGGTCCAGGTCGAAGCACTGTCCCTCGATTGGATCGAGAAGAAGATCAACGAGGACAATCATTACCTTGAGCTCATCGTGGTGTTGCAACTCGGCGGCGCCGAGCGTTACTCCGATGCACTTGCGGCTTTGCTGGTCTGTCTCGATTGTTCACCCGTGCCGGGCGAAAGACCGGTCAAGGCACGACTTTTGCGCCCGATGCCACTGGATGTCGGCGATTTGGCCGGCGAAGTGTCTGGATTCATGCAGTCCCAGGTCGCCGCCCGTTCCGCGACAGGCGTACTGGCCGATGTCGCCGAGTGGCACGGCGCCAGTGGCGCGATCCTGGCTCGCAACCGGGAGCTGAAAGGCGCTTTGCAGGTAGGTCAGCAGTGGAATCAGGAAAGCCTGTGCGGCGTACCCGGTCCCTTCAGCAGTTGGCTGGGCATGGTGCTGGGCGCCGAGTTGGCGCAGCACCGCCAGGAGCCGTTGCTGGTACTGGGCAAGGAAGAAAACGCGCACTGGATCACCACCATCACCCGTGAGGAGGCTGCATGAATTCTACGGCTGATGCCTGGCGTTTCGCCGGGGCGGCATTGCTGCTGTCGATGCTCGTTGCCACGCTGGTGGCACTGGCCTGGGCTTTCGGCGATGCGATAGGCCTGCACACGGTTGGACACAAGCTGCTGGCTGTCCTGCTGGTTTTCGGCTGCCTGCTCATGCTGTTCCTGATACCGAAATTGCTGACGGTGCTGGAGCAGCGACAGCACCGGCGGCAGGCCGTGGACAACAAGGCGTTTCCGGCGAGGGATGTACGGCGTGTTGTTCCGGTTGAAACGAGATCCGTCCTCAGCAGATTGCGAGACGACGTCAGGGGGCATTACGGCCCCTTCTGGCGCCGCAAGACCCGTCTCCTGCTCCTCGCCGGCGAACCCGCCGAAATCGAAGCCATCGCCCCAGGCCTCACCGAGCAACGCTGGCTGGTCGGCGAACGCACCGTGTTGCTCTGGGCCGGCAGCCTGCGCCATGACCCCGATCCGGCGGACCTCGCCCTCTGGCGCCGCCTTAGCCGCTGGCGCGGCCTCGATGGCCTGGTCTGGGCCCTGACCCGCGAGCAGAGCCTCGACGACAACGCCATGGGCCTGGCCCAGCAGAACCTGCGCGCCCTGGCCCGCGACCTGCACTGGCATCTGCCGCTGTATGTCTGGCAGGTCTGCGAAAGCAAGTGGTCGCAGGCCGGGCGCGAGTCGTACGCGGTCGGCTGCACCCTGCCGGCGAAGGCCGGGGCAGGGACGTTGCAGCACGAACTGTCCGAGCTGCTGGCGCCGCTGCGGGTCACCGGGCTGGCGCAGATGAAACAGAACAAGGACATGCGCCATGACTTCTGCCTGCGCCTGTCCGCCGAGCTGCGCCGCGAGGGCATCCAGCGCTGGCCGCATGTGCTCGGCCCCTGGCTGAACGAGGCGATCCGTGGCGTGACCCTGCGCGGGCTGTGGTTCAGCCAGCCGTTCGCGCCGCGCAGCGAAGCGAAACTGGGCCACCTGTGGCTCGCCGACAACGCCTGGCAAGGCGTGATCGCAGACCGCACCCACCCGCGCCGCCTGGGCTGGCAGACCCCGCGCATCGTGCCGGTCGGCCTGCTGCTCCTGGCCCTGATCTGGGGCGCCGGCATGGCCCTGTCCTTCACCAGCAACCGCGCGCAGATCGCCGAGATGCAGACCACCCTGGCTACCCTCGACCAGGCGGAGCAGGGCGATGCGCAACTGCTGGCCCTGCACGAACTGGTCCGCGAACTGGCCCGTCTCGATCACCGGACCCAACACGGCACCCCCTGGTACCAGCGCTTCGGCCTGAACCAGAACCAGGCCCTGCTCGACACCCTGTGGCCACGCTATGTCGAGATCAACGCACGCCTGCTGCGCGACCCGGCCGTGGCCCTGCTGCAAAGCCGCCTGGACGCCCTGGTTCGCCTGCCCCCGGACAGCCCCGAACGCGCCACCCGCGCCGCCGCCTCCTACGACCAGCTCAAGGCCTGGCTGATGCTGGCCCGCCCGGAAAAAGCCGATCCCGCCTTCCTGGTCCGGGTCATGGGCGAGTTGGAACCGGAACGCGCCGGCTTCTCCCCAGGCGCCTGGCACACCCTGGCGCCAGGCCTGTGGCAGTTCTACGCCGAACACCTCGAAGCGCACCCCGCCGTAGCCCTGGAACCGCGCCTGCTGCTGCAGGCCCGCCAGGTCCTGATCGGCCAGCTCGGCCAGCGCAACGCCGAGGCCAGTCTCTACCAGCAGGTGCTCGACAGCGCCGCCACCCATTACCCGGACCTGCCCCTGGCGCAGATGCTCGGCGAGTCCGACAACACCCTGTTCAGCAGCCAGAACAGCGTGGCCGGCGTGTTCACCCGCCAAGCCTGGGAAGGTCATG
This sequence comes from Pseudomonas sp. zfem002, assembly GCF_032621685.1. Lineage (NCBI taxonomy): Bacteria > Pseudomonadati > Pseudomonadota > Gammaproteobacteria > Pseudomonadales > Pseudomonadaceae > Pseudomonas > Pseudomonas sp. zfem002. Next base: position 178,630 of record NZ_JAVYJH010000023.1, on the reverse strand, counting down.
TACGCGAGGCCATCGACAAGATCGCCGAGGCCCGCCGCGAGGAAATCGACTGGGTCCTCAGCGACAACCACCAGGAGCTCGCCGCCGAACTCAGCCCCGATCAACTGAGGAAACGCCTCACCGCCCGCTACTTCCAGGACTACAGCAGTGCCTGGCTGACCTTCCTCAACAGCCTGCGCTGGCAGCGTGCCGGCAGCCTCGCCGAAGTGATCGACCAGCTCACCCTGATGAGCGATGTGCGCCTGTCGCCGCTGCTGGCCCTGATGGACACCCTGGCCTGGCAGGGCCGCGCCGGCACCCGCGAGCAGGCCCTGGCCGATTCGCTGCTGCAGTCCGCGCAGAATCTGCTGGGCAAGGAAAAGACCCAACTGGTGGAACGCGCCGCCCAGCACCTGGACAGCCCGCTGGACGACACCTTCGGCCCGCTGCTCAACCTGCTGGGCAAGGACGAGGCCCAGGGCGAACGCCTGAGCCTGCAGGCCTTCCTCACTCGCGTCACCCGCGTGCGCCTGAAGCTGCAGCAAGTCAGCAACGCCGCCGACCCGCGAGAAATGACCCAGGCCCTGGCGCAGACGGTGTTCCAGGGCAAGAGCGTGGACCTCAGCGATACCCGCGCCTACGGCAGCCTGCTCGCCGCCAGCCTTGGCGCGGAATGGGGCACGGTGGGCGAGACACTGTTCGTGCAGCCGCTGGACCAGGCCTGGCAGCGGGTACTGCAACCTTCGGCGCAAAGCCTCAACAGCCAGTGGCAGCGCTCGGTGGTGGACGAATGGCAGCGCGCCTTCGATGGCCGCTACCCGTTCGCCGCCACCGACAGTGATGCCTCGCTACCGATGCTCGGGCAGATGATCCGTTCCGACTCGGGGCGCATCGACCAGTTCCTGCACAGCCAGTTGAGCGGCGTATTGCGCAAGGAAGGCAGCCGCTGGGTCGCCGACCCGCAGCACAGCCAGGGTCTGCGTTTCGATCCGAAATTCATCGAGGCGGTGAACCGGCTCAGCCACTTGGCCGATGTGCTGTACACCGACGGCGGTCTGGGCTTGAGTTTCGAACTGCGTGGCAAACCGGTGCGGGATATCGCGGAAACGATCTTTACCCTGGACGGCGAGAAGCATCACTACTTCAACCAGCGCGAACGCTGGCAGCGCTTCATCTGGCCGGGAGCGGGCGAGCATCCGGGAACGCGGGTGACCTGGACCAGCGTGAATGCCGGTACGCGACTTTATGGCGACTACCAGGGCGTCTGGGGCCTGATCCGTTTGCTGGAGCAGGCCAAGGTGACGCTGCTGGACGACGGCGCGAGCCGCTATCGCCTGGAACTGCTGGCGCCAGACGGCCGCTACCTGACCTGGCACCTGCGCACCGAGTTGGGCGCGGGGCCGCTGGCGTTGCTGGAGTTGCGTAGTTTCAAACTGCCGAAGCGGATCTTTCTCGACGCCAAGGGCGCTTGAAACCCTGGGGCCGCAAAGCGGCCCCAAGTAATTACTCCTGCTCCGGCACCACCGCGATCACATCGATCTCCATCAGCCACTCCGCCTGCGCCAGCCCGGCCACCACCAGCCCGGTGGAGATCGGGAACACGCCCTTCAGCCATTTGCCCACTTCCCGGTACACCGGCTCACGGAAGCGCGGGTCGGTGATGTAGGTGGTGGTCTTGACGATATGCGACAGGTCGGAACCGGCCTCTTCAAGCAGTTGCTTGACGTTCTTCATCGCCTGTTCGGCCTGCGCCCGTGGATCACCCAGGCCCACCAGGTTGCCCTCGAAATCGGTGCCCACCTGGCCGCGCACGTAGATGGTGTTGCCGGCGCGCACAGCCTGGCAGAGGTCGTTGTCCAGGGTCTGGTTGGGGTAGGTGACCTTGGTGTTGAACATGCGGATGCGGGTATGCGTTGCCATCAGTTGACTCCCATGAGACTGGCTTTTTCAGACGATTGGTGGTGGGCGGCGCCCTGGCGCTGGTCCTTGTCGCGGTAGGCCAGGTAGGTGCGCTGGGTGGCGATGTGCCCGGCGACATGCTTGGCGTCGTGCCACACGCCCCAGATGAACGACGAACCGCGGCGCGACAGCCACGGCAGGCCGACGAAGTACACCCCCGGTTCGCTGGACACGCCGCGCTGGTGCTTCGGCTTGCCGTTGGCATCGAAGGCGTCCACCGCCAGCCAGCTGAAGTCCAGGCCGTAGCCGGTGGCCCAGATCACCGAGGTGACGCCGGCCTCGGCCAGGTCCAGTTCGCGGATCGGCCGGGTGATGCATTCAGGGTCGGCCAGGCGTTTGCGCGCCTCTGGCTCTTCCGGCAGGTCGAGGCCGTTGCGCGCGACGTAGGCGTCGGCGGCATCCAGCAGGGCCAGGTAGTTTTCGTCGCCGCGACGGATGTTCTCCGCCAGGTTGTCCTGGAAGCGCGCCACGCCGTCATGGAACGACTCGGTCAGGCCGACCAGGGTCATGCCCTGGTGGGCGAGGGCGCGGAAGTCCACGGTATGGCCGCCGCGGGCGCCGCTGACGGCGATGGTCACGTGTTCGCGACCGGGCTTGGCGATCTCCGCGTCCCATTCGCCGAGCACCCCCAGCCACCAGCAGAAATCACGGTTGCGGTAGCTGCGCGGCGGCCGGTCGTGGGCGCCCACCGAGAGGTAGACCTTGCGTCCGGCACGCATCAGCTCGTCGGCGATCTGCACGCCGGAGGAGCCGGCACCGACCACCAGCACCGCGCCTTGCGGCAGTTGCTGCGGGTTGTAGTAGGCGGCGGAGTGGATCTGGTGCAGGTTGCCGTCCTGCGGGGCGATGGCCGGGATCACCGGGCGCTGGAACGGGCCGGTGGCGGCCACCACGCGGTTGGCGCGGATCGTGCCTTCGCTGGTTTCGATGGTGAAACCGGGACGGTCGGCGTTGCGCAGCACCTTCTTCACCTCGACACCGGTGCGGATCGGCAGGTTGTACTTCTTCACATAGTTTTCGAAGTAGTCGGCGACCTGGTCCTTGCCGGCGAAGGCGTCGGCGTCGAGGTCGAATTCCAGGCCGGGGAAGCGGTCGTGCCAGACCGGGCCGTTGGCCACCAGCGAATCCCAGCGTCCGCTGCGCCAGGCTTCGGCGATGCGGTTGCGCTCCAGCACCAGGTGCGGCACGCCGAGCTTGCTCAGGTGTTCGCTCATGGCCACACCGGCCTGACCGGCGCCGACCACGAGGGTATCGATTTCGAGAGTGTTGAGTGTCATGTGCATGCCCTGTCTTGTAGGCGTTCTTGTTCAGGGCGGTCGTCGAACCGCCGTTGCCTGGGGCCAGACTAGGGATGTGGGGGATTTCGCGAAAATAGTAATTAGCTGGGGATTGCCGATAAAAAGGCGAAGGGGTCAGGCGGTCACGCTGTTGTAGGAGCTGGCTTGCCTGCGAAGGACCGCGGCGCGGTCCCGGACCTCACTGCTATCCGGGACCGCGCCGCGGTCCTTCGCGGGCAAGCCACGCTCCTACGGTGGTATGTCTGTTGCCTGGCTGGCCACTTTTTTCCTATGTCCCGACCACATATTTCATCGTTTTCCCGCCGCCCCATGTCCCGCACCATCTGCCCGAACAGCAACAACAACGGGCCGCATGACGGTCCTCAGGGAGAGCATGTGTACGACCTCGGCTACTGGCAGCAGCAGGCTGCGCGACAGGCATTCATCGACAAGGCGCTGATCGGCGGACGGCAGCTCGGCGCCCAGTCCGGCGCCACCTTCGACGCCATCGACCCCGCCACCAACCGCTTGCTGGCCAAGGTTGCCGCCTGCGGCGAGGCGGAGGTGGACCTGGCCGTGGCCAGCGCGCGCCAGGCCTTCGAGCACGGCCCCTGGGCGCGCATGGCGCCGGGCGAGCGCAAGAAGGTGCTGCTGCGCCTGGCCGAACTGATCATGAGCCACCGCGAGGAACTGGCCCTGCTCGACTCGCTGAACATGGGCAAGCCGGTGATGGATGCGTTCAACATCGACGTGCCCGGCTCGGCGCAGGTCTTCGCCTGGTACGGCGAGGCCCTCGACAAGCTCTACGACCAGGTCGCGCCCACCGCGCACAATGCCCTGGCCACCATCACCCGCGAAGCCCTCGGCGTGGTCGCCGCGGTGGTGCCGTGGAACTTCCCGCTCGACATGGCCGCGTGGAAACTCGCCCCGGCCCTGGCCGCCGGCAACAGCGTGGTGCTCAAGCCCGCCGAGCAGTCGCCGTTCTCGGCCCTGCGCCTGGGCCAGCTGGCCCTGGAGGCCGGCTTGCCGGAAGGCGTGCTCAACGTGGTCCCGGGCCTCGGCGAAAGCGCCGGTCGCGCCCTCGGCCTGCACCCGGACGTGGACTGCCTGGTGTTCACTGGCTCGACCCAGGTCGGCAAGTACTTCATGGGCTATTCGGCGCAGTCCAACCTCAAGCAGGTCTGGCTGGAGTGCGGCGGCAAGAGCCCGAACCTGATCTTCGACGACTGCCAGGACCTCGACCTGGCCGCCGAGAAGGCCGCCTTCGGCATCTTCTTCAACCAAGGCGAGGTGTGCTCGGCCAACTCGCGGCTGTATGTGCAGCGTTCGATCCACGACGAGTTCATCGAACGCCTGCTGGCCAAGGCGCGCCACTGGCTGCCCGGCGATCCGCTGGACCCGGCCAGCCGCGCCGGGGCCATCGTCGACGGCGAGCAGACCGCGCGCATCGTCCGTGCCATCGAGCAGGCCCGGGAGGAGGGCGGGCGCCTGCTGTGCGGCGGACGCCAACTGAGCTTCAACGGCTCCAGCAACTTCATCGAGCCGACCATTTTCGCCGGCGTCGACAACGATATGCGCCTGGTCCGCGAAGAAGTCTTCGGCCCGGTGCTGGCGGTGAGCGCCTTCGACAGTGAAGAGCAGGCCATCCAGCTGGCCAACGACAGCATCTACGGCCTCGCCGCCTCGGTCTGGAGCGACGACCTCAACCGCGCCCACCGCGTGGCCCGGGCGCTGAAAGCCGGCACCGTGTCGGTGAACACCGTGGATGCGCTGGACGTGGCCATTCCGTTCGGCGGCGGCAAGCAGTCCGGTTTCGGCCGCGATCTGTCGCTGCATTCCTTCGACAAATACAGCCAGCTGAAGACCACCTGGTTCCAGTTGCGTGGCTGACCATTCCTTTCTCTCGACTGTTTCAGGGAGCAGTACATGACGTTTTCCATCATCGGGCGCTGCCCGGAAACCGGCCAGGTCGGTATCGCCATCAGTTCCTCCAGCATTGCCGTCGGCGCGCGCTGCCCCTGGGTCCGCGCCGGGGTCGGCGCGGTCTCGACGCAGAACATCACCCTGCCGGCCCTCGGTCCGCAGATCCTCGACCTGCTGGAGCGCGAGCAGGTGCCGCCGCGTGAGGCCCTGAGCCGGGTGCTCGGCGCCAATGGCTGGAGCGAATACCGCCAGGTCACGGTGATCGACAGCCATGGCACGGTGGCCCTGTTCACCGGCCAGGAGGCCCTCGGCGTGCACAACGCGGTGGCCGGCGAGCAATGCGCGGCGGCGGGCAACCTGTTGTCCGGCGTGCAGGTGATCGAGGCCATGGTCGCGGCCTTCGAACAGGCCCACGGTCATCTCGCCGACCGCCTGCTGGCGGCCATGCATGCGGCCATGGCCGCCGGTGGCGAGGCGGGGCCGGTGCACTCGGCGGCGTTGAAGGTGGCCGGCGAACTGACCTGGCCGCTGGTGGACCTGCGCGTCGACTGGGCCGAGCACGACCCGATCGGCCAGCTCGATGCCCTGTGGCAGGCCTACCGCCCGCAGATGCAGGACTACGTGACCCGCGCCCTCGACCCCACCGCGGCGCCGAGCTACGGAGTGCCGGGCGATGAGTGAGATGCGCAGCCGCGAGCTGCTGGGGCGGCTGATCGGCTTTCCTACGGTCAGCCGTGATTCCAACCTGGCGTTGATCGGCTTTGTCCGCGAATACCTGGCGGACCTCGGCGTGGACAGCGAGCTGTTCCACAACGAGGACGGCAGCAAGGCCAATCTGTTCGCCACCATCGGCCCGCAGGACCGCGGCGGCGTGGTGCTGTCCGGGCATACCGACGTGGTTCCGGTGGACGGTCAGGCGTGGACCGTCGAGCCGTTCGTCATGAGCGAGAAGGACGGCCGCCTGTATGGCCGCGGTGCCGCCGACATGAAGGGCTTCATCGCCTCGGTGCTGGCCGCGGTGCCGGCGTTTCTCGCCGAGCCGCTGCGCATTCCCGTGCACCTGGCGTTCTCCTACGACGAGGAAGTGGGTTGCCTCGGCGTGCGCTCGATGCTCGCGGCGCTGGCGCAGCGCCCGCACAAGCCGACCCTGTGCCTGATCGGCGAGCCCACCGGACTCAAGCCGGTGCTTGGGCACAAGGGCAAGCTGGCGATGCGTTGCCAGGTGCAGGGTGCGGCCTGTCATTCGGCCTATGCGCCCTATGGCGTGAATGCCATCGAATATGCCGCGCGGCTGATCGGCAAGCTCGGCGAGATCGGCCAGCGCCTGGCTGCGCCGGCGCTGCACGACGAGCGTTTCGACCCGCCGTACTCCACGGTGCAGACCGGGGTGATCCAGGGGGGGCGGGCGTTGAATATCGTTCCGGCGGAGTGCGAGTTCGACTTCGAAGTGCGGGCCTTGCCGGGTTTCGATGCGCAGGTCGTGGCCGATGAACTGGAACATTTCGCCGAGACCGAGCTGCTGCCGAAGATGCACGCGGTGCAGGCCGATACCGGCGTGCGCCTGCGCCCGCTGAGCGCCTACCCGGGGCTGGCCACGCCGGCCAACAGCGAGGCGGCGCGGCTGCTGGCGCTGCTCAGCGGCTCGGACGATTTCGGCACTGTGGCCTTCGGTACCGAAGGTGGCCTGTTCGAACAGGCGGGGATTGCCACCGTGGTCTGCGGGCCGGGGAGCATGGACCAGGGGCACAAGGCGGACGAGTTCGTCAGTGTGGAGCAGTTGCGCGGGTGCGATGAGATGCTGGGGCGGTTGGTGGGGTATCTGCGCTGATCGCAAGATCGGCCCGGAAACCTGTGGGAGCTGGCTTGGCGGGGCGCCGAACCGCAGCTCCCACAGGGTGGTGGCCTGAAGTAGTCTGGATCAATGCATGCGACTACCGTACGGGCACTTTGAACGTTCTGCTGGCGCTGACCTCACAGACCGGGTCCGTGACCTTGAGCTGTGCCGTATCCCGGGTGCCCAGATCGACGCCCAACTGCGCGGACTGTCCGGTCGTGGCGTCCGCGCTCGATGCCGGTACCCATTCGAATCTGATCCGGCCGCTGTTGGTCGTCGACGCGCCAGCGTCGAGATACAGCTTGCCGTGAGAGGAGTTCGCCTGCTCCGTCACATTGATCGTCAAGGGCTTTCTCTTCGCCGGCCCGTGTTCCCAGGCTCGCCGCTTATCGTCGGAGCCGACGGTGGTAAAGGCCTGACCACCGATCGTGAATGTCGGGTTGGGGGGCTGGTCCAGGCCATATCGCTGGTAAATCTCGTAATCGTATGGGGTTTGAAAACAGCTTGCCGGCATGCCGGCCTGTGCACTGGCGCTGAAATGCGCAGCGACCAGAAAACCCAGACTCGGCAGCAGAGTGTGCTTGATGTCCATTACGTGCTCCTGTCTCTGTGAAAGGTTCGGGATAACGACCTCAGGTTCTCCGACGATCTGCAACGTTCCCCAGCGCCTTGGCCTCGTCGGGTGGCAGCAGGCGCCGGGCGGTGACCCGGCCGTTCAGCAGGTGTTGCACCGCGCGGCTGTCGCCACCTCCGAGGTGGCTGAACAGATTGAAGAGCCAGAGCGGTGGAGTGCACAACTGGCAGAAATATCAGGTAGGGCGGGGTTGGTAGGGAAAGGGCAGGGGATTCAAGGAGATGCCTTGAGGCGATTTATACGAATGCCTGTTTGCCAATGATGGCCGTAGGAGCTGGCTTGCCTGCGATCGGCGGCGCAGCCGTCGTAAACCCTGAATCCGCAGTAACCCTGGAACACCGCGGATACCGATTTACGCCTGCTTTGCAGCCGATCGCAGGCAAGCCAGCTCCTACGGGGGGCGTGGTAGCGACGCAGTTTGTTGTGTTGATCCAGATCCGGTGCCGATCGAACCGCAGCGATGAGGCCAGAAGCAGCAATGATGCTGTCCAGTCTGGCCACATCACCGGCCGCGGCATTCAGGTGTGGCGCTGCTCCACAAGGTTCTCCAGCACCTCGGCCTCGGCGACGGAGAGCAGGCGGCTGGCGGTGACCCTGCCGTTCAGTTCGTGCTGCACGGCATCGCTGTTGCCGCCGCCGGGGCCGATGCCCCAGGTCACCACCTGGCCATTCGCGGTCAAGGCGGCAAAGGCATTGCCATTGCCGTAGATCGCCCGCACATCCACCAGCCTGGCGGCGACGCTGGAGGTATCACCCCCGGCGGTCCTGTCGCCCCAGGCGACCACCGTGCCGTCGCTGCACAGCGCGGCGAATGCGTTGAAGCTGCCGACGACCTGGACGATGTTCGATTTGCCGGCGACTTCTTCGGTGATCTTGCCACCCTTGGCTTCCGCACCCCAGGCGACCACGCGCCCGTCGCTCAGGCGCGCGCAGAAGGCATACGCCGTTGCCGTGATCTCCACCACATTCATCAGCGGTGTCAGCGTCTCGGGTATCTTTCCACCTGAAGTCGAGGCCCCCCAGGCCTTCGCTTCACCGGTGTCGAGAATGATGGCGAAGGCCTGGTGCGAACCCGCGCCGAGCGACCTGACGTTGGTAAGCCGGGCAATCTCCGTCGGCACGTCGCCCCCCGCGCCATGTGCGCCCCAGGCAATGACCCGGCGTGAACTGCCGTTGTCGCGCAGCGCGGCGAAGGCGCCCTCGTTGTTCTGGATCTGGACGATGTCGTCCATCGCTTCCTGGCCCGGAAGCAACCGGCCACCACGCTCCTCGTTGCCCCAGGCCACCACGTGCCCGCTGGCACGTCGCCCGGCGAATGCAGCGACCGCGCCGCACAGATCGACGTAATCCTTGTGCCGCAGGATCCTGTCCGGTACCGGGACACCACCGTTTGGGTTGCCCCAGGCATACAGCCCGCCCGCGCTGTCGCGAGCGACGAATGCCCAGTGGCTGCTTCTGACCTGGACATAGTTTCCTGAAATGCTTGGCGGAACGCCGCCAGTGCTCGAATGTCCCCAACAAACCAGGTTGCCGGTGCGCAGACGAGCGACATAGGAGGAGCCTGTTGCGGAAATCTCCGCTATGTTCTTGATCTGCTTCAGGCTGTCATTCAGCGTGCCGCCATAGAGCGGCGTGCCCCAGGCCACCATGTCGACCTCGATACCCTGTTCGCCCAGGACTTCGTCACGCATCGCGACGAAGACCGCGCTGCCGCCCGGAGGGTTGCCAGCGCCATTGCCGATGATGTTCGCCGCCCGGCACTCCCAGGTTTCGCTGGTACTGCGCGCGAACAGCTTCAGCCAGGGCTTGGCGTCGATCCAGTAGCTCCTGGCCGTCCATTGCTGGCTGTCCTCGTAGCGCCATTCGACCAGCATCGGCCTCAGGGTGGTGTCATGCAGGGCCGTGAGTATCCGCGGCGTGGCTCCGGCGCGGGCGATGCTGGCATTGAAGCGCGCGCCCATGATCCGCACTGGCCCGCTGCCGATGTCCGCGCTGATGTCGTAGCCGGCAATCGCCGAATGCTGGATCGGCCCTCCCGCGGCGCGAACGATCTGGTAATGCAGCTCGATACGCCTGCCGACACTGGCGTCGATCACCCCATGGGGCACCGTGAGGACCAGGGCCTGGCCCGCCTCGCCGTCCTCGATGCAGTGTTCGATGCTCATGTTGCCGCCCGCCGCATCGCTGGCCAGGCGCAGGGTCACCCAATCACCCGTGGCGAACCGGGCCTCGGCGGCAATGCGCACGCTGGCGCCCTGGACCACGTCATCGGGGGCGAGTTGGTTGCCGTCGGCTTCGAGTATTTCCGGCAGTGGCAGCGACCCCTCGCGGGTACCGATGCTGAAGCGGCCGATCACCGATAACTGCGGTGGCGCGTCCGGGCTTTGCACCCGGTACGAAAGTTCGATATCCGCGCCGAGGTTTGCCTCGACCTGGGCGGGCGTCATGCTGAACAGCACCTCCTGGCCCACCAGGGGCGGGCTGATGAGCATGGAGTCATCGTGCTGCGGGCCGTTGCTGGCACGCCAGAGCAGGTACACCGTCTGCCCGCTGCTCATGCCCGGCCAGGGCGGCACGACGATGTCCAGCAGGCCTGGCAGATCCGCGGGATCGAGCACGCCGCCTTCAGCCGGAGGTCGGGTGAACGGGGCCGGCAACTCACCGCGGGCTTCGCCCACACTGAGTCGTTCGCGTTCGGATTCCAGTTCGAGACCGCTGCCCGAGCCTTTGCTCAGGGTGTAGTGGACGCTCAGCGTGCCGCCATCCAGTGGCGCGATCAGCTCGTCGCCGGCAATCGGAAAGAGCATCGGCTGGCCGGCGTTGCCGCCGCTGACCCCCCGCACGAAGGTCCTCAGCAGCGGGGTACCGTTGGCGCGGATCCCCAGCCAGGTCAGGCTCACGGTATCGTCGGCCTCGAGGGCCGCGCCGGGGACGATGACCGTGGTCGCCGCCAGGCTCGGGTCGAGCACGCCTTCCACGGCATCGCTCACCGTCGGCTTGGGCAGGCGCTGTTCCTCGCCGAGGAAGGTCACGAAGGCGCGCCGGGAGACGCCGGCGGCAGCGTCGTCGCGGGTCACGGCGTAGGAGGCGACCCCGCGTCCGCGTCCCAGGCGTTTCATATCGGCATTGGGTAGGTAGAACCTCAGGTTGCTCGGCACGCGCACCACCGTCTGTTCGGGGGGCGTGACGATCACGTCCTCGCCCTGGGCGGTGGTGCCGACCCACTTCAGCGCGACCACATCGCCCTCCAGAAACGCGCCACCTTCCACGACCTGGACCTCGACCAGCAGATCGTCCTCGCCGAGCACGTCGAGGTCGATCACGTCGTAGGGATCGGCCGCCGGATCGGGGTTCTCGATCATCGGTGCATTGAACAGCCCCTTGCCGACTTCCACATGCACCAGGGTACGCATCGACCACTCGCTGGACGGGTTGTGCACTTCGTCGCGCACGCGGTAGACCAGTACCAGTTGGTTGCTGTCGCCGGCTTCGAGGATTACGTCTTCGCTGACCAGGATCTCCAGCGAGCCGGCGTCCACCTCTTCCTGCGTCACTTCGTGCTGCAGCAGTACACCGCCCCAACTGAAGGTGATGGTGTCGAACACACGCATATTGGGGTAGGCGCTGATGGTGACCTTGATGCCGTTCTTCGCCGCTTCTTCATCGATGATGCCGCTGGTTGGCAGTTCGGGTTCAGGCGCGGGGAGGTTCTGGTGGCCAGGCAGATCGGGTTCGGGGTCGATCCCTCCCGGAAGCACAGTGCGCACCAGCACCGCCAGGGGCAGGGACTCGCCGCCATTACCGCCCCCGGAGCGAGTGATCCTGGCCCAGACGTCGCTGATGCCGTCGGGGATGAGGTCGGCGCTGATGAACAGGCCGAACTTGTCACCGACATGCTCGTCGAGCACCCGGTCGCCGGCGACGGGGCTGTCGGGGTCGCCCCAGAACACATCGACCCAGTCGCCTTCCTGCATGTTCAGGTAGGGCTGGACCTGGACCAGCAGGCCGTTCTCGTTGGAGATCAACATGCCGTGGTTGACCCCGCCGTCGGCGCCTTCGGTTTGCAGCGGGACGATGAGGCCGGGGATGAGCAGGGGGTCGAGGTTCAGGGGAGTGCTTTCATCGCGGGTCATGAGGTTTCTCCAATCCTGTCGGGCCGAGGGGGCTGAGCAGATTGAAGATCCACTGCGGTGGGGCGCACAACTGGCAGAAATATCAGGTAGGGCGAGTGTGATGAGGAAAGAGCAGGGGATTCAAGGAGATGCCGTGAGGCGATTTGTACGAATGCCTGTTGTCTGGCAGGAAACCCTGTGGGAGCGGGCATTGCCCGCGATGAGGCCGGCACTGACAAAGGTGGTGTCCGGAACTACGCCATCGCGGGCAACGCCCGCTCCCGCAAGGATTACTGGGCCGGCCGCAAGATTCCGGCTTGCCGCCTCAGCGCCAGGGCTTAGAGGATCGGTACGCTGACGGTGGATTCGGCCTGGGCGACCCTGAGCAGGGCCTTGCCGATTCTCAGCTCGATTTCCGCACCTTCGAGGGATGCCTGGTCGCAAGATTTGGACTGCAGGGGCAGTCTGGTCAACGCGGCAAGAGCGCTGTTCAGGTGTTCGTCGGCGAGGCGGATGGCCTGGTCATGGGTGAGGCCGGGTTTGATGGTGAGGATGGGGGGTGGATCAGGGACAAGTTTTTTCATGGCTGACTCGGTTGTGTCGTTTCAGGGAGTCACCACTTCTCGCCGCTAAACGATTGGGTGGCGACCGTGCGTGGGTTAGCAGACCGAGGACACAACAACCCGGCGCACCCGAAGGTGCCCACACGCACAGCCGCCATAAGGCGTACCTGGGAAGGTTGTTATGTCGTTCGGACTGCTAATCCGGTCGTTGATTTGGCAACGACCGGCGGAGATTAGGCAGCGTTTCCACGGGACGCAACCACCAGGCGGGGGCGGGGAGTATGCTTGGGAAATTGCCTACAAGAAAGTCGGAGATAGGTGAATTTTCGTGGCGGGATGCGACAGGTTTTCGCAAGCGCACCGCGCCAAACGCGGTGCGCTTGCGAATACTCAGTAGTGACCGTTTCGCGCCACAGCTTCAGCAAGCAGCAAAAGACGGCTGTGGCTGACCTTGCCATTGAGTTGGTGCTGGACTTTGCTGCTGTCGCCGCCACCGTCCTTGGCACCCCAAGTCACCACTCGACCATCTGCGGTCAAGGCGATAAAGGCAGAGCCGTTGCCATAGATCGCACGTACATTGACCAGCTTGTCGGCTACTACGGAGGTATCGCCGCCGACCATCGGATTACCCCAGGCGATCACCGTTCCATCGCTGCACAAGGCGGCGAAGGCGCCGCCGTTGCCGGTGACCTGGACGACGTTCGATGCGCCGACGATCGGACCGGTCAGATTGCCTCCCAAGCCCGGACTGCCCCAGGCAGCGACCGTACCATCGCTCAGCCGGGCACAATAGGCATGGCGGGTGGCAGTGACCTCCACGACAGTGGTCAGGTTTGCGATAGCGTCCGGCAGGTTGCCGCCCTCCGTGTTCGCTGGCCAGGCCCTCACCTCACCTGTTTGCAGAACGATGCAGAAACTGTCTTGCGTGCAGGCGGCGATAGTCCTGACGTTGTCGAGCCGGGCGATATCGTCGGGAACCAGTCCCCCTTTGTTCATATCCCCCCAGGCAAAGACCCGCTTCGTGGCACCGTTGCCGCGTACTGCGGCGAATGCAGCAGGGTTGCCGCATACCTGGATGACGTCGTCGAACGCCTCCTGCCCCTGACGCAGTTGCCCACCCAAATCCGGGAGCCCCCACGCCACCACGTGACCGCTGGCTCGACGTGCTGCGAAAGCCATATCCGCGCCGTATATATCGACATAGTCTCGGTGCAGCAGAACCACATCTGGTACCGGAACCCCACGTTCTTCCACCCCCCAGGAAAAGAGCTCACCATTCCTCTTGCGCCCGAGAAACCCCTGGAGATTGCTTCTGATCTGCACGAAATCGCCATAGATCTTCGCAGGCTCGCCACCACTGGTTGCGTGCCCCCAACAGGCGATATTGCCGTCGCGCAAGCGTGCCGCACACGCATAGGCGCTGGCGGACAGTTCGGCGACATTCTTGAGCTCCCTCACTTCGGGCGTCAGCTCGCCGCCGTAGTGGGACGTGCCCCACGCCACGATATCGACCTCGGGGCCGTCTGCACCCATAACCTCATCGCGCATGACGGCGAACGCCGAAAGGCCCTGTGACGCGGGGAGGCTGCCGGTACCGATGACATTGACCGCCTGGCACTCCCAAGCTTCAGTGACGTTGCGCACATAGAGCTTCAGCCAGGGCTTGTCATCGGTCCAGCCAGTGGCCGCGGTCCAGTCCTCGCTGTCCTCGTAACGCCATTCGGCTAGCATCGGCTCCAGGGTTTGGTCATTCAGGGCGCTGAGTATCCGCGGGGTGGAGCCGCCGCGCAGCACACCTGGACAGAACCGCGCGCCCATGATCCGCAGGGGACCGGAACCAATACCGTCACGGGAGCTGATATGGAACGAGACGGCGGCGGAGATCTGGTCCGGTTCGTCCCCGCTTTCCACCCGATAGGTGATCTCGATCTCTGCCCCCAGGTTCGCCTCGACATGCTCACGTTCGAGGTAGAACACCACCTCCTTGCCGAGCATCGGCGCGCTGATGGGGATGAAGTCGTCGTAGTGCGGCCCGCTGCTGGCGCGCCAGAGCACATGCAACGTCTGATCGACGTGCATGTCTGGCCACGGCGGGATGACGATTGCCAGTTGCGCCGGCAGGTCGGCGGGATCGAGCACGCCATTCTCCGCGGGAGGAAGGGTGGTGGGCGCGGGCAGCTCGTCGCGGGCTTCGCCGACCGTCAGGCGTTCGCGTTCCGATTCCACAGGGCTGGCGCCGTTCTTGGACAGTCTGTAGTAGACGCTGAGGGTGCCGCCATCCAGCGGCGCGATGGCCGTGGCGGGAACGGTGAAGGTCATCGGCTTGCCGGCACCGCTGCCGCTGACCGGGCGTTCGTCTTCATGCAGCAGCGGGCTGCCGTTGGCGCGTGTGCCGAGCCAGACCAGCCAGACGTAGTCGCCGGCTTCCAGCACTTCGCCGGGGATGATGACCGTGGTGCCGTCGAGCGTCGGGTCGAGCACACCATTCACGGCATCGGGCACTGTCGGCTTGGGCAGGCGCTGCTCTTCGCCGAGGAAGGTGGCGAAGCTGCGCTTGGATACGCCGATGACCGTGTCGTCGCGACTCACCGTGTAGGAGGCGACGCCGCGGCCACGGCCCAGGCGGATCAGGTCGGCATTGGCGACGTAGAACTTCAGGTTGATTGGCAAGCGTGGCACGGTCTGCGCGGGGATCTCGGCGATGATCTCTTCGCCCTGGGCGGTGGTGCCGACCCACTTCAGCGCGACCACATCGCCCTCCAGAAACGCGCCACCTTCCACGACCTGGACCTCGACCAGCAGATCGTCCTCGCCGAGCACGTCGAGGTCGATCACGTCGTAGGGATCGGCCGCCGGATCGGGGTTCTCGATCATCGGCGCATTGAACAGGCCCTGGCCGACTTCCACATGCACCAGGGTGCGCATGGACCAGTCGCTGGATGGGTTGTGCACTTCGTCGCGCACGCGGTAGACCAGTACCAGATCGTCGCTGTCGCCGGCTTCGAGGATGGTCTGTTCGGTTACCAGTATTTCCAGTGAGCCGGCGTCCACCTCTTCCTGGGTCACTTCGTGCTGCAGCAGCACGCCGCCCCAGCTGAAGATGATGGTGTCGAACACGCGCATGTTGGGGTAGGCGCTGATGGTGACCTTGATGCCGTTCTTCGCGGCCTCTTCATCGATGATGCCGCTGGTTGGCAGTTCGGGCTCAGGTGCTGGCAAGGCCTGGTGGCCGGGGACATCGGGTTCGGGGTCGATGCCTCCAGGAAGCACAGTGCGCACCAGTACCGCCAGCGGCGGGGATTCACCACCATTGCCGCCACCGGAACGGGTGACCTTGGCCCAGACGTCGCTGATGCCGTCCGGAATGAATTCGGCACTGATGAACAGGCTGAACTTGTTGCCGACATGCTCGTCGAGCACCCGGTCGCCGGCGACGGGGCTGCTGGCGTCGCCCCAGAACACGTCGATCCAGTCACCTTCCTGCATGTTCAGGTAGGGCTGGACCTGGACCAGCAGGCCGTTCTCGTTGGAGATCAACATGCCGTAGTTGACCCCGCCGTCGGCGCCTTCGGTTTGCAGTGGGACGATAAGGCCGGGGATGAGCAGGGGGTCGAGGTTCAGGGTGTCGGCTGAATCGCGGGTGGCTTCGTTGTTCATGGTCGTTCTCCGGACTGTTGCGAAACCGCGGGGGTGGGTTGTGAAGCGGCCAGGGCCCTTGCTTCTTCTGCCGGCAGCAGACGGTTGTGGGTGACCTTGCCGGTCAGTTGCCAGTGCACCTTGTCGCTGTCGCCACCACCGGTCGGCATGCCCCAGGTCACTACCCGACCATCCTGGGTCAATGCCGCGAAAGCTTGATTGCAGGCATAGATCGCCCGCACATCGACCAGCCGCTCGGCCACGCTGGAGGTGTCGCCGCCGGTACCTGGATAACCCCAGGCGACCACCGAGCCATCGCGACACAGCGCCGCGAACGAGTAGTAGTTGCCCACCACCTGAACAATGTCCGACCTGAGCGCAACGTCGCCTGGCAGTTCGCCACCTGTGCCGCCCCAGGCGACGACCTTGCCGTCGCTCAGGCGGGCGCAGAACGCAGCATGGTTCGCGGTGACTTCCACCACACTGGTCAACTTGGCTATGTAGTCCGGTACCGTGCCGCTCGGGTTTTCCTCGGGCCAGGCCCGTATCTGACCGCTTTGCAGAAGGATGCAGAAGGCGTCATCGGTAGCGGCACCCAGTGTTCTGACGTTGTCCAGGCTGGCGATATCGTCGGGTAGGAGGCCACCGGTGCTGCCGTGCCCCCAGGCAATCACGCTTTTGCCCTCACCACGATCGCGCAGGGCGATGAAGGCGGCGGAGTTGCCGCAGACCTGGGTGATGTCGTCGAAGGTTTCCTGTCCCTCGTGCAGCTTCCCGCCATGATCCGCAGCGCCCCACGCGACCACATGGCCGCTGGCGCGGCGCGCGGCGAAGGCATTTCTCGCTCCGTACAGATCGACATAATCCCTGTGCTGGAGGATTTCCTGCGGTACCGGAACGCCGTGATTGGGCGTCGCTCCCCAGGAGAGCAGCTCGCCGTTTCGTTGGCGTCCGGCGAATGCCCCGATGTTGCTCCTGACCTGAACGAAATCGCCACGGATCAGGGCAGGGGAACCGCCATTGAACGAATTCCCCCAGCACGCCACATTGCCATCGTTCAAGCGCGCTGCATACGCGAAGGCGGTCGCGGAAACTTCCGCGACGTTATCGAGGACGATCTGCTCAGGGCCCAGCTCCCCGCCATAGTCGCGCGTGCCCCATGCCACCAGGTCGACCACTGTGCCGCTATCGCCTTCGACCTCGTCGCGCATCGCGACAAAGGCCGCCGCGCCGGTGTAGACGGGGCCGCTGCCGTTGCCGATGACATTGACGGCCCGGCACTCCCTGGTCTCGCTGGCATTGCGCACATAGAGCTTGAGCGCCGGCCTGGTATCGATCCAGGTGCTGCCCGCCGTCCATTCCTGCTCGTCCTCGTAGCGCCACTCGGCGAGCATCGGTTCCAGCGTTTCGTCATGCAGGGCCGTGAGCATCCGTGGCGTGGAGGTGCCGCGCCAGATCCCGGGGTTGAACCGCGCCCCCATGACGCGCATCGGCCCCGAACCGACATCCTGGCGAGCACCGAGGCGGAAGGTCGCCGGGGCGGATAGGCGGCTCGGTTCACCCGGAGACTCCACCAGGTAGGTGATCTCGATATCGGCACCGAAGTTGCCCTCGATGGCGCTACGGTCGAGGAGGAACACCACCTCCTGGCCCACCTGCGGCGCATGTACCGGGATGTAGTCGTCGAGGTGCGGCCCGCTGCTGGCGCGCCAGCGCAGGTGGACGGTCTGCCCGGCCTGCATGTCTGGCCAGGGGGCGATGACTACCTGCAACTGCGTCGGCAAGTCGGCGGGATCGAGCACGCCGTCCTCCGCGGCTGGGAGAGTGGTAGGGGCGGGCAGTTCTTCGCGGGCTTCGCCGACCGTCAGGCGTTCGTGTTCCGATTCGAGTGGTACGCCGCCGTTCTTGGACAGCCTGTAGTAGACGCTGAGGTTGCCGCCATCCAGCGGCGCGATGGCCGTGGCGGGAATGGTGAACGTCATCGGCTTGCCGGCACCGCTGCCGCTGACCGAGCGTCCGTCTTCATGCAGCAGCGGGCTGCCGTTGGCACGCTTGCCGAGCCAGTACAGCCAGACATAGTCACCGGCTTCCAGCACCTCGCCGGGGACGATCACCGTGGTTTCGCTCAGGCTCGGATCGAGCACACCGTCCACGGCATCGGGCACTATCGGCTTGGGCAGGCGCTGTTCTTCGCCGAGGAAGGTGACGAAGCTGCGCTTGGACACGCCGGCGGCGGTGTCATCGCGGGTCACTGTGAAGGAGGCAACGCCGCGACCACGGCCCAGGCGCGTCACGTCGGCATTGGGGATGATGAATTCCAGATTGATCGGGATTCGTGCCACGGTCTTTGCTTCAGGCTGAACCGTGATGGGTTCGCCCTGGGCGGTGGTGCCGACCCATTTCAGCGTCACCACGTCGCCGATCTGCAGCTTGCCGCCGGGTTCGGCGTAGACGCTGACCACCAGGTCGTCATCGCCCAGCACATCGAGGTCGATGATGTCGTAGGGCTCGGCTTCCGGATCGGGGTTGACGATCATCGGCGCATTGAACAGGCCTTTGCCGACCTCCACATGCACCAGGGTGCGCATGGACCAGTCGCTGGATGGGTTGTGCACTTCGTCGCGAACGCGGTAGACCAGTACCAGATCGTCGCTGTCGCCGGCTTCGAGGATGGTCTGTTCGGTGACCAGTATTTCCAGTGAGCCGGCGTCCACTTCGTCCTGGGTCACTTCGTGCTGCAGCAGCACGCCGCCCCAGCTGAAGGTGATGGTGTCGAACACGCGCATGTTGGGGTAGCCATCGATGGTGACCTTGACGCCATTCTTCGCCGCTTCCTCATCGATGATGCCGCTGGGTGGCAGTTCTGGTTCGGGCGCCGGCAAGGCCTGGTGGCCGGGGACATCGGGTTCGGGGTCGATGCCTCCCGGTAGAACGGTACGCACCAGCACCGCCAGCGGCAGGGACTCGCCGCCATTGCCGCCACCGGAGCGAGTGACCCTGGCCCAGACATCGCTGATGCCGTCCGGGATGAGGTCGGCGCTGATGAACAGGCCGAACTTGTCGCCGACATGCTCGTCGAGCACCCGGTCGCCGGCGACGGGGCTACTGGCGTCACCCCAGAACACGTCGATCCAGTCGCCTTCCTGCATGTTCAGGTAGGGCTGGACCTGGATCAGCAGGCCGTTCTCGTTGGAGATCAACATGCCGTAGTTGACCCCGCCGTCGGCACCTTCGGTTTGCAGCGGGACGATAAGGCCGGGGATGAGCAGGGGGTCGAGGTTCAGGGGAGCGGTTTCATCGCGGGTCATGAGGGTTCTCCAATCCTGTCGGGGCCGAGGGGGCTGAGCAGATTGAAGAGCCGGAGTGGTGGGGTGCACAACTGGCAGAAATATCAGGTAGGGCGGGCTTGGTGGGGAAAGAGCAGAGGATTCAAGCAGATGCCTTGAGGTGATTTGTATGAATGCCTGTTTGCCAATGATGGCCGCTGGATTCCGGCTCGCCACAAAACCTGTAGGAGCGGGCCTTGCCCGCGATGAGGCCGGCACTGACAAAGATGGCGCCCGGGACTACGCCATCGCGGGCAACGCCTGCTCCTACAAGGATTACTGTCGGCCGCAGGATTCCGGCTCGCCGCAAAACCTGTGGGAGCGGGCATTGCCCGCGATGAGGCCGGCACTGACAAAGATGGCGCCCGGGACTACGCCATCGCGGGCAACGCCCGCTCCTACAAGGATTACTGTCGGCCGCAGGATTCCGGCTCGCCGCAAAACCTGTGCGGGCATTGCCCGCGATGAGGCCAGTACTGACAAAGGCGGTGTCCGGAACTGCGCCATCGCGGGCAACGCCCGCTCCTACAAGGATTACTGTCGGCCGCTGGATTCCGGTTCGCCGCAAAACCTGTGGGAGCGGGCATTGCCCGCGATGAGGCCGGCACTGACAAAGGCGGTGTCCGGGACTACGCCATCGCGGGCAACGCCCGCTCCCACAAGGATTGCTGCCGGCCGCAGGATTCTCCCCAGGACGCAACCACCCGCCGGTTTCAAGGTGAGGTCATCCGTTGCTTTCAGGCCGCAGGTTCGGTTCGGCCACTGCGCGTGCCTCGTCGGCTGGCAGCAGGCGGCCGGTGGTGACCTTGCCGGTGAGTTCCGCCTGCACCGCGTCGCTGTTGCCACCGTTGAACGTGTCGCCCCAGGTCACCACCTCGCCAGTGCCGGTCAGTGCGGTGAAGGCCTGGGCGTTGCCATAGATCGCGCGCACGTCGACCAGTTTGTCGGCCACTGCCGAGGTATCGCCGCCGCGGATCGGGTCGCCCCAGGCGATGACCGTGCCGTCGCGGCACAGCGCGGCGAAGGCCGCGGACGTGGCGCTTACCTGGATGACGTTCGAGGCATCGCCGGCTTCCGGGCTCAGGTCGGCGCCCCAGTCGTCCTCGCCCCAGGCGACCACCCGGCCGTTGCTCAGCCGCGCACAGAAGGCATTCCAGGTCGCGCTGACCTCGACGATATTGCTCAGCACCGAGATCGGCTGGGGAATGTTGCCGCTGGCGACGGTATGGGGCCAGGCCTTCACGGCGCCGCTGTCGAGCAGGATGCAGAAGGCCGCGGCGGTGGCGAACAGGCGCCTGACGTTATCGAGGTGGCTGATGACATCGGGGACATCGCCGCCGTTGACGCTGTCTCCCCAGGCGATCACCCAGCGCTGGGTACCGTTGTCGCGCAGCGCGGCGAAGGCGCCGACGGTGCTGACCACATCGACGATATTGTCGTACTGGTCCTGCCCCGGTTTCAGGCGTCCGCCGAAAGCCGCTTCGCCCCAGGCGACCACATGGCCGCTGGCGCGCCGCGCGGCGAAGGCCGCGGCCGCGCCGTACAGGTCGACGTAGTCGTGGTACTGCATGACCGGCGGCGGTACCGGGACACAGGGGTCGTCTTCATGGCCCCAGGCGAACAGCTCGCCGTTGCGCTGCAGCCCGGCGAAGGACTGCAGGCTGCCTCTGACCTGGATGTAGTCGCCTTCGATGATTGGTGACTGCGAGCCCATCTCGATGCTGCCCCAGCAGGCGACATTGCCGCTGCGCAGGCGCGCCGCGAAGGCGTATGCCGTCGCGGCGACCTCCTGCACGTCGGTGAGGTCGGCCACCTCGGGCTTCAAGTGCCCGCCGTTGGGTCCGTTGCCCCAGGCGATCATGTCGACTTCGGGGCCGTCAGCGCCCATGACTTCGTCGCGCATCACGACGAAGGCTGCCGGTGTCGCATTGGCGTAGCCGTTACCGAACACGTTGACGGGTCGGCACTCCCAGGTCTGGCTGGTGCTGCGCACATGGAGCTTGAGCCAGGGCTTGTGGTCGATCCAGGTGGTGCCGGTGGTCCACTGCGAGTCGCCCTCGTAGCGCCATTCGGCGAGCAGCGGTGCCAGGGTTTGCGCATGCAGGGCACTGAGCATCCGTGGCACGCGCCCATGCAGCCAGGCGCCGGCGTAGAAGCGCGCGCCCATGATGCGCAGCGGGCCGTGGCCGAGCTCGCTGTGCACCGTGTAGCTGACCGTCCCGGACTGCTCCACCGGTCCCCCCGCGGCGCGGCTGATGCTGTAGTGCACGCTGATGCGGGTACCGATGCTGGCGACGATGGTGGCGTAAGGGATGGTGATGGTCGCCGCTTCGCCGCCATCCCCGTCCTCGACCTCGAAGGGAATGTCGAGGCTGCCGTCTTCGGCGGGACTGACGATGTGCAGGGTGATCAGGTCGCCGTCTTCGAGTCGGGCGCTGGCGTCGATGTAGGCGCTGGCACCTTGCGTCACGTCGCCCGGATCGAGCTGGTCGCCCTCGGCTTCGAGGATCCGCGGCAGGGGCAGGGGCGTGGGTCGGGCGCCGATGCGCAGGGTGGCGACGGCGGAGAACTGGTCCGGCCCCTGCGTGTCTTCCACGCGATAGCTGATCTCGATGTCTGCGCCCAGGTTCGCCTCGACATGTTCACGGGGGAGGTAGAACACCACTTCCTCACCGACCAGCCCCGGGTTGATGGGCATGAAGTCGTCGTAGTGGGGTCCGCTGCTGGCTTGCCAGCGCACATGCAGGATCTGCTCGTCGTGCACGCCCGGCCAGGGCGGCACGACGATCTGCAACTGCGTCGGCAGGCTGTCGGGGTCGAGCACGCCGTCCACCGGGGCTGGGCGGGTGAAGGGGGGCGGCAGCTCGCCGCGGGCCTGGCCGACGCTCAGTTCCTCGCGGTCGGATTCGAGGATCAGGCCCGAGCGTTTTTCCACGCTGTAGTAGAGGCTGACGCTGCCGCCATCGAGCGGGGCGATCAGCTCGGCGCCCGCGATGGGAATGCTCTGCGGCCTGCCGGCGTTGCCGCCGCTGATCGAGCGCGAGATCGCCCGGTGCAGCGGCGTGCCGTTGGCGCGGGTGCCGAGCCAGGTCAGGATCAGGGTATCGCCGGCTTCGAGGGCATCGCCGGGGACGATCGCGGTGGCCTCGACCAGGGTCGGGTCGAGCACACCGTCGACTGCCTCGCTCACCGTCGGTCTGGGCAGGCGCTGCTCCTCGCCAAGGAAGGTCACGAAGCTGCGCTTGGACACGCCGGCGGGCATTTCCTCGCGGGTCACCCGGTAGGAGGCCACGCCCCGTCCGCGGCCCAGGGGCAGCAGGCTGGCATTGGGAATGTAGAACTCCAGGCTGATGGGCAGGCGCAGCACCGTCAGCTCGGGCGGGCTGACCGGTATGGCTTCGCCCTGGGCGGTGGTGCCGATCCAGGTCAGGGCCACCACGTCGCCGATCAGCAGGTCGCCGCCCTTCGCGGCATAGACCTCCACCTCCAGGTCCGCGTCGCCGAGCACTTCGAGGTCGATCACATCGAAGGGGTCGGCTTCCACGTCGGGGTTCTTGATCAGTGGCGGGGCGAACAGGCCGGTACCGACCTCGACCACCACCAGGGTGCGCGGCGACCACTCGCTGGACGGGTTGTGCACTTCGTCGTGGACCCGGTAGACCAGCACCAGTTCATCGCTGTCGCCGGCGGCGAGGATGGTCTGCTCGGTGACCAGGATGTCCAGCGAGCCGGCCTCCACCTCGGTCTGGGTGACGCTGTGCTGGAGCAGTTCGCCGCCCCAGCTGAAGGTGATGACGTCGAACTCGCGCATGTTCGGGTAGGCGCCGATGGTCACCTTGACGCCGTTCTTCGCCGCCTCTTCGTCGATGATGCCGCTGGTCGGCAGTTCGGGGTCGGGGGGCGGCAGGCGCTGGTGGCCGGGCAGGTCGGGTTCGGGGTCGGTGCCGCCGGGGACCTCGGTGCGCACCAGGACGTTGAGCGGCAGGGAGGCGTCCTCGTTGCCGCTGCCGGCGCGGGTGACCACGCAGTGCACGGCGCTGATGCCTTCGGGGATGAACTCGGCGCGGATGAACAGGCCGAAATCCTGGTCGACGTCTTCCGCGTGGACCATGCCGGAGGCCACCGGGGTGCCGGGGTCGCCCCAGAACACCCTGACCCAGTCGCCCTCGCGCATGTTCAGGTAGGCCTGGACGAAGACCGGCAGGCCGAGGACATTGACGTGGACCATGTGGTAGTTGACCCCGCCGTCGGCGCCCGGGGTGTACACCGGGACGATCAGGCCGGGGATCAGCAGCGGGTCGAGGGTGTCGCTGGGGGCGGTGCGGGCTTCGATGGTCATGAGGGCTCTCCGTATCCGCTCGCGGCCGGGCGGCTGAGCAGATTGAAGAACCAACGACGGCGGCGGCACAACTGACAGAAATATCAGGTAGGTGCCGCCGCCTGGCGAAACTCCAGCCGATTCAAGGCCCTGGCGCAGACCCTCAGTGAGCGGTGGCCAGCTTCGCGCTGACCTGGCGACGGCGGTAGGCGCTGTCACGGGTCGCCAGCCACCCGTACAGCGGCGAGGTCACCAGCAGGCCGACCAGCCACGACAGGTCGGCGCCGTCGATATGCACCGACACCGGGCCGACGTACAGCGGGGTGTTCATGAAGGGGATCTGCACCACGATGCCGATGGCGTAGGCCAGCAGCGCCTGCGGGTTGTAGCGCCCGTAGATGCCGCCATCGACCTTGAAGATCGAGGCGATGTCGTAGTCGCCCTTGTGGATCACATAGAAGTCGATGAGGTTGATCGCGGTCCACGGCACCAGGACCACCAGCAGCACCAGGACCATGTCGACGAAGTGGCCGATGAAGTCCGCCGAGGCGAACACCGCCACCACGCAGCAGCCGAGCAGGACGATCAGCGACAGCACGGCGCGGCTTTTCGCGGTGGGGATCCAGCGCCAGGCGAAGGTCTGCACCAGGGTGATCAGCGACAGCACCGCGCCATACAGGTTGAGGGCGTTGTGGCTGATCACGCTGAGCAGGAACAGCACCAGCATCAGCGGGCCGATGGCGCCGGTGGCGAGCTTGACCGCGTCCATGCTGTCCATCCCGGCCGGTACCGCGAGCACCGCCACGGCGCCGAAGACGAAGGACAGGCTGGAGCCCAGCGCCGAGCCCAGGTAGGTGGTCCAGAAGGTCGCCGCCACCGGTACGTCGGCCGGCAGGTAGCGCGAGTAGTCGGAGACGTAGGGCGCAAAGGCGATCTGCCACAGCGCGGCGAGGGACACCGTGGCCAGCCAGCCGGACAGGTTGAAGCCGCCGCGGGTGAGGAAGTCGTCGCTCTGGATATGGGTGAGGATGTAGGCGAAGCCGACCACGATGCCGATGCCCAGCACCCAGGTGCCGATGCGGTTGAGCACATGGATGAAGCGGTAGCCGATGATGCCGATGACTCCCGAGCCGAGGGCGCCGACGACGATGCCCACCGGTACCGGCACGCTGTCCACCACGCCGTGCAGCGACTTGCCGGCGAGGACGATGTTGGAGGCGAAGAAGCCGATGTACATCAGCCCGGCGATGACCACCACCAGCAGGGCGCCGAGGGAGCCGAACTGGGCGCGGCTCTGGATCATCTGCGGGATGCCCATCTGCGGGCCCTGGGCCGAATGCAGGGCCATCAGCACGCCGCCGACCAGATGGCCGACGAGGATCGCGACGATGCCCCAGACCAGGTTCAGGTGGAACAGCTGGACGCCGAGGGCGCCGGTGACGATGGGCAGCGGCGCGATATTGCCGCCGAACCAGAGGGTGAACAGATCCCTGACCTTTCCATGGCGATCTTCGGGCGGCACGTAGCCGATCGTGTGTTTTTCGATGAGCGGTGCGGATGACGCTGCGTTGGTCATGACGGACTCCAAGGCAAGGGTGAGTACGCTCGGCGTACTTCGGTTGGCGTCGGCAGGGGCGACGCCTTTTCTTGTAGGGGGCCGATCTTGAGGGCAGTGCGGCGGGGGCGAAATTAGTAAATATGTGTTTTCAGGCGTTAAAAAAACTGGGGGGCGTGTGTGGCTGATGTCGCTCTTCCGGGCATCGGCTTGTCCGCGATGGATCCTGTAGGAGCTGGCTTGCCTGCGAAAGGACCGCAAGGCGGTCCCGGTTGCGGTGTCATCGGGGACCGCTGCGCGGTCCTTTCGCAGGCAAGCCAGCTCCTACGGGGTCCTTTCGCAGGCAAGCCCCTACGGGGTCCAATCGCGTCCGGTCCTTGCCTTTCGCCGGGTTACTCCTGTTAAATGAGATTCATTACCACTTGTTTCGCCGGAATCCTCATGTCCTCCGCTGACCTCTCCCTGCAAAAGGCCGTGCACACGCTGTACGAGGAGCACCACCCCTGGCTGTGCGGCTGGCTGCGCAGCCGTCTTGGCTGCGTCGAGCACGCGGCGGACCTGGCCCAGGACACCTTCATCCGCGTCATCGCCCTGCGCAAGGCCGCCGGACTGCGCGAGCCGCGGGCCTACCTGAGCAGCGTGGCGCGCAGCCTGATGATCGATGCGTTCCGCCGCCGCGCCCTCGAACAGGCCTACCTGGAAGCCCTGGCGGCGCGCCCGGAGGCGCTGGACATCTCCCCGGAAACCCGCCTGTCGATCCTCGAGACCCTGAGCGAAATCGACCGCCTGCTCGACGGGCTCGGTGTGCGTACCCGCGAGATCTTCCTCATGGCCCAGCTCGATGGCCTGAGCTACGTGGAGATCGCCCGGCGCCTGCAGGTCTCGGTGACCACGGTGAAGAAACACGCGGTGCGCGCGCTGACCCACTGCCTGCTGCTGGTCGAGGACTGAGGCGTGGCGCTGAGCCGGGAGATCCTCGAACGCGCGGCGCACTGGTACGTCGAGCTGCGCTGCCAGCCAGACGCGGCGACCCGGGCCGCGCATAACCAGTGGCTCGACAGCGACCCGCGCCACCGCCAGGCCTGGGCGCGCCTCGACCGCCTGCAGGACACCTTCGCCGGGGTCGCCCCGCCGTTGGCGCGCAGCACCCTCGCTGGTGCCCGGGCCAAGCGCCGCGAAGTGCTCAAGGTCCTTTCGCTGCTGCTCGCCGCCGGTGGCGCGGGGGGCCTCGCCTGGCGCGGCGGTGCGCTGCCCGACCTGCTGGCCGACCAGCGCACCGCCACCGGCGAGCGCCGCACCCTGGCCCTGGAGGACGGCAGCCGGGTGCAGCTCAACACCGCCAGCGCCGTGGATATCCGCTACAGCGCGCACCTGCGGCGGATCGACCTGCTGGACGGCGAGATCCTGGTGGACACCGCACCGGACACCCTGGATCGCCCCTTCGTCGTGCACACCGCCGAGGGCCGCATCCGCGCCCTCGGCACGCGCTTTCTGGTACGCCGCGAGGGCGGGCTGACCCGGGTCGGCGTGCTCGAACACGCGGTGCAGGTGCACTGTGCCCGCGCGCAGCAGACGTTGCGTGTCGACGCCGGCCAGCAACTGGCGTTCAGTGCCGAACAGCCCGGGCCGCCACGGCCGCTCGCGCCCCAGGCCGATGCCTGGAGCCACGGCATGCTGGTGGTCAGCGACTGGCGCCTGGGGGACTTCATCGCCGAGCTGCAACGCTATCGCCCCGGTCGGCTGAGCTGCGCCGAGGGCATCGCCGGGCTGCGCATCTCCGGAGCCTTCCAGCTGGCGGACAGCGATATCGTGCTGGACAACCTGACCGCCACCTTGCCCGTGCGCATCCGTCGCTTCAGCCGGTTCTGGGTGCGGGTCGAGGCGGTCTGAAAAAAACTTCGCGCGGGGGTTATCGATTGCCGGACTGCTTCGACTTGTAGGTAGAGGCGCCACAGAGACGCCATTCATCACTGCCACAGGGCGAAAGGAAACCGCATGTCCCGTTCCATCGATCGCACCCCCCAGATCTGCAATTCGTCCGCCTTGCGCCGGGCGATCCGCTGCGCGCTGCTCGGCGTGGCCCTGAGCGGACCCGCCAGCCTGCTGCCGGGTGTCGCCCCGGCCATGGCGCAGAGCCAGGTCGACAGCCTCTTCGATATCCCCGCCGGTCCGCTGGACAGCGCCCTGACGCGCTTCGCCGCCAGTGCCGGGGTCACCGTGTCGTTCGATCCGGCGCATGTCCGCGGGTTGAGGTCGCCGGGCCTGCACGGTCGCTACAGCGTCGACGACGGCCTGCGCCAGCTGCTCGCCGGCAGCCGCGTGCAGGCGCTGCGCCAGGCCAACGGCAGTTACTCGCTGCTGCCGCTGGCCGATGACGGCGCCGTGCAGCTGGACAGCACCAGCGTCACCGGTGCCGCCGTCGAGTCGGCCTGGGGCCCGGTGGACGGTTATGTCGCCAGCCGCAGCGCCACCGCGACCAGGACCGATACGCCGATCCTGGAGATCCCGCAGAGCATCAACGTGATCACGGCCCGGCAGGTCGAGACCCAGGGCGCGCGCAACCTGACCCAGGCGCTGCGCTATACCCCCGGGCTGAACGTCGGCGGCTTCACCGACCGCAACGCCATCGCCGACGAGATCACCAGCCGCGGCTTTGCCCCGACCCCGCTGTATTTCGACGGCGCCTACGTGCCCTATGCCGGCAGCCTGGGGGGTGCGCCGCAGATCGATCCCTACACCCTGGAGCGCATCGAGGTGCTCAAGGGTCCGTCCTCGGTGCTGTTCGGCCAGAACCAGCCGGGTGGCCTGGTCAACCTGGTGTCCAAGCGTCCGACCCGCGAAGCGCGCAACCAGGTCAAGCTCGGTGCCGGCAGCTATCACCGGGTCAACGGCGCGCTGGACAGCAGCGGGCCGCTGGACGAGCAGGGCGAGTTCGCCTATCGCCTGGTCGGTGTGACCAGCAAGGGCAACGACCAGGTCGATCACACCCACGCCGAACGCCTGCTGCTGGCGCCGAGCCTGAGCTGGATGCCGAGCGAGGCCACCACGCTGACCCTGCTGGCGCAGGTGCAGCGCGATGACGGCGCGGCCGACTATCAGTCGTTGCCGCGCATCGGCGCCCTCGACCGTGGGCCGAATGGCCAGCGCATCGACCGCGACTTCTATTCCGGCGATTCGCGCTACAACGACTACAAGCGTGACCAGCTGATCCTCGGCTACGACCTGAGCCATGCCGTCAACGACGACCTGACCCTGCGCTCCAGCGCCCGCTACATCGATATCCGCGACCGTTATCGGGGGTTCTACCTGCGCAGCTTCGTCAACGACGCCGGGGTGACCGACTACACCCGGGCCAACCGCACCAAGGTCGACTGGCGCCAGCACAATATCGCCTGGAGCGTCGACAACAACCTGCAGTACACCTTCGCCACCGGCGCCCTGCAGCACACCGCCCTGGCGGGTATCGACTACCGGCACTTCACCCGCCGCTACGACGGCCTGAATGCCTACGATGCGACGCCGGTGGACCTCTACGGCAAGAACAACGGCGATACCTCCGGCACCGTCCCGGTCCTGGGCACCCAGTGGGACAACACCGTGCGCCAGGTCGGCGCCTACTTCCAGGACCAGATTCGCCTCGACCAGTGGATCCTCACCGTCGGCGGGCGCCAGGACTGGGCCGAGATCGACAACAAGGACCTGCTCGCGCACTCCATCGTGTCCCAGCGTGACAACAAGTTCACCGGGCGGGTGGGCCTGACCTACGTCACCGGGTTCGGTCTGGCGCCCTACGTCAGCTATTCGCAGTCGTTCCTGCCCACCGTTGGCACCGCGGCGCCGCAGCGTGGCGGCAAGGCCTTCGACCCGACCGAGGGCGAGCAGTACGAGGTGGGGCTGAAATACCAGCCGCTGGAGAAGACCCTGATCACGGCGTCGGTGTACCAGGTCAAGCAGAAGAACGTGCTGACCGGCGACACCGAATACCCCGAGTACCAGGTGCAGAGCGGGGAGGTGCGTTCGCGCGGGGTGGAACTCGAGTTGAAGACCAGCCTCGAGCGCATCGATGTCCTGGCGGCGGCGGGCTATGTCGACTCGTTCTACACCCGCAGCACCTATGGCGACCAGGGCAACCGCAACGAGTCCCAGGCGCCGGTTTCGGCGAGCCTGTGGCTGGATTATCACTGGGTCGAGGGCCTGACCCTGGGGGGCGGGGCACGCTATACCGGGCGCAAGCCGGGGGACTCGGCGAACTCGTTCGATGTGCCGGCCTACACCGTCTACGACGCCACCCTGCGCTATGACCTGGGCAAACTGGAACCGGGCCTGCGCGGTCTGCAGGCGAGCCTGAACGTGCAGAACCTGTTCGACCGGGAGTATGTCTCGGACTGCAACTATGCCTTCGGCTGCTACTACGGGCAGGAGCGGGTGGCTTCGCTGCAGGTGACCTACGACTGGTGATCGTGCTTGCCTGATCCTTGCTCCTGCAGGCCCCAATTACTCGTAGGAGCGTGGCTTGCCCGCGAACGGCGGCAAAGCCGTCGTAAACCCTGAGTCCCGGGAGCGTCAGACCATCACGGGGTTGGGGATTTGCGACGGCTTCGCCGCCGTTCGCGGGCAAGCCACGCTCCTACGCAGAGGATCGAGCAGGCCTCAAGGCAACATCGCCGGCCGCAGGTACTCCGGCTGCAGGGTGTTGAACCAGAACAGGATCATGCTGACCAGGATGGTCACCAGCACCAGCAGGCCGACGCCCCACACCGAGGCGGCGTAGAGAAAGCCCTTGTCCTGGGTCAGGCGCATGAACTTGGGCAGGCCGACGAACAGCAGGTACGTGGCATACGCCCCGGCGACGATCAGCGCGGTCACCGCCAGCCAGCGGCTCGGATACAGGCCGGTGATGCCGGCGAGAAAGTACGGCGTGGTGGTGTAGGCGACGAAGCCGATGCACTGGTTCAGCGTCGGCCGGGCGTCGAAGGTGCGCGACATCCAGCGGATGAAACCGCCCATGATCAGCGTGCCGAACAGCAGGGTCAGGTACAGCAGCACGCCCAGTTGCAGGCCGCTGGCGACGCTGACCCGCACCCGCTCGCCGCCGGCCAGGCTCCAGCCGGTCCAGGTCACGCCGATGAACAGGCACACCGCCGGCAGCAGGGCCCAGAGCAGCAGGTGCGGCAGGTAGTGGCGGGGCTGGCGTTCTTCTTCGCTGCGGATATCCACCCAGGCGTAGTCCGGGTGGGTCATGAGTTTCATGAAGTGCGCTTTCATGGAGCCGTCTCCTGATCGATGACCATCGAGGGTCGTGAACATTGGAGGCGGGTCTGTTTTCGCCTGTTCAGTTTTTGTCCGGAGCAGGGGCCGAATGGTCGTCGCTTCTGCACCGGCGGTTATTTATATAGTTCCAACTTTATTTATGTATCGGTGCGAGTTCCGTTATTGCAGCGAGAAATTACCGGTGGTCCGTTAATTGATAAAAAAGTCGTTGCGCTTGTTTGCGCAATAACCCGGGCGCATTAGTCTCACTGCACCTACTTGTCGATCCAGCACGGGAGCGTGGTCATGAAATATCGCGGAAAGCATTACTGGGCCTGGAGCGAAGCACCCCTGATGAGCCGCGCCCATGAAGAGGTGCTGGACAGTGGTGAAACCGTCGATGTGCAGGTGCGGTTGTCGCGCATCGGCGCGACCCAGTTGTTCATAGGCGTCTATTCCGCGGGTGGCACGCTGATGTTCGAGGAAACCTATGATTCGCGGCCGGGCGAGAGCATGAGCCGGGCAATGAACTGGGGCACCGCGCGGGCCCGGCTGCTGGCCAGTGAAGCGGGGCGTGGGTGTTTGCCGGCGGTTTCCTGAAGTGGGCGTTTAGTTTGTGTGGTGGTTATTGTTGTCGTGGTTTTTCTAGTTGTTGGAAGTGCGACTTTCGTGAGTTCTATTTTTAAACGGGTCGAGGGTGTGTTGTTCTCTCGGGCCTCATCGCAGGCAAGCCAGCTCCTACGGGGATCGGTGTACGCCGATTGGAGGTACACCGATTCGAGGTACGCCGATTGGACGTGCGCGGATCCCCGTAGGAGCTGGCTTGCCTGCGATGAGGCCCTGAAGATCACATCCCCTCCCAACTGTCCACCCAGCAACACCAACCCAACATTCTGCTGTCCACCCACCCCGCCAAACTGTTGCCTTAAATTCATAACTAACTGAAAAATAAGGATTTTCATCCTTGGCATGGGAAATGCGATAGGACCCTTGTCCACGTATTCCAAGGATCCACCCATGTCCATCTCCGCCCACTACGACATCCGCCAGCCGGACGCCCATCTCATCCGCGACGATGCCGAAGCCATCGCCGTCGCCCACCAGGTCGCCGCGCTGCTGCGCGAAGGCGCCGCCGAGCGCGATCGCCAGCGCCGGGTCCCGGCCGATGTGGTCGATGCCTTCTCCAACAGCGGCCTGTGGGGCATCACCGTGCCCCGGGTGTTCGGCGGCGCCGAAGTGTCCTTTGCCACCCTGGCCAGGGTGATCGCCATCGTCTCCGCCGCCGACCCGTCCCTCGGCCAGATTCCGCAGAACCATTACTGCCTGCTGGAAGACATCCGCCTGCAGGGCACCGACGAGCAGAAGCGCTTCTTCTTCGACCTGGTGCTCAAGGGCCATCGCTTCGCCAATGCCCTGTCGGAAACCGGCGGCAAGACCGTGCAGGACATCCAGACCCGCCTGGTCGGCGAAGGCGAGGGCTACCGCATCGACGGGCGCAAGGGCTACTGCACCGGTTCGCTCTACGCCCACTGGATCGGCGTGCTGGCCCTCGACGAACAGGACCGCGCGCAACTGGCCTTCGTCGAGCGCGGCACGCCGGGCCTGGTGGTGGTCGACGACTGGGACAGCATCGGCCAGCGCACCACCTCCAGCGGCACGGTGCTCGCCGATGGCCTGCGCGTGCCGGCCTTCAATGTGTTCCCCAGCTACCGCTCCTACGAAGTCCCGACCCTGGCCGGTCCGTTCGCCCAGCTGACCACCGCCGCCATCGACGCCGGCATCGGCCGCGCGGCGCTGGACGACACCATCGCCTTCGTCCGCGAGCATGCCCGGCCGTGGGTCGATGCCAAGGTCGACAAGGCCGGCGACGACCCGCTGACCATCATCCAGATCGGTTCGCTGGACATTCGCCAGGAAGCCGCCGAAGCCCTGCTGGAACGCGCCGGCCTGGTCCTCGACGCGGCGAAGCCGGCGCCCGATGAAGACAATGTCGCCGCCGCCTCGGTCGCCGTGGCCAAGGCCAAGGTACTGACCACCGAAGCGGCCCTGGAAGCCAGCAACCGCCTGTTCGAGCTGGGCGGGACCCGGTCCTCCCTGGCCCGGCACAACTTCGACCGGCACTGGCGCAACGCCCGGGTGCACACCCTGCACGACCCGGTGCGCTGGAAGTACCACCTGGTCGGCAACTGGGCGCTGAACGGCATCAAGCCAACCCGTCACGACTGGAACTGAGGCCCGGCCATGTCCAAGCAGATCCGCCTCAATGCCTTCGCCATGAACACCGTCGGGCACCTGTCGCCCGGCCTCTGGCGGCATCCCCGCGACCAGTCGCGGCGCTACACCGATATCCATTACTGGGTCGAGCTGGCCAGGACCCTCGAACGCGGGTGCATCGACGGCCTGTTCATCGCCGATGTGCTCGGGGTCTACGACGTCTATGGCGGCTCCGCCGACGCGGCGCTGAGCACTGCCGCGCAGGTGCCGGTGAATGACCCGCTGCAACTGGTCCCGGCGATGGCCGCGGCCACCGAGCACCTGGGCTTCGGCGTGACCGCCTCGGTGTCCTTCGAGCATCCGTTTCCCTTCGCCCGGCGCATGTCCACCCTCGATCACCTGACCCGCGGGCGGGCCGGCTGGAACATCGTCACCTCGTACCTGAGCAGCGGCGCGCGCAACCTCGGGCAGCGCGAGCAGTTGTCCCACGACCAGCGCTATGCCCTGGCCGAGGAGTACCTGCAGGTCTGCTACAAGCTCTGGGAAAGCAGCTGGGACGAGGACGCGGTGCGCGCCGATGGCGCCAGCGGGGTGTATGCCGATCCGGCGAAGGTGCATGGCATCGCGCACGAGGGCGAGTACTTCAAGGTCCCCGGTTTCCACCTCAGCGAGCCGTCGCCGCAACGCACCCCGGTGCTCTACCAGGCCGGTGCGTCGAGCCGCGGCAGGGCGTTCGCCGCGGCCAATGCCGAGTGCGTGTTCGTCGCCGCGCCGAGCAAGGCAGTGCTGAAGAAACAGGTCGCCGAGTTCCGCGCCGCCGCGGTGGCTGCCGGGCGCGCGGCGGAGGATATCGTCATCCTCGAACAGCTCACGGTGATCGTCGCCGAGACCGACGCAGCGGCCCTGGCCCGTCTGCGCGAATACCGCGAGTACGCCAGCGCGACGGGCGCGCTGACCCTGATGTCGGGCTGGACCGGCATCGACTTTTCCCGCTACGACCCCGACCAGGTGCTGCGCGAGGTGCCCAGCGAAGCCATCCAGTCGGCGGTGGAAGCCTTCACCCGCGCCGACCCGACGCGCACCTGGACCACCGCCGAGATCGCCGACTACTGCGCCATCGGCGGTGACGGCCCGGTGCTGGTGGGCTCGGCGCAGACCGTCGCCGACCAGTTGCAGGAGTGGGTCGAGGAAACCGGGGTCGATGGCTTCAACCTGGCCAGCGTGGTCGCCCCGGAAACCTTCGTCGCCGTGGTCGATCTGCTGGTGCCGGAGCTGCAGGCCCGCGGCCTGTTCAAGCGCGAGTACGCCGCAGGCACCCTGCGCCACAAGCTGTTCGGCCAGGGTGACCGCCTGCGCGCGCCGCATCCGGTGGCGGCGCTGCGTCGAGGTGGCGGGCAATGAATCAATGGCTGGTCAACCTCAACTGGGGCGAAATCGCCCAAGCCAGCCTGGAAACCCTGAGCATGCTCGCCGCTGCCCTTGGCTTCACCGTGCTGCTCGGGCTGCCGCTGGGCGTGCTGCTGTACCTCACCGGACAGCGCCAGCTGCTCGCCAGGCCCGCGCTGTACCGGGTGATGTCGCTGCTGGTCAATGTCCTGCGTTCGCTGCCGTTCATCATTCTGCTGATCGTGCTGATTCCGCTCACCACGCTGCTCACCGGCACCTCGCTGGGGGTGCGCGGGACCATTCCGCCGCTGGTGGCGGGCTGTACGCCGTTCTTCGCGCGGCTGGTGGAAACCGCCCTGCGCGAGGTCGACCGCGGCCTGGTGGAAGCCAGCCAGGCCATGGGTGGCAGCACCTGGCAGATCATCCGCTACACCCTGTTGCCGGAGTCGCGCACCGGGCTGATCGCCGCGGTCACGGTGACTGCCATCGTCCTGGTCGACTACACCGCCATGGCCGGGGTGATCGGCGGCGGTGGCCTCGGTGACCTGGCGATCCGCTTCGGTTACCAGCGGTTCCAGACCGATGTGATGGTGGTCACCGTGCTCCTGCTGATCCTGCTCGTGCAGGCCTTGCAGGTGAGTGGCGATCGCCTGGTGCGGCACTTCACCCGACGTTGAAAACCTTTCCCCATCCGGCCCTACGCTCGCCCTGTGACGGCCTCGTGCATACCCCTAGGAGTTCCATCATGTTCAAGCAGTCCCTGGCGGTCCTGGCCGTCGCCTTGTTCGGCCTTTCGGCCCAGGCCAACGAAAAGCTCACCGTCGGCGCCACGCCGGTGCCCCATGCCGAGATCCTCGAGTTCGTCAAACCGGTGCTGGCCAAGGAGGGCGTCGACCTCGACATCAAGGTGTTCACCGACTTCATCCAGCCCAACCTGCAGCTGGCGGAAAAGAACCTCGACGCCAACTACTACCAGTACCGGCCGTTCCTCGATGACTTCAACAAGACCCGGCATACCGACCTGGTGCCGGTGGTGGGCGTGCACATCGAGCCGTTCGGCGCCTACTCGACGAAGATCAAGGACCTCAAGGACCTGCCCGACGGTGCCAGCGTGGCCATCCCCAATGACCCGGTGAACGCCGGCCGCGCGCTGGTGCTACTGCACGAGGCGGGGCTGCTCAAGCTGAAGGATCCGGCCAACACCCTGGCGACCCAGCGCGATATCGCCGAGAACCCGAAGAAGCTGAAGATCCGCGAACTGGAAGGCGCGCTGCTGGCCCGCGCGGTGAACCAGGTGGACCTGGCGTTCGTCTTCGCCAACTACGCCCTGGAGGCGGGGATCGATACCGGCAGCGCGCTGATCGTCGAGAAGGGCAAGGACCTGTACGTCGAGTACCTGGTGGCGCGGCCGGACAACCTGCAGGACCCGGGGATCCAGAAGCTGGCCAAGGCGCTGAATACGCCTGAAGTGCGCGAGTTCATCCTGACCCGCTACAAGGGGCAGATTGCGCCGGGGTTCTGATCCGGGGCCTTTGTCGATCTTCAGGGCCCTGTCGCTGCATGGGTATCTACACAACTTTGATGGCCTGGCTGGGAACCGCATGAAGGCCGCCAGGTGCCTGTCTTGAGCCTTGCAGCGCTCTCAAGATCGAGCGCCGCCCGCGCGGCGCATCGCGGATGAATCCGCTCCCACATTTGTTGCAACGTGCCATGGCCTGTGGGATTTGGGTTGTCAGCCTTTGTTTTTTCGGCGATGTATCGCGGGGAGGCTGTTGGGCACGACTCGGTATCGAACCAACAAGGCGGTCAACCATGGCCTGACAGACATAGGTACGTTGCAACAAATGTGGGAGCGGATTCATCCGCGATGCGCCGCGCGGGCGGCGCTCGATCTGGAGAGCGATGCAAGACTCAAGACAGGCACCTGACGGCCTTGATGCGGTCCCCCGACAAGCCTTCGATTCCGATTACCCGCGATGACGGCCGCAAGAACGACACACATCAGTGCAGCCAAAGCCAGAATCCCCCTACACGCGCCATTCTGGCCCGCAATGTGCTTTTACCCCTTCCAACGATTGCTGATCGATCGATCAGGTCCGCGGCACCGCGCCAGAACAGGGCGTCGCGGACATTTTCCTACCGCCGCGAAAGCATGGGATTACCCAATAAACGCGGCGTTTGACCGGATACGTTGGAATGTCCCTACCCGAACCACTGCCACCTGCGTACGACGCCACGGGCTGGAGCGCCGAGCTGAGGCTGCGCTTCGTGCAGCGCGATGGCAGGACCTGTATTGGTGCGCGGCGTCATTTCGGACCTCTTTTGGTGCAGCGACCCTTCTACCCCGAGGGCGCGCCGTGCCACGTCTATGTGCTGCATCCCCCGGGCGGCGTGGTCGGCGGCGATCGCCTGACCCTCGATGTGCACCTCGAAGCCGGTAGCCACGCGCTGCTGACCATGCCCGGGGCGACCAAGTTCTACCGCAGCGCCGGCCCCGTTTCGGTGCTCAAGCAGCACTTTCATGTGGCAGAGGGCGCCACCCTGGAGTGGCTGCCCCACGGCAATATCTGCTTCCCCGGCGCCCGTGCCCGTCTGGAGAACCGCTTCAGCCTGGCCCCCGGCGCCCGCCTGCTGGCCTGGGAAACCCTGTGCCTGGGCCGCCCGGTGATGGACGAGCGCTTCAGCCACGGCGCCGTGGACAGCCTGCTGCGTATCGACCTGCCCGACGACCCCGGCCTGCACGAACGCCTGCGCATCGACGGCGACAGCCTGCACAAGCTCGCCGGCTACCCGCTGCAGGCGACCTTCTGCGCGGCCCCGGCCACCGCCGAGCTGCTGGAGCAGGCGCGCACCCTTATCGAGCACCTCGCCGTACCTGCCGGCGCGACCCTGCTTGGCCAACTGCTGGTGGTCCGCCTGCTGGACCACGACAACCAACGCCTTCAATCCACCTTGCTGCGCCTGTGGCAGGCGCTGCGCCCGGCCATCACCGGTCTTGCGCCATGCCCGCCACGGATCTGGGCCACCTGAGAGAGCGACCATGGAGCTGACCCCGAGAGAGAAAGACAAACTGCTGCTGTTCACCGCCGCGCTGCTTGCCGAGCGCCGCCTGGGCCGTGGCCTCAAGCTCAACTACCCGGAAGCGCTGGCGCTGATCAGCGCGGCGGTGATGGAGGGCGCCCGCGATGGCCGCAGCGTCGCCGAGCTGATGAACCTGGGCCGTGAGGTGCTGAGCCGCGAGCAGGTGATGGAAGGCGTGGCCGAGATGATCCACGACGTCCAGGTCGAAGCGACCTTCCCCGACGGCACCAAGCTGGTCACCGTCCACGATCCGATCGTCTGAGTCGGGATAACGAGGAGAACAGGATGATTCCCGGAGAAATCCAGGTCGCCGCCAGCGGCGATATCGAACTCAACGCCGGCCGCGCGAGCATCAGTGTCAGCGTCGCCAACCACGGCGACCGCCCGGTGCAGGTCGGCTCGCACTATCACTTCTTCGAAGTCAACGACACCCTGGTGTTCGAGCGCGAGGCCACCCGCGGCTATCGCCTGGACATCCCCGCCGGCACCGCGGTGCGCTTCGAGCCGGGCCAGGCGCGCAGCGTGAGCCTGGTGCCCTATGCGGGCAAGCGCGAAGTCTACGGCTTCCAGGGCAAGGTCATGGGCAAGCTGGAGGTGGACGCATGAGCCGGATTTCCCGTCGCGCCTATGCCGACATGTTCGGGCCCACCGTCGGCGACCGCGTGCGCCTGGCCGATACCGAGCTGTGGGTCGAGGTGGAGAAGGACTTCACGATCTACGGCGAAGAGGTCAAGTTCGGCGGCGGCAAGGTGATCCGCGACGGCATGGGCCAGGGCCAGATGCTCGCCGCCGAGGCCATGGACCTGGTGCTGACCAACGCCCTGATCATCGATCACTGGGGCATCGTCAAGGCCGATATCGGTGTGAAGAACGGCCGCATCTTCGCCATCGGCAAGGCCGGCAACCCCGATGTGCAGCCCGGCGTGACCCTGCCGGTGGGCCCCGGCACCGAGGTGATCGCCGCCGAAGGCAAGATCGTCACCGCCGGCGGCATCGACTCGCATATCCATTTCATCTGCCCGCAGCAGGTGGAAGAAGCGCTGACCTCGGGCATCACCACCTTCATCGGCGGCGGTACCGGCCCGGCCACCGGGACCAACGCCACCACCTGCACCTCCGGGCCCTGGTACCTGGCGCGCATGCTCCAGGCCGCCGACGAGCTGCCGATCAATATCGGCCTGCTGGGCAAGGGCAACGCCTCGCGCCCCGAAGCCCTGCGCGAGCAGATCGCCGCCGGCGCGGTGGGCCTCAAGCTGCACGAGGACTGGGGCTCGACCCCGGCGGCCATCGACTGCTGCCTGGGCGTGGCCGAGGAAATGGACGTGCAGGTGGCGATCCATACCGACACCCTCAACGAATCCGGCTGCATCGAGGACACCCTGGCGGCCATCGGCGACCGCACCATCCACACCTTCCACACCGAAGGCGCGGGCGGCGGCCATGCCCCGGACATCATTCGCGCGGCGAGCTTCGCCAATGTGCTGCCGTCGTCGACCAACCCGACCCTGCCGTACACGGTCAATACCGTGGACGAGCACCTCGACATGCTCATGGTCTGTCACCACCTGGACACCAGCATCGCCGAGGACGTGGCCTTCGCCGAGTCGCGCATCCGCCGCGAGACCATCGCCGCCGAGGACATCCTCCACGACCTTGGTGCCTTCTCCATGACCTCGTCCGATTCCCAGGCCATGGGCCGGGTCGGCGAGGTGGTGCTGCGCACCTGGCAGGTGGCGCACCAGATGAAGCTGCGTCGCGGCCCGCTGGCGGGCGACTCGTCGTACAGCGACAACGCGCGGGTCAAGCGCTACATCGCCAAGTACACCCTCAACCCGGCGCTGACCCATGGCATCGCCCATGAGGTGGGCTCGCTGGAAGCCGGCAAGCTGGCCGATATCGTGCTGTGGTCGCCGGCCTTCTTCGGGGTCAAGCCGGCCCTGGTGATCAAGGGCGGGATGATCGCCAGCGCGCCCATGGGCGACATCAACGGCTCGATCCCGACCCCGCAGCCGGTGCACTACCGACCGATGTTCGGCGCCCTCGGCGCGGCGCGGCATGCCACGCGGATGACCTTCCTGTCCCGCGAGGCGCTCGATCGCGGGGTGCACGAGCAACTCGGCCTGCGCAGCCTGATCGGCCTGGCCCATGGCTGTCGCACGGTGCGCAAGGACGACATGGTGCACAACGGCCTGATGCCGAATATCGAAGTGGATTCGCAGACCTACCAGGTGCGCGCCGACGGCGAGCTGCTGGTGTGCGAGCCGGCCACGGTGCTGCCGATGGCGCAGCGTTACTTTCTGTTCTGAGCAAGGAGGACCCCGATGATTCTGTTGACCCGCAGGGTGAGCGACGGCGAGCCCACCGCCACGGCCACGCTGAACCTGGATACACGGATCAAGAGCCGAGTGCGTATCACCCTCGACGATGGCCGCGATGCCGGCCTGATGCTGGAGCGCGGGCAGTTGATCCGCGGCGGCGAGCTGCTGGCGGACGACGCGGGCGAGACGCTGGTGCGGGTCGTGGCCGCCTCGGAAGAGGTGTCCAGCGTGTACTGCAGCGATCCGCTGGCCCTGGCCCGCGCCGCCTATCACCTGGGCAACCGCCATGTGCCGTTGCAGGTCGAGGCCGGTTTCCTGCGTTACCAGCATGACCATGTACTGGACGAGATGGTCCGCGGCTTCGGCCTCGACGTCGTCGTCGAGCAGGCACCCTTCGAGCCCGAAGCGGGCGCCTACCAGAGCGCACCGCACAGCCACACGCATTCCGACCACCTGTTCGTCCGCCTGCCGGCCCAGGCGGCGTTGTGAATTCCAACAAGGAGAGATCCATGAAAGCGTTTCTGACCTTCGCCCTGCTGCTGGTGGCCGTTCCGGCCATGGCCCACTCCGGGCATGACAGCAACCCCCTGCACGATGGCCTGCTGCACCCGCTGACCGGCCCCGACCACCTGCTGATGCTGCTCGGTACCGGCATCCTCGCCGCGCTGACCGGTCGCCGCCTGCTGCTGCCGGCGCTGACCCTGGCGGCGATGTTCGGCGGGGCGCTGCTGGGGCATCTGTTCGGTGGCGTGATCGGCATGGAACAGATGATCCTCGGCTCGCTGCTGGTGGCCGCTGCGGCGCTGTTGCTGCCGCAGCGCCAGTTGCTGCTGTCGTTGCTGATGCCGCTGTTCGCCCTGTTCCACGGCTGGGCCCATGGCGTCGAAGCCAGCCCGGGGGCGTTCTGGCTGTTCAGCGCCGGTTTCGTCACGGTCAGCGCGGCGCTGTTGCTGGCCGGCTTCGCCGTGGGTTGCCTGCTGCGCCGGCACAGCGGCCTGCAGAAAGCCTTCGGCGGCGGCCTGCTGGCCGGCGCGGCGATGCTGCTGGCGGGCTGATGAACAGCGAGCTGAAGCTGCTGCGCCTGCTGCAACTGGCCAGTCCCGGCCTGCCGGTGGGTGGGTTCACCTACTCGCAGGGCCTGGAATGGGCGGTGGAGGCGGGCTGGGTGCAGGGCGCCGAGGGCTTTCGGGCCTGGCAACGGCAGCAGATCGAGGACACCCTCGCTTACCTCGACTGGCCGCTACTGGCGCGCCTGTACCGTGCCTGCGCAGCCGACGACGCCGAGGCCTTCGGCCACTGGAGCCGTTTCCTCCTGGCCAACCGCGAAACCGCCGAGCTGCGCACCGAAGAACGCCAACGCGGTGCCGCCCTGGCCCGCCTGCTCGATGGCTGGCAACTGGGCCAGGCGCCGCAGTGGCGGGCCAGCCTGGAGCTGAGCCAGCTGGGCGGCATGGCCTGGCTCGGCGCGCACTGGGGTATCCCGCTGCGCGACCTGGCCCTGGGCCATGGCTTCGCCTGGCTGGAGGGCGCGGTGATGGCCGGGGTCAAGCTGGTGCCGTTCGGCCAGCAGGCGGCGCAGAGCCTGCTGCGTGATCTCTGCGAAGACCTGCCGGCAGTGCTGGAGCGTGCCCTGGCGCTGCCCGATGACGCACTGGGCGGCGGCCTGCCATTGCTGGCGATTGCCTCGTCGCGCCACGAAACCCAATACACCCGATTGTTCCGCTCCTGAGGAATTCCCTATGCAAAGCTACAAGCAACCCCTGCGTGTCGGCGTCGGCGGCCCGGTCGGCTCCGGCAAGACCGCGCTCCTGGAAGCGCTGTGCAAGGCCATGCGCGACCACTATGAGATCGCCGTGGTGACCAACGACATCTACACCAAGGAAGACCAGCGCATCCTCACCGAGGCCGGGGCCCTGGCGCCGGAGCGCATCGTCGGGGTGGAAACCGGCGGCTGCCCGCACACGGCGATCCGCGAGGATGCCTCGATGAACCTGGCGGCGGTGGAAGAGCTGGCGCGCAAGTTCGGCAACCTCGAAGTGATCTTCGTCGAGAGTGGCGGCGACAACCTCAGCGCCACCTTCAGCCCGGAGCTGGCCGACCTCACCGTGTACGTGATCGATGTCGCCGAGGGCGAGAAGATCCCGCGCAAGGGCGGGCCGGGGATCACCAAGTCGGACTTCCTGGTGATCAACAAGATCGACCTGGCGCCTTATGTCGGCGCGTCGCTGGAGGTGATGGAGAGCGAC
Source organism: Pseudomonas sp. zfem002 (assembly GCF_032621685.1). Taxonomy (NCBI): domain Bacteria; kingdom Pseudomonadati; phylum Pseudomonadota; class Gammaproteobacteria; order Pseudomonadales; family Pseudomonadaceae; genus Pseudomonas; species Pseudomonas sp. zfem002. The sequence goes on along the minus strand of NZ_JAVYJH010000023.1, from coordinate 137,019 downwards.
ACCCGGCGCATGCGCCCGGAGCGGCCGTGGGCGTTCACCAACCTGAAGACCGGGCATGGCTTGCAGACGCTGATCGACTTCATCGTCGATCGGGGGATGTTGCGGGCGGTGTGAAGCCCATTGGCCTCATCGCGGGCAACGCCCTGCGGCGTACTCGGACCTTGTGGGAGCGGGCGTTGCCCGCGATGGGCGTGGGTATCTATACATCTTCGAAGGCTTGTCGGGGGACCGCATCAAGGCCGTCAGGTGCCTGTCTTGAGTCTTGCAGCGCCCTCCAGATCGAGCGCCGCCCGCGCGGCGCATCGCGGATGAATCCGCTCCCACATTTGTTGCAACGTACCTATGTCTGTCAGGCCATGGTTGACCGCCTTGTTGGTTCGACTCGATACCGAGTCGTGCCCAACAGCCTCCCCGCGATACATCGCCGAAAAAACAAAGGCTGACAACCCAAATCCCACAGGCCATGGAACGTTGCAACAAATGTGGGAGCGGATTCATCCGCGATGCGCCGCGCGGGCGGCGCTCGATCTGGAGGGCGCTGCAAGGCTCAAGTCAGGCACCTGGCGGCCTTCATGCGTTTCCCCGCCAGGCCCTAAAAGCTGTGTACATACCCAGGCCGCCATGAGGCCCTCAAGACATGGCATAGAACACCGCCAGCCACACGGTCGGTTGCCCGGCATCCGTCCACTCCACCCGATGCCGACAGTGCGCCGGAATATCCAGGAAATCCCCCGGCCGCAGCACCCGCGTCTGGCTTTCGTGCTCCAGGCGCAGCCCCGCCGAGCCGCTCAGCAGCAGCACCCATTCCCCCTCGTCCTGGTCGTACCAGAAGTCCGGCGGACTGCTCTGTCCGCTGGACACGATGCGCTCGATGCGCACGCCGGGCCGCGCGAGCAGATCGTCGAAACGTTCTTCCGTGGCTGAGTCGGTGATACCGCTGAACAGGTTGCTCAACATGGCTGAAACGCCCCTCGTATGATTTTGCAATGTGTTCTAAGGTTGCCAGTTCCTGTGCGAGAAGGAACTCCTCATGCCCCACCCGAACCTGTTTTTCGCCGCGCTGCTGCTCGGCGCCAGCCAGTCCGTCCATGCCGCCAGCCTGCCGTCGGCACCGGCCTACATCGATGACAGCGGTTACCCGCCGGCGGCGAAACAGCGCATCCTGCCGCCGATGTTCGAACAGCACCTGACCAGCACCCGCTACATTGCCAAGGCCGACAACCCGCTGATCACCACCGCCGAAGCCAGCGACTTCAAGCAGACCAGCACCTACGAGGAAAGCCGCGCCTGGCTGCGCAAGCTGGCGGCGGCCTCCGCTGGCAAGGTCGCCCTCAGCGAACTGCCGGAAAAGAGTGCCGAAGGCTACCCGATGATCCTCGCCGTGGTCTCCCTGTCCAGCGACAAGTCTCCCGCCGGGTTGAAGAAAACCGGCAAGCCGACGATCTTCGTCGAAGCCGAGATCCACCCCGGCGAATCCAACGGCAAGGACGCCATGTTCATGCTCCTGCGCGACATGACCAGCGGCGACAAACCCCTGGCCGCGCTGCTGGAGCAGGTCAATATCCTCTTCATCCCCACCGTCAACATCGATGGCGACGTGCGCCGCAGCGCCTACGGGCGGATCAACCAGAACGGCCCGGACATCGCCGGCTGGCGGGTCAACGGCCTCAACTACAACCTCAACCGCGACTTCACCAAGCTCGACAGCGCCGAGATCCGCAACGTCGCCTGGGTCTTCAACACCTACGAGCTGAGCTTCTTCGCCGATACCCATTCCACCGACGGCGCCATGTACCCCTACGACAGCTCGTACTGCCACAACGGCAACGGCTGGTCGCCGGCCAGCAGCGCGTGGATGGACCAGACCCTGCGCGCCCCGGTGTACAAGGCGCTGCAGGACGAGGGCCATGTGGTCCACGAATGCATCAGCTTCAACGACAACCAGGACCCGACCCAGGGCTACTACCCCTACCGCAGCGACCTGGCGCGCTTCTCCAACCAGTACGGCGATATCCGCAACGTGCCCTCGATCCTCATCGAGCAGCATGCCCTGCATCCGTACCGCACCCAGGTGCTGGGCAACTACGTGATGCTCAAGGCCATGTTCCAGGTCATCGGCGAGCAGGCCGGGTCGCTGCGCGCGGCCATCGACCAGGACCGTGCGCGCCTTGCCGCACAGAAGGACGTCATCCTCACCTGGAAACCCGGCAAGGCCGAGACCGTGCCGTTCACCGTGGGTGACTACCGCTACGAAACCTCGCCGATCACCGGGGCCAGGAGCATCGTCTGGAGCAACCAGCCCAAGCAGCTCGACGTGCCGGTGACCGGCAACACCGAGCCGGACCTGGTGGTCAAGCGGCCGAAGCAGTACATCGTCCCGGCGCAGTGGCGCGAGGTCATCGCCCGCCTCAAGGCCCACGGCATCGCCATGCGCACCCTCGACAAACCCACGGCCGTGGCGGTGACCCTGTACCGCATGGATGACGTGAAGGTGGCGGGCGGCTTCGAGCCGGACCGCGCCGCGGTCAACCAGATTCCCGGGTACGAGGGGCATCTGCTGGTCAGCGGCACGGGCAAGCCGTTCCAGCGTCTGCAGACCTTCCCGGCGGGTTCGGTGCTGATCGATGTCGACCAGCCGCTGGGCGTGCTGGCGGTGAACCTGCTGCACCCGGAAAGCCCGGATTCGTTCTGGTCGTGGGGCTTCTTCAACTCGACCCTGATCGCCGCCGAAGAACCGGAGGAGTACGTGATGGAGCCGATGGCGCGCAAGATGCTGGAGCAGGACGCGGCGCTGAAGGCCGCGTTCGACAAGAAGCTGAAGGACGACCCGGCATTCGCCGCGGATCCCAAGGCGCGCCTGAACTGGTTCTATCAGCGCACGCCGTTCTATGACGTGAATGCGTTTGTCTATCCGGTGGGGACTGTCTATTGAGGTCTGGCGCTGGGCGGCGACACGCTGGTGCACCAGAGACGCTGGCCCTGGGCCTGATCGCCGCTGAGCACCAGGTGCGGCTCTGCGACGGCCTTGATCGATTCGCTCGCAGCAGCGATTGCCAGCCAGGGGGCGACGACCCCCGGTTGGCCGAGGAAAGCGTCGATGTCATGCAGTGCTGCGTGATCCTCCTTGAGCAGCGAGGTGTCGACCAGCAACTGGTTGAAGTCGCCGTTGCGCTGCGCAGGACGACCCGCCACCCATAAATGGCGAATGGCCTGAGCGTCCAGCGGCGCCCAGTCCAGGGCCTGGAGCAGGGTACGGGACAGGTCGTTGCTGCTCGTTTCACATTCCAGCTCCGGTCGATGCAGACGGGCGAGAGAGGGCAGGGTGATCTGCTGTCGCGCGTCTGCCAGCAACAGCAAGGCCAGTGATTCGGCGGAGTCGGCCACGGCCTCCGGCGCAATCCGACCCGCCACTACCAGCAGCAGTGCAGTGGGCTTGGCATCTTCATCCAGGCGTTTATCCACCACCGCAAGCCCGCGTTCGTCGCTGTACGAAACGGCTTGGCGGATGCCCGAGGCAGCCCAGGCGTCTTGCCAGAGTGCTTCACATTGTTCCTCGTCGATGCTGCTGTCGATTTCGCGCAGCACCCGCAGCGGCGTGTCTTCCGGCAGTTGCGCCAGTGTTGGCGCGATGTCGGCAAGACCCTGCCGGAGGGTGCGTTCGAGCAGGGCCTGCGCCGTGTCGCCAGGCAACACCGGTAGTCGGCTATGGCGACTGCCTTCTTCCGAGGCTTGCCAGTCGGCCTGGGTTTTCAGGGCCTTGTCACCGCGAGCGAGCGCCTCCCGTTGCAGCTCGGCCGCGTTCCCGCCCTCCGGGCGCAAGGCTGTGTGCAGGCTGACGGCGAGCACGTCATGGCAGCGCTGGCCTATCCGTATCGCCACCTGTCGGTAGGCTTGGTTGTCCGCGTTCTCTGCCTGGGTACGGTCGAAGACCCAGGAGTAGCAGGCCATTCGCAGGATCAACGCCGACATCCACACGATCAGGGCTTTCATCAGCGAGATTTTCCAGTCCGGGTCGAGGACCACCGTGTCGTCTTCCTGAGGGGTGTAGGACAGCGTCATGGCAATCGACAGACAGAGCAGCAGGAACAGTGTCCAGGGAATGAAGTGAGGGAAGGGCGGGCGTGGTTGGAACGGGGGTATGTCGTACAGGCGAACGGGCATGGGGCATCAGGTTCCGGGTGGGTGAGGATTGGCAATGTCATGAACTGCTGAAACCGGCGTTCGCTGAAGCGCTGCGACGTCAGCAACTCCTGTGCATCGGGATTCACCGGATAAGAAAAAGAAAGCTATTCGTAGTCAGGTATCAACTCCTCAAGCTCTCCACCGTCAGGGCGATGATTGAGAATCCACCTGACAGGTTTGCCTTGGTGGTCAGGCAGGATCTGATCGGTCTGGAGCGTTACATGACCGCTCTTGTTTCCTTCCGCGATACTCCAGAGTCCGGCACATGGCACGCGGTCGCCTGACATCCGGAAGGTAGGGCGTCTGTTGCGGCGCTCGACGTAGTAATTCTCGCGAGAAGGCCAGTTGTAGAGCTCACCTGGAACGCCCTGTGGGAAGTGCCCCTCGGGGGGGATCAGGATGAATTCGCCTTTGACTTTGCGGATGAGGGTCCAGGTTGTTTCGACATCGCGACTTTCTATCCATGCATGAGAGCGTTTACCTGTCATCTCGCAGATATAGTCGCTCCGGCGTATTCCTTGAACTGCTTCGATAGCTCTCCGAGACCCGTTTGGATATAGAAAACGTGCTGGCGCGAAGTCAACGTCTGGCAGATAGATCCCCATTTCCTTGATCTCGGCATATTTTTCGATTCGAATAGATGGATCCAGTTCGTACCGTGGTATAGCAGAGGGAAAATCTGACCTGCTGTAAAAATGACTCACACCTCCGTAAGTCAAGTCGCCTTCTTCCCAACTTCCGTTAATGCTGGCTCCTAAAGCAAGATCCAGTTTTGACGCTGTAGCCTTGGCTTTTGAAATCTGCTCTTTCTCTTTCTCTGTCATCCACCCATCCCAGAATTCGCAAATTCCGCGATTCCAATTCGATAGTGTATTTCCGATACGGCTAAAACACATTGGGTCATTATGTGTGCGATCAATATGTGACTTTATATACCGCTCCCTGGCGGGGCGGATATTAGGTAGTACTCGTGTTCCCCATACTATGTCGCCTTGTTGCCAAGTCGGCTGGCTACGTACACGAGGTTCAAGCTCGCTCTGATGCCTTGCAAAAGCTATTTCATGCGCATCAATAAGTCGAATGACCGCGTCGCGCGTTTTAGCTATGTATTCGGCGGAAGTAAAATGCTCCAGTAGATAGCATTCAATCGGGTGCAAGACTGCCATTGTTTTTTCCTTATTGTGGATACCATTTGTGCGTCAATTCTGGCAGCCCAAGGAAAGGCTTTGAAGGGTCCAGATCAATATCACCTGTTCCGTCATCGTAGCCCCATCCAGTACGTTTCCGTGCGCTTATATGTGCTGTGTCTAAATCCTTGGTGTTCACGAATATTTGTTCACGGCCACCCTGAAGCGTGTATTTGGACGAAGAATCGAACTGCTGCGAAGCTGCTCTGCCTTCCCATACTTTTAAAGTTCTATCCCTGGGTACTGTGTATGTCACAAACTCCCCGTTCTCGTTCCAATGCTTCCAGACGGAAAAATTTCGGCGCCATTCGGATTTTGACGAGAGCTGATGAAATTCTTTTTCTCGCATCCAGAAAAAAGAGTTGTCAGAGGAGTTTGGGTCAACCACTCGGTAAAGACGTTCACCCGGAGCGACAGTTGCTGCTCGCATGCTGTTATCAAAGGTGTCAAAGTTTTTTGTTACATCTGGCCAGCCGTCGCTTATCTTGCTGGGGACAATTTCAGGAACCTTTTTTAAAGGTTTAAATTGCATTTTTGCATCATTGTCCACCCAATTCGGCTGCTTGTTCTCGAACAACTGCAGTTCGGCAGATCCACGCTGCCCAAGAACATGATTATTCTCCCCCGGCCGTGCGCGATAAGCCTTGTCTGCCTCCACCCGCAAGCGGTTAGCCAACCCCTCCAGATACTCAGCCGTTTCATCCAGGCCTTTGAGGTGCGCTCCGGCTCTGCCGACGGTTCTGTCAATCAGCTCGATGGTCTGTCGAATCGGTGCCTTTATGCTTTCCGGCCCCCATTTCGCTGCGCGCTCAAGCAACTTCTGCGAAACCTCGCGCATCTGTTGCATTGCCTTCAGCACTCCAGCCGAATCGAGCACCTGGCGCAGTACGTCGAGCTTTTCGGCCATGTATTGATAAGGGCTGTGAATTCGCATCCAGCTCAGTGTCTTTCGTACCGGGGCACTGTCCAGATGCTGGGTCAGTCGGCGCAGCGGCGCCTCGAACTCATCCGGCGTCCTGCCGACATCCTTGTTTTCCTTGTGATGGGCGAGGCGTTTTTCCTGGAACTTCACCTGCTTGCGGTAATACATCACCTTGTAGCAACCCTTGGCCAACGACCCCAGCACCGGCAAGGTCCCGGCCAGCGTCACCACCAGTGCCACCCAGGCCGCGGTGTTGTCCGGGTCTTCATCGATCGCCCGGCAGTTGGCGACGAAATCGCGGACATCGCAGATCTGATCCACCAACGGGATCATGGAAATCACCGTGCCGGTGACCACTTGGGCGGTGGTGGGATTGTCGTGGAAGTCGCCCTGCAAGGTTTCCCACAACCAGACGCCGCCGGCTTCGACCCGCCTCTGTGCGTCATGGAACCATCCCTGCGGGGCGGGGCTGAAGAAGGCCAAGGCGTTCTGCATGTTTTCGTTCATGGGGTCTCCTTGCTGGCTTCGGTCTCCGGGAAGCTGCCGTAGAGCTCGTCATAGGTCGGCCAGGCTGCATCCTCCTCCGGCTCCGGCAAGCGATACGTCACCCGCGCCGCGCCGTCGGTGGCGATCAGGTGCTCGGCGTGGCCCTTGTCATCCAGGGTGCCTTCGAGCACCTGGCCGTTTTCGAAGCTCAGGGTGTAGCCGACCCCCGGCACCGGTCTGGCATTGGCGTCGAAGAAGTTCAGCGCCAGGCGGCGCGGGGCGTCGGGCAGGCGTTCGGCGAGGTCGGGCAGCGGGTTTTTCACGCGGCCGGGGGCGCCGATGTAGGCGAAGTGCGGCGTCTTGATCTCGATATCGCCCGGCGAGCCGATCTCGATGCGGTAGGGGGCCAGGGTGATGTGGTTGCCGCCACAGTTGAGGGTGATCTTCTTCTTTGCGGTAATGCGGATCTCGTCTTCGCTGCTGGTGATGTCCAGGCCTTGCCGCGCCAGCAGGTCCATGCGGTCGTTCTGCGCCTGGATGGCCACCGGGCCCTGGTTGGCGAAGAACTTCAGGCCGAGCTTCTGCGCGAACAGGCCGATGGCCTGGCCGGCGGCGACGGTGAAGTTCTTCACTGCGCTGAACTCGGTGTCGGTGCTGACACCGTTGAGGGTGCGCCCCGCAGAGAGTTGCACATGTTCCGGCGTGACCAGTGCCATGCCCGCCGGGGCGGAAACCAGGAAACCCGCTTCCTTCAACTGGCTGAGCGCCGTCTTCAGGTGCTCCGGAACGCTGCTGTCCACCTCCTGGGCGCCCGCTGCCGCGGCGTTGCGCGCCAGGGTCTGGACGCGCAGCAGGGCCTCTTCGAGCTGGCCGATGGCTTCCGGCATGGAGAGCATGTCGCCCTGGGCTTTGGTCTGCTTGTCGGCCGTGAGGAACAGGCCGCTGCCCGCGCGAAACACGCCATGGCCGTCGCTGCGCAACTCGGCGCCCTGACCCCTGGGCTTGCGCTGGCTGTCCACGAGGTGCCCCAGGTTCAACTGGCTCTTGCCGCTGTGCTCGGTACTGAGCTTGACGTGCTCCTGCCCGCGTTCGTCCTCCATGCGCAGCTTGTTGTTGGCCGGCGTCCGCAGCACGTTGCGTCGGTTGTTGCGGTTGGCGACGTGATCGGGATGCTGGCTGTCGTGCAGCGCATGGGCGATGTAGGGCCGGTCCGGATCCCCCTGCTCGAAAGCCACCGCCACTTCCGTGCCCTGCACCAGCGGCAGGTGCAGACCGTAGGTGGCACCGGCATAGGGTCGGGCCAGGCGTAACCAGACGCTTTCCTTGCCGGCATCCCATTCGTCCCGGTCGAACAGAAACCTGACCCGGTAGCGCCCCTCGTCATCGATATGGCTGTAGAGATCGTCGTCGTTCTGGCTGGTGATACGTGCCGGCAGCGTGCCGCTGATGCTCGGCTTGGGCTTGAGCTGCGGTCGGAAGCAGATGTATTCGTCGTAGGGAATGCCGCTGAACTCGACCGTGTGCAGCTTGTTGCGCGCCCCCCTGACATCGATGGTGTGGACCAGCACCCGGTTGGCGAAATCCTGCGGCGCATTCCCGGTTACCCGTAGGACCTGCCCCGGCATCAGGGTCGGACTGCAGGTGGTGCCGCTCAGCAGGACGCGCTGGTTGAGGCTGCGTTCCTGACTCAGCCGCGCGAAGAAATGCCCGGACTCCGTTTCCGCGCCATAGCCATGCATCGTCTGCGTGCCCATTTCGGTGTAGGGCATGGCGTATTCATAGGTTTCGCCATAACGGATCTCGGGAAGCGAAAAACCCGGCGGCCGGCTGACTTCGCCCTGCAGCCGCAGATTGGCCTGGCGCGGATCGTAAGTGCGGAAGAACACCTCCTTTTCCACCACCTGGTGCTGCGTGCGCAGCTGCCACACCGCATCGGCATCGCTGCTGGACAGGCCGCTGGGGGTCAGGCAAGGCAGTTCGACACCAAAGTCCAGGTGGCACTGCCAGTCATGAAAGCGCACCTGGTCGACCTTCAGCTCCGAGACGAAGACGATGCGGTACCAGATGCCGACTTCCGCCAGCAGCCGCTCAATGAATGCCAGATCGCTCTCACCGTACTGCATCACCTGCCGGCGCCGCGGGTATTCGCGCTTGAGGTCGAACCGGAAGGCGCTGTTCACGAAGAAGCCATGGTCCTCGAGGATCTGCCGGACGATCTGCGGCACCGACTGATGCTGGAAGATCCGATAGCGCTTGCCTCGGGCCAGGCGCACAAGGCGCGGCTCCAGGGTGATCTCGTAGTGCCCCTCGTCCACCGAGCCGCCGATGCGCCGGAAGCCGGTGATCAGGCCGAACAGCTCGCGCAACGGTTCATGGATCTCGTTCTTGATCCGCCAGGCGAACACCTTCGGCGGCTTGCCATAGATGGCGAAACGCGCGGTGCGGTTGAGGATGCTGGGCATGTCCAGGTCCAGCGGCGAGTTCTTGCGCTCGTTGCGCGCAAGGAACTGCTCCTGGGTCATGCTGACGACGCCGTTGAACACCTCCCGCGGCTCGCCGCAGGTGAAGCGGATGGTGTAGCGGAAGGGCTTGCTCAGGTACTCCTGGCCCTCGAAGGCGTAGACGTCGAGGAACTTGTCGTCCAGGTCGCGGACGCGCAGGTCGTAGGGATTTTTTCCGAACATGGGAAGTCGATCCGTGGCAAATGGGTCCAGTGCGCTGTCGCAACTGAACCGGGGAGCACGCACGGCGCTTCCTCAGTCCTCGCAGAAGAGCTCTGCCGCGCGACGCCGGGCAACTTGGACCAGGCGGGCGCGGAGGGGCAAGGCGAAATGGATGGACTTCAATATTTTCCGAATGGCCCTACTTATGGTTAAAGAAAAGTACTACGAGATATCGGCAGAGGCAGGGCCCGAAAGCCCTGTTCCGTGAAAAAGGATGTGGCTGTGAGTCACACCGAGCGGGTGATCCCACCGTCAACCCGGAGATTCTGCCCGGTGATGTACGCCGCCCCTTTGGATGCGAGGAAGGCCACGGTGGCGGCGATTTCCTCGCTGCTGCCGTAGCGCTGCAGCGGCACGCTGGCGCGACGCTCCTCGGTGGCCGGCAGGCTGTCGATCCAGCCGGGGAGGATGTTGTTCATGCGCAGGTTGTCGCGGGCATAGGTGTCGGCAAAGATCTTGCTGAAGGAGGCCAGGCCCGCACGGAACACCGCCGAGGTGGGGAACATCTCGCTCGGCTCGAACGCCCAGGCCGTGGAGATGTTGATGATCACGCCGTCGCGCTGGCGCTGCATCACCGGGGTCACCAGGCGGGTGGGGCGGATCACGTTGAGCAGGTAGGTGTCGAGGCCGCGGTGCCAGTCTTCATCGCTGATTTCCAGGATCGGTGCGCGCGGGCCGTGGCCGGCGCTGTTGACCAGCACGTCGATGCGCCCCCAGCGCGCGACCACCTGGTCCACCAGGCTGCGCAGGTCGGCGTCGGACTGGTTGGAGCCGGTCACGCCGATGCCGCCCAGCTCCCGCGCCAGAGCCTCGCCCTTGCCGGAGGAGGAGAGGATGCCGACCTTGAACCCGTCCGCCGCCAGGCGCCGCGCCGCCGCCGCACCCATGCCGCTGCCGCCGGCGGTGATGATCGCCACTTTTTCTACTGTCATTGCGCGTTCTCCTGTCTGAAGGTTTAAGCTGGATCAAGGCTAGCAGCGATCAGGCTGGCCGAGAGAGTCAGTTTTATGTCTTCGATCCTGTAGAAAATCTATCGTCATGAGTGAACAGTCCGAACGCTTGCCGTCCCTCAATGCCCTGCGCGTGTTCGAAGTGGTGGCGCGTCAGCTGAATTTCCGTCGCGCCGCCGAGGAACTGGGGGTCACCCAGGGCGCGGTGGCCCAGCAGATCCGCGGGCTGGAGGCGGACCTGGAGATCCGCCTGTTCGAGCGCCTGCCGCGCAGCCTGGCGCTGACCGATGCCGGGCGCGGCTATCAGGCCAGCATCCGCCGCGCCTTCGAGCTGATCGCCGAGGCCACCCGTGCGCTGCGCCCGGAACCTCTGCACCTGACCATCAGCGTGACGCCGACCTTTGCCTCGAAATGGCTGATTCCGCGCTTGCCCGATTTCACCGCGGCCTGGCCGCATATCGACCTGCGGGTGCTGGCCACCGAGCGCCTGTCCAGCTTCCACACCGATGCGGTGGACCTGGCCGTGCGCTTTGGCCAGCCGCCGTTCGGGCCAGGGCTGGAGACCCGCTTGCTGTTCGAGCAGGGCATCGTCGCCGTCTCCAGTCCGGCCTTGCTGGAGCGCCTGGGCCGGCCGGCTACGCTTGCGGATCTGCAACGCTTTGCGCTGCTGCACGATGCCCACAACGCCTGGCCGCAGTTCTGCCAGCAGGTGTTCGGCCAGGCCCTGCCGGTGGCAGCGCAGAACCTGCGCTTCAACCAGACCAGCCTGGCGATCGATGCCGCGGTGGCGGGGCAGGGCCTGGCGCTGGCCAGTCGTTTGTTCGTCCAGGCCGATATCGACGCGGGGCGCTTGCAGCGGGTGTTCGACAAGGTCCTGCGGGCGGACGCGGGTTTCTATCTGGTGGCACCGCGCAAGGCACGCAACGAGGCGACCCTGGCGCTGGTGCAGGACTGGCTGCTGGCGCAGGCGGCGAAGGAGCTACATGAGGATTGAAGTGCGTTATGCCGGTCGGCGGCTGCAGGTCGATCACCGACCGGGGGCCGGCGACGCCCATCTGCTGGCGATCCACGGCGCTGGAGAGGGGCATTTGGGCGTCTTCGCCGGGGTTCGCCAGGCGCTCTGGCAGCGCGGTATCGGTTCCACCGCCTTCGACTGCATCGGCCATGGCCTGACCGGCGGGGTCAAGGAGGGCTCGTCGCTGCGCGAGCGGGAAGCGCAGGCCCGTGCGGTGATCGAGGCCACGCGCCGGCCTACGGCGATCATCGGCGCGAGCATGGGCGCGTACAACGCCGTGCGCCTGAGCGAAACCTGGCAGCCGTCGGTCCTGGTGCTGGTGGTGCCGGGCATCTATCACGCCGCTGCCCACGCCGTGCCCTTCGGTCCGGCGTTTTCCGCGCTGATCCGCCAGCCGCGCAGTTGGGAGGGCAGCGATGCCTGGGGCATCCTCTCGCGTTATCGCGGGCGGCTGCTGGTGATCGCCGCTGGCGACGACGAGGTGATACCACTGGAAATCCCCCGACGCCTGTACGACGAGGCGGTCAATGCGCAATGGCGTTCGCTGCTGGTGGTGCCGGGTGCGCCGCACAAGGGCCTGCTGGAGCGGGTGCTGGGCGACCTGGAATGGCGGCCGCAGTTGCTGGAGCGGTTGTTTCACGCTTTCGATTGATTGGATGGATTCCGCGTAGGAGCGTGCAACTGAGCGGGAGGGACGATAGCGGCAAACGGACATTAGTGTCATATTGAGATCAATCGTTTGCGGATGTACCATTCCCTTACTTTAAGTATGGGAATGCCGGGCAGTGGACGCCCGGGCAAATTGAGGTTTCCCGCCCCTGGGGAGCCGCATGGATGCCCAGCGCGTGAATCCCCTCCGGAACACTCCTGTGCACCAGGGCCTGTGCCATCGGCATCGGCTCGGCTCGGCTCGCCAATGGCTTCGACGTCACGACAGTACTCCCGGATGTTCAGGGACGTGCCGGTCACCGTTACCTGCGGACCGGCGAGGGTGAATTCACAGGTTGGAGAAAGGTATGTCACAGGCATTCACGCTGAAGAACCTCAGCGTTACCCGCAAACTGGGCCTCGGCTTTGGCCTGCTGTTGGTGTTCGCCCTGCTGCTGTCGCTGCTCGGCGGCTTCGGGCTGCAGAACAGCAGTGCATCGCTGGCGCGCATCAGTTTCATCAGTGGCCTGTTCGACGAGATCGTCTTCACCCGCGAGGCCAACTACAACCTCGCCCTGAGCAGCGATGCCAGTCACCAGGCGCTGCACCGGGAGCATCACGAAAAACTCAAGCAAGGCTTCGACCAGTTGGTCCTGGATGCCCGCGAGGGGCGCTGGCCGGCCCAGGACCTGGTGGCCGCGGAGAAGCTCCAGAGCGGCCTCGAGGCCTACGGCAAGGCGCGCGACCAGGCCCGCTCGGTGGCCGAGCTGACCGCCGCCAACCAGTTGCTCTCGCAGTTGCAGGACGGCGCCAACGCGCTGTACTACGCCGAGGAGGCGCGTGCTTCGGCACAGGTGAAGAGCATGCACATGCTGCTGGCGGCGATCACCCTGGTGGCGATCGTCTGCGGCATCATCGTTGCCCTGTTGATCAGCCGGCAGATCGTCTACCCGCTGCGCCAGGCGGTGAAAGCCGCGCAGCGTATCGCCAATGGCGACCTGACCGTGGATATCCCCTCGGCGCGCGGCGATGAGCTGGGCGTGCTGCTGCGTGCGCTGGACACCATGAACAGCAGCCTGCGCGAAGTGATTTCGCAGATCGGCTGCGGCTCGCAGCAACTGGCGGCCTCGGCCTCGCAACTGGCGGCGATCACCAGCACCACCCGCGAAGGCATCGACAGCCAGCGCAACGAGACCGACATGGTGGCCACGGCGATGAACGAAATCGCCGCCACCGTGCAGGAAGTCGCACGCAACTCCGAGGAAGCCGCCAGCGCCGCCAAGGGCGCCGATCATGAAGTGACCAGCGTGCTGGCCCTGTCGCAGCAGGCGATCCGGCAGATCGAAGCGATGGCCAGTGGCGTGGGTATCTCCGCCGAGTCCCTGGGCCGTCTGCAGCAGGAATGCGGGCGCATCGGGGCGATTCTCGATGTGATCAAGGCGGTGGCCGAGCAGACCAACCTGCTGGCGCTCAATGCCGCCATCGAGGCGGCCCGTGCCGGCGAGGCGGGGCGCGGCTTTGCCGTGGTCGCCGACGAGGTGCGCAACCTGGCCCAGCGCACCCAGGCGTCGTCCAGCGAGATCGAGCAACTGATCATCACGCTGCAGCAGATCGCCAACGAAAGCACCGGGATGATGCAGACCAACCTGGAGCAGACCAATGCCTCGGTCAATGGCGTGCGCGACACCGGCATGGCGCTGGAGCACATCACCCGCCAGGTCTCGAATATCCAGCAGATGAGCGAGCTGATCGCCACCGCCGCGGAAGAGCAGGCGGCGGTGACCGAGGAAATCAACCAGAGCGTGACCCGGGTGCGCGAGACCGCCGAGGAATCGGCCACCGCCAGCGCGGAAATTTCCGCCGCCAGTACCGAGCTGAGCCACCTGAGCAACCAGTTGCATGTGATGGTGGGGCACTTCCGCTTCTGAATCTGATCCGTATTTTTCAGTGCTTTCTGACGCTGTTATGCAAACAGCTGCTTATCGACAATAGGCCCCATGCAGACGGCCCCAGGACGGAGCGGGCGCTCCCGGTCCGGGCTGTCTGACCGGCTGATCACCTGGGTGGTGATCGCCGTGGTCATCGGTAAGTGGAGGCTGTGATGGGCAAGATGGCGATTTTTCTGTTCGGGTTTCTGGTGCTGGCGATCGTGATTGGCGCGCTGGGGACGATTTCACCGGTGTGAGGGTGCGCTGCCCTTGTCGGGCCCAGTGACTCCGTGAGGCAAGTGCCTGCAGAGTCCTGGGCAATTTCGCGTTTCAGCGCTGCTTCTCGAAGCGCACATCCCGTGCGTCCACCCGCGCCACCTGGTGCCAGCCCAGGCGCTGGTAGAAACCGTTGGCGCGCACCTGCGGGTTGCCGTCGGTGACCAGCCAGATCCGTTCGTGGCGCTGGAACAGACAGGCCTCGGCCAGGGCCAGCAAGGCCCGGCCAATGCCCAATCCCTCGAACTCCGGGCGGATGAACAGGGCGAATACCTCACCAATCTCGCTATCGACCATGGCAAAGCCGGCGGCCGCGCCGTCGACCTCGGCAATCCAGGCGCAGGGCTCTGCTGCAAGAATCGACACCAGCGCTTCGGGGGTGATGCCCAGTTCGGCCATCTGCTCGCGGGACAGATGGTTCTGCACGACGCTGGTGCGGATCGCGAACAGGGTTTCGACATCCGCCGGTGTGGCGGCACGTAGTTCCAGGCTCATGGGGACTCCTTTCTTCAGGCGAGGACAGGGACGAGGATAAACGTCGCGGATCGCAACGTCTTGTTTCAGGTCACAGGTCAATGCACGCTTGCCCATGACCACGAAGGGGGGAATGCCCATGAGCAGCAACGAAGCCGGCCCGAACGAACCGTTCAAGCGCCTGTTCTTCGCCTTGCCCTGCACGCCGCAGCAGGGCCGGGCGCTGTCCCGCTGGCGCGGCGAGTTGCGGCTGCGCAGCGGGCGGCCGGTGGCGACCGAGAATTTCCACCTGACCCTGATGTTCCTTGGCTCGGTGGGGGTGACGCAGTTGCCCGCGATCCTTGAAGCCGCCGCGCGTTTGCGGCCGCTGGAGCGCCTGGAACCGCTGGTGCTCGATCGCCTGGAAGTGTGGCGCCGAAGCCAGGCCCTGGTGCTTACCGCGGAGCACGCGCCGGCGGCGTTGCTGCGCTGGGTCTACGGCTTGCAGGAGGCGATGTCGCCCCTGGGTTTCCTGGTCGACCCGCGGGAGTTTCGTCCGCACCTGACCCTGATGCGCGATTTTCGCGATGGCGTGCCGGAAACGGCGCAGGCGCCGGGGTTTCACTGGAACGCGCGCGAGTTCGTGCTCTACGAATCCTCCAGGGGCCGCTATCCAGCCCTGGGGCAATGGCCGCTGGCTGATATCGCCAGAAGTTAGATCGGCGCCGGGTGGCGCTTCCTATACTCGGGGAAGGTCCCTCGTTGCTGGCGGGGTGCGGTCGTGGTCCGGCCTCTGTTGAATCTCGCGTTGTTGCTGGCACTGCTGGTGGTGGCCGCCTGCAGTTCGTCCCCGCGTGTGGCGGAAATCCCGCCGGTGGTGCTGTCGCCCGCGGCCTGGCAGCAGGTCGATCGCGAGATCGTCATGGCGTCTCGTGGCGCCGCCGGTTCCGCCGGCGATTATGCCCGGCGCTCGATGCGTGTGTGGCGCGAGGAAGTGCAGAAGCACACCGAGGCGAATTTCATTCCCTGGTTCACCGGCTACTGGACTCAGCAATGGCTGACCCTCAAGGTGGCCTGGTACAAGATGAGCCAGGACCGCGAGCATGCGCAGGGCGACAACCGCCTGGCCCTGTACCTGCAGGAGGCCTACCGCGAGCGGGTGCTGGAGCCGGTGGCCGAGCAGATCAACCCCGACCTGATCCGCGAGCGCGCCACCGAACTCTATGTGCAGTTGCTCGGCCAGCAACTGGCGGGGATACAGCAGCGCTATCGCCCGGCCCCCGATCAGTTCGCCCTGCATCTGCAGCGCATTCCCGCCATCGCCCTGGGCCCGCCGGCGGCGCGGGACGCCAGCCTGCGGCAACTGCTGGCGGCGCGGCCGTTGATAAAGTTGCCGGCGTGGCTGGCCCTGGACGAGAACATTCGCCGGGCTGCCGCGGCCAACGCTTCGGCAGCGGACAACGGCCTGTCCTCGGTGGCGAGCAAGGCCAGCACCCGTCTCGAGGCGACCCTGGCCCCCCGTGGCGCACTCAGCGCGGTGGCGGCGGCGGTGGGCAAGGCGGCGGGGATGGCGATCTCCCTGGCCTCGGCCGGGATTGGCGCCATGATGCACGAGAGCGATCGGCCGGAGATGGTCGAGCAACTGCGGGTGATCCTCAACGTGGCGTTGAACGAGGAGTGGCAGAACCTGATGGAGAACCATGCCACCGGGGTGATGGCCGGGGTCTGGTCGTTGTCGGGGCAGATCGAGGGGAATCTGATGGAGCCGGCGCAGATGGAGCCCCGGATGGACGCGATTCCGTAGTCGGTCATGTTGAAGTGAATTCTCGAATGATTTTTATCGTTAAAAATCAATCTGATACAGATGAATATGAAAGTATTTTAAGAAATAAAAAGGCCGTATCGAGGCTTGCTTCGATACGGCCGTTTATTTCTTTTAAATCAATGTTTCACGATTTAATTCTCAAGCAATGCTTTGAGTCTTGCTCTGCTGCTTCTTGCCCGCCTGGGCGCGGCAGGCTTCGCCAAAGGCTTCGAACATCCGCACCGAATCCGGGTTCTGCGCCGCCTGCCACTCCGGGTGCCACTGCACGGCGAAGAGGAAGGGCGACAGGCTCGGGGCGTGGATCGCCTCGACCAGGCCGTCTTCGGCATGGGCCAGTGGTTCGACGCCGTCGCCGAGGGTTTTCAGGCCTTGGCCATGCAGCGAGTTGACGCGGATCTCGTCGCTCTGCAGCAGGTCGCGCAGCCAACTGCCCGGTTTCAGGCGCACGCTGTGCGAAGGGGCGTACTGCACGTCCACCGGATCTTCCGGGTTTTCCCGATGGTCGTTGAAACCGGGTTCGGCGTAGACCTTCTGGTAGATGTCGCCACCCAGCGCCACGTTGATTTCCTGCATGCCGCGGCAGATGCCGAAGATCGGCAGGCCACGGGCGATCGCCAGTTGCACCAGCGGCAGGTCGAACAGGTCGCGGTCGCGGTCCTGGGCTTTGCCGGGGGTCTGGTTTTCCTGGCCGTAGAGGGCAGGGTCGATGTTGCTCCCGGCACCGGTGAGGTAAACGCCGTCAGCCATGTCCAGGTACTGTTCGAGGTCTTCGATGCCACAGCAGGTCGGCACCAGGACCGGGACGCAGCCGGCGTGTTCCACCAGCGGCACGATGTACTTGTGGGTCATCACCTGATAGTCGTGACCCTTGCGCTCTTGAGCGCCCATGGTCATCAGGACCACGGGTTTGCGGGATTTCTGATTCTTATTGCCAATGTTGCTGTTGGGCATATGTCACCTTGGGACAGGCGCAGCCTGTCATTGTTGTGCAGGCGCACCGGTGCGGACCTGGTACTGCCTGAGGTTTCGAGCACTGCCGGGTTGCACGCGAACGTCGATTCCCGGTCGAAACCTGCCCATAGCTTGCCAGAGCCGTTAAATATATCAAGCGGAATAAGCTGTTTGTGTCCGTATTTTTTAACGTTAAACCTTGGATTTATCGTTTAACTGGCTGATTTACCAAGCAGAAATGTGATTTTTACCTGGCGCTTCAGTTCAATATATTTGACGATCGGGAAACCATGCCCATGATGGCCCTTGCGACACGAAAGCCCCGCTCTTAAGCTGCGCAATCACCGTCGACAACAGCCTGATCATGCCCATTCCAAGACCTTCCCTGACCCTGACCCTGTTGCAAGCCCGCGAGGCCACCATGGCCTTCTTCCGTCCCTCCCTCAACGAACACGGCCTGACCGAACAGCAGTGGCGGGTGATTCGCATCCTGCGCCAGCAGGGCGAGCTGGAAAGCCATCAGCTCGCCGAGCAGGCGTGCATCCTCAAGCCCAGCATGACCGGCGTGCTCAGCCGCCTGGAGCGCGATGGCCTGGTGCGTCGCAAGAAGTCCTCGCAGGACCAGCGGCGGGTCTTCGTCGGCCTCACCGAGCAGGGCCAGCAGTGCTTCGTCGACATGAGCGAGGACATGGAGCGCAACTACCAGCGCATCCTCGAACAGTTCGGCGACGAGAAACTGCAGGCGCTGCTGGGCTTGCTCAACGAGTTGAAGAACGTCAGGCCCTGAGCCGTGGCACGTCATTCGCGTAACTGAAAAGTCCTACATATACTGTCGGATATCCGCAACAGCTTGCCGTCGTTGGTCGGACCACGACGTCTCCAATGCCCGGTGGTAGTGCCGTATCCGTAGTAGCCCGCACGCGAGTCGTCATTTCAGGCGCTACAGAGGGCATTTGCGATGGATATCATCAGTCTGGCCGTGCAGGTCATCAGTGGTGTGGTAGGCGGCAATGCGGCAGGTATGACCAAGCACGGCCTCGGGCCGCTGCTCAATTCCATTCTTGGCGGTGTGGGCGGTGTGGTGGTGGGGCAGATCCTGGCCACGCTCACCGGCGATCAATCCCTGGCTCAGGCCGGGGCCGAGGGTTCCCTGGATCTTCCAGCGATCATCAGCAGCGTGATCGGCGGCGGCGCCGGCGGCGCGGTGCTGACCTGGGTGGCGGGGTTCATCAAGAGCAAGATGCAGGCGCATTGAATCTCGGGATTCGGGATGGTGGGCATGGATGCCCTGTACAGGATGAGTCGTGCGCCGCGCCACTTGTGGGATTGGTGTAGGAGCGGATTGATCCGCGATCGGCGGCGCAGCCGTCGTAAATCCTGAATCCTGGGTTCTTCTGACACCCCCCAATACAGGTTTTATGGCCGCTTCGCGCCCAATCGCGGATAAATCCGCTCCCACGCCGGCCCCGCTGGATCAATAAGGAACGCCGGAGCTCAATGCACCGGACAGCCCTCGGCCTTCACCGTGCGCTGGGTCGTCGCCGGGTTCTTCGCCAGTTTCTCGCCCACCCGCGTCGGGCGTGGCTGCAGTTCACCGCCGCAGTTCGGGCATTGGCCCTTGAGGGTGTGTTCGGCGCAGTTGCGGCAGTAGGTGCATTCGAATGAACAGATCATCGCGTCGCGGCTGTCGCCGGGCAGTGGCGTGGCACAGCATTCGCAACAGGGGCGAAGTTCCAGCATCGGGGCGGTCCTTTCAAGGGTGGTCGTCGCGCTAATGTGCAGGCGCCCCAAGGGCAATGCAATATGTTTCAGGGGCGGTACAGGTGCGCATGCCCTGCGCGATAGAGCGCCGACTCGCTGAACGTATCGCTGGCCAGCACCCGTCCCACGAGGATCAGCGCGGTGCGCCGGAAACCCTTGGCCGCGCTCAGTTCGACGATATCGTCCAGTGTGCCCAGCACCCAGTCCTGGTCCGGCCAGGTGGCGCGGTGGACCACGGCGATGGGGCAGTCGCCACCGTAATGCGGGCGCAGTTCCTCGACGATTCTGGCCAGGTGACGCACGCCGAGGTGAATCGCCAGGGTGGTCTTGTGGCTGGCCAGGCTGGCCAGCGCTTCACCTTCCGGCATCGGCGAGGTGTCGGCGAAGCGGGTGAGAATCACGCTCTGGGCGATGTCCGGCAGGGTCAGTTCGCAGCCCAGCAGGGCGGCGCTGGCCGCGGTGGCGGTGACCCCGGGGACGATCTCGTAGGGAATGCCCAGCTCGCGCAGATGGCGGATCTGCTCGCCGATGGCGCCATACAGGCTCGGGTCGCCACTGTGCACGCGGGCCACGTTGTGGCCTTGCGCGTGGGCCGTGCGGATCGCCTCGATGATCTGCTCCAGGTGCAGTTCGGCACTGTTGATCACGCTGGCGGCGCTGTGCCCTTCGAGCACCGCGGCGGGCACCAGGGAACCCGCGTAGATGATCACCGGGCACTGGCGGATCAGGCGCTGGCCCTTGACGGTGATCAGCTCCGGATCGCCGGGGCCGGCACCGATGAAATAGACGGTCATTGCGCAGTCTCTGAACGGAAGGCGGCGGATTATCCGCCAGAAGCGGGTATCCAGGCCAATGCCAGGGTCATGTCGCCCTGCACGTGACGTTCGACCCGCAGTTGCGCCGGGGCGCCGCCAAGTTGCTCGGCCAGGGCCAGGGCAGTGCTTTCCGCGACGCCATAGCAGCCGCTGTGGCGAAAGGCCGTGGCCGAACGATGGCTCAGGCGCGGGGTGAATGCGGCGAGGTGCGCGGCGCTGTAGAAGTGCAGGGGCAGGACAAGCTCTTCGGCCAATTGCAGCAGGCCGGGCTCGCCGCGCTTGAGATCGATGCTGGCCAGTCCGGCCAGTGCGGCGCGCGGCAGGTCATGGGCCTGCAGCACGTCGCGCAGCAGACCGGCCAGGTCACTGGCCGGGATGCCACGGCGACAGCCCAGCCCGGCGTACAGCGGGATGACGCCGGGCGGGAAGGGCATCAGGCCGCCTGACGCCGGTACAGCCAGGCGCTGAGCAGGCCCAGGGCCAGCCAGAAGCCGGCATTGGTCAGCAGCGAGGCGATGATGAACTGCGTTTCCAGGGCTTCCGGCGCCAGGCTTTCGTGGACTTCCGGCTGCGGCGCGCCGATCACGTGGGGGATCACCAGCAGCACCAGGCCTGCGGCTTTCAGGACCCAGTTGCCGGCGAAGGCGATCAGCGCCAGGCCCACCGCGGTGGCCGCGGCGGTACCGACCCACCAGAACTGGCGCTGGGCCAGGTCGGCGGCGGCGGTGCCCGGCAGCTCCGGTGGCAGGCCGAGGTTCGGCGCCAGGCAGAACACGGCGAAGCCGCCCAGGCCCCAGAGGGCGCCGGCGCCAATGCTGGCGGGGGTGCGCAGGGTGTACATGGCGACCAGCAGCAGAGCGAAGCCGACCGCGACCACCAGGTTGCCGCCGGTGGTGGACAGCACGCGCTGCCAGCCATCTTCCGGCGACCAGGCTTCTTCGTCATGGTGATGACCGTCGGCAGCCGCGGCGGCGTCGGCGTGCTGGTGTTCCTGGGCGGCGGCCGGCGCCGCGTTCTCGTAGGTCTCCGCCTGGAGAATCAGCGGTGCGACCCAGAAGCTCTGCAGCAGGGTCAGCAGCAGGGCGGCGAGCAGGCCGGTGAAACCGGCGGTGCGGGCGATGCGAGTGAACATGCGGTCGGGCCTCAGTGGCAAGGGAAAGCGGCGCTGTGGCGGGTATCGTGGGCGGCGTTGTGGACCGCTTCGATGTGCGAGAACCCGGCGAAATAGACCAGGCACAGGCCCAGCACCGAGGCGCTGACGGCGGCGACGATGCGCTGGCTGAGGGTCGTCGGTGTGGCGACGGCGTGACGGGCGGTGGTGGAGACGGGCATGGCGCTTTCCTCTGGGTGTTGTCGGCAACAGGCAAGCGCGCGAAACCCCTGCGCGGAGTCGCCCAGGGGGTGCAACAGCGCCCGCCCACCGCGGGTTGTGTCAAAGTCTGCGTTGGGCCGGTCTCCGGGCTGGCGAGGGCGGAAGCGGACTTCAGCCGGGGAGCGTCACCTTCCCATGCCGTACGGCTGGCACAGTGGTCAAGACGCTTTTCTCGCTTACCGTTGCGGGGGCAGCACCGGCCTTGTCGACACCCTGTGGAGGCTGCGACGCACCGGTTTCCCGTTTCACCTTGTAATAAAAAAGGCACCCAAACGAATCGCGTTAGGAAATCACGCGCGTTGACATCCGTCAATACAGCGGTTGACCGGCTCCGGAGCACTGCGTAGCCTTGCCGCTTCGAGGTTCTCCGGCGCTGGCCGGAGCTAAGACGGGAACGCGGTGCGCTTTGCCAAAGGCCATTCCGCGGCTGCCCCCGCAACTGTAAGTGCTGATCCATCGACCATTGCCACTGCCGACAACCGAGGCGGGAAGGCGTCGAAGCCGCCCTTCGGGCACAGCGCGAGCCAGGAGACCTGCCTCGGACAGTTTCCACATACAACCGGGCGGGGTGATCCGGTGGCGAACGCGCCCGGGTGTCAGGCACCCGGCTCCCGTCCCGCATGCCCGCCATCCTGCCAAGGGCATCCGACATGAAAACACTGGCCAAACTCCCCGTCACCATCGTCACCGGCTTTCTCGGCTCGGGCAAAACCACGCTGCTGCGGCACATGCTGGACAACGCCAATGGCCGGCGCATCGCGGTGATCGTCAACGAATTCGGCGAGCTGGGCATCGACGGCGAGATCCTCAAGCAATGCAGCATCGGCTGCACCGAGGAAGAGGCCAACGGCCGCGTCTACGAACTGGCCAACGGCTGCCTGTGCTGCACCGTGCAGGAAGAGTTCTTCCCGGTGATGCGCGAGCTGGTGGCGCGCCGTGGCGACCTCGACCAGATCCTCATCGAAACCAGCGGCCTGGCCTTGCCGAAACCGCTGGTGCAGGCCTTCCAGTGGCCGGAAATCCGCAACGCCTGCACCGTCGACGCGGTGATTACCGTGGTCGACAGCCCGGCCGTGGCCGCCGGCACCTTCGCCGCCTTCCCCGAGCAGGTGGACGCCCAGCGCAAGCTGGACCCGAACCTGGACCACGAATCGCCACTGCATGAGCTGTTCGCCGACCAGTTGGCCAGCGCCGACCTGGTGGTCCTCAACAAGGCCGACCTGATCGCCCCTGAAGCCCTGGCCGCGGTGCGCGCCGAAGTGCAGGAAGAACTGCCGCCGGCGGTGAAGGTGATCGAGGCCAGCAAGGGCGTGCTGCCGCTGGAAGTGCTGCTGGGCCTGGGGGCCGAGGCGGAAGCGCATATCGATGGCCGGCGCACCCACCACGATTCGCACCATGACGGCGACGACGATCACGACGACCATGATCACGACGCCTTCGACTCCATCTCCCTCGACCTGCCCGAAGCCGACGAAAGCCTGCTGCTCGATGCCCTGACCCAACTGGTGGCCGACACCGGCATCCTGCGCATCAAGGGCTTCGCGGCGATCCCCGGCAAGCCGATGCGCCTGTTGATCCAGGGCGTGGGCAGCCGTTTCGACAAGCACTTCGATCGTGCCTGGCGCAGTGACGAAGCGCGCATCACCCGCCTGGTGCTGATCGGCCAGGAACTCGATGCCGCGGCCCTGGAAGCCCGTCTGCGCGCGGCCCTGGGCGCCTGATCCATGCACCTGCTGCGGACCCAGCCCGGCGGCTTCGTGCCGGACGACAGCATTGCCGACCTCGGCCAGACCCCGGCCGAGTTGGTGATCCTCTGCAGCGGCGACTCGCACCTGGCGCTGCTGGCGGAAACCGCCCGCGACCTGCCGCCCGACTACCCCAGCCTGCGCCTGGCCAACCCGATGCAGGTGCAGAACCATGCGTCGGTGGACCTGTATGTCGATGAGGTGCTGCGCCATGCCAAGGTGATCCTGGTGTCGCTGCACGGCGGCATCGGTTACTGGCGCTATGGCGTCGAGCAACTGGTGGAGCTGGCTGCCCGTGGCGTGCAGCTGATCCTGGTCCCGGGCGATGACCGTCCGGACCCGGAACTGACCCGCCTGGGCAGCGTCACCGACGCAACGGCCGAGCGTCTCTGGCACTTCCTGCGCCAGGGGGGCAAGGCCAACGCCCTGAACCTGTTCAACTGCCTGGCCAGTCTCTGGCTGGGGCGCGATTATCCCTGGGACGAGCCACGGCAACTGCCGCGTACCAGCCTGTATCACCCGCGCCAGGCCGAGGCCGAACTGGCCCACTGGCGCGCCGACTGGCAGCCCGCGCAAGCGGTGGTGCCGGTGCTGTTCTACCGCTCGCACCTGCAGGCAGCGAATACCGCGTTCATCGATGTGTTCTGCGAGCGCCTGGCCGGCGCCGGGCTCAATCCGTTGCCGATCGCCGTCGCCAGCCTCAAGGAGGCCGGCTGCCTGGCCCAGGTCGAGGACTGGCTGGACGAAACCGACGCGGCGCTGATCATCAACACCACCGGCTTCGCCCAGTCCAGCCCCGAGCAACCTCATCTGCGCCCGTTCCGCCGCGACATCCCGGTGCTGCAGGCGATCTGCGCGCAAGACAACGAGCCCGGCTGGCAGGCCAGCGAGCAGGGCCTCGGGGCCCGTGACCTGGCCATGCACATCGCCTTGCCGGAACTGGACGGGCGCATCATCACCCGGCCGATCAGCTTCAAGGACCTGGCCTGGCGCAGCGAGCGCAGCCAGTCCGACGTGGTCTGCTACCGGCCGCAGGTCGAGCGCATGGACTTCGTCGCCGAGCTGGCGCGGCGCTGGTGCGAACTGGCGCGCCTGCCCAATGCGCAGAAGCGCGTGGCCCTGGTGCTGGCCAACTACCCGACCCGCGATGGCCGCATCGGCAATGGCGTCGGTCTCGACACCCCGGCGGCGGCGCTGAATATCCTGCGTGCCTTGCGCGAGCAGGGTTACCCCGTGGCCGAGCTGCCGGACAGCGGCACACAACTGATCCACGACCTGCTCGGTGGCGTCAGCAACGATCTCGACAGCCTCGACCAGCGCCCCTGCGCGCAGAGCATGGCGCTGGACGACTACCTGGCGGCCTTTGCGCGCCTGCCCGAAGCCAACCAGCGGGCGGTGCGCGAGCGCTGGGGCGAGCCGCAGCAGGACCCGATGTTCCGCGGCGGGCGGATGATGGTCGCCGGCCTGCGCCTGGGCCTGACCTTCGTCGGCATCCAGCCGGCGCGGGGTTACCAGCTGGACCAGAGCGCGGTGTACCACGACCCCGACCTGGTCCCGCCCCACGGCTACCTGGCTTTCTATTTCTGGCTGCGCCATGGCCTGGCCGCCGACGCGCTGATCCATGTCGGCAAGCACGGCAACCTCGAATGGCTGCCGGGCAAGGGCGTCGGCCTGTCGGCGCAGTGCTGGCCGGATGCGCTGCTCGGGCCGCTGCCGAACATCTACCCGTTCATCGTCAACGACCCGGGCGAGGGCGCCCAGGCCAAGCGCCGCACCCAGGCGGTGATCATCGACCACCTGATGCCGCCGCTGACCCGCGCCGAAACCTATGGCCCGCTGCGCAACCTGGAGCGCCTGGCCGACGAGTACTACGAAGCGCAACTGCTCGACCCGCGGCGCGCCGTGGAGTTGCAGAAGGAGATCCTGCAACTGGTGCGCGACCACCATATCGACCGCGAACTGCAGCTGGAGGGTGCGCTGGATGACGCCGGGGTCTGGCTGCCGCGCCTGGATACCTACCTGTGCGACCTCAAGGAATCGCAGATCCGCGACGGCCTGCATGTGTTCGGCGAGTCGCCGGGCGGACGCCTGCGCATCGACACCCTGGCCGCCTTGCTGCGCGTCGCCCGGGGCGATGGCCGGGGCGCCAACGCCAGCCTGCCGCGTGCGCTGGCCCGGGCCCTGGGGCTGGGCTTCGACCCGCTCGACTGCGAGCTCGGCGAGCCGTGGCCGGGACCGCGTCCCCAGCGCCTGGCCGACCTCGACTGCGGCCCCTGGCGTACCGCCGGTGATACCCGCGAACGCCTGGAAATCCTCGCGGCGCACCTGATCGAGCAGACCCTGGCAGGCAGCCTGGACCTGCCAGGGGACGGGCAGTGGGCTGAGGTGCAGGCCGTGCTCGATGCCCTGCGCGAGCGGGTGGCGCCGCAACTGGATGGCTGCGGCGCCGCGGAAATGCACGGCGTGCTTGCCGCCCTCGACGGCCGCTTCGTTCCCGCCGGCCCGAGCGGCGCGCCGAGTCGCGGGCGCCTGGACGTCCTGCCCACCGGGCGCAACTTCTATACCGTCGATGTGCGCAACCTGCCGACCGCCACCGCCTGGCGCCTGGGTTTCGCCTCGGCCAACCTGATTCTCGAACGTCACCTGCAGGACCACGGCGACCACCTGCGCCAGCTCGGCCTGTCGGTCTGGGGCACGGCGACCATGCGCACTGGTGGCGACGACATCGCCCAGGCCATGGCCCTGATGGGCGTGCGCCCGGTGTGGGCGGCGGGCAGCCATCGGGTCGACGATTTCGAGATACTGCCCCTGAGCCTGCTGGACCGACCGCGGGTGGACGTGACCCTGCGTGTCTCGGGCTTCTTCCGCGACGCCTTCGGCAACCTGATCAAGCTGTTCGACGCCGCTGTGCAGGCGGTGGCGGCGCTGGACGAGCCGGACGAACTCAACCCGCTGGCCGCGCGGGTGCGCAGCGAGCAGGCCGAGCTGCTGGCCAGCGGCCTGGACGCCGAGCAGGCGCGGCGCCAGGCCGGCTGGCGGGTCTTCGGTGCCAAGCCCGGTGCCTACGGTGCCGGGGTGCAGAACGCCATCGACGGGCGCCTCTGGCACAGCCGCGAGGACCTCGCCGAGGTCTACCTGAACCACGGTGGCTACGCCTACGGCGGTGCCGACGAGGGTACCGAGGCGCGCGGTCATTTCGCCCGGCGCCTGAGCCAGGTCCAGGCGGTTCTGCAGAACCAGGACAACCACGAGCACGACCTGCTCGACTCCAACGACTACTACCAGTTCCAGGGCGGCATGCTTGCCGCCGTGGAAAGCCTCGGTGGCGCCAAGGTGGCCAGCTACCACGGTGACCACAGCCAGCCGGAGCGCCCGCGCATTCGCACCCTGAAGGAAGAGCTGAACCGGGTGATCCGCGCCCGCGCGCTCAATCCCAAGTGGATCGACGGGGTCAAGCGCCATGGCTACAAGGGCGCCTTCGAGCTGGCGGCGACGGTGGACAACCTGTTCGCCTTCGACGCCACCACGCACCTGATCGACGACTATCACTACCAGGCGCTGGCCGATGCCTATGTGCTCGACGCCGCGACCCGCGAATTCATCCGCCAGCACAACCCCGAGGCGCTGCGGGATATCACCGAGCGCCTGCTCGAGGCCCAGCAGCGTGGCCTCTGGCAGGAGCCCGGCGAGTACCGCGAGGCCCTCGAAGAACAGTTGCTGGACGGCGAGGAAGACAGCTGAAATGACTGAACCCGTGCATTTTCCCCTGGCCGCGGTGGTCGGCGCCGAGGAGCTGAAACTGGCCCTGTGCCTGACCGCCATCGACCCGAAGATCGGCGGCGTGCTGATCGAGGGCCCGCGCGGCATGGCCAAGAGCACCCTGGCCCGCGGCCTGGCCGACCTGCTCGGCGAGGGGCCGTTCGTCACCCTGCCGCTGGGGGCCACCGAGGAGCGCCTGGTCGGCACCCTCGACCTGGATGCCGCGCTGGGCCAGGGCCGCGCGCAGTTTTCCCCCGGGGTGCTGGCCAAGGCCGACGGCGGCGTGCTCTACGTCGATGAAGTCAACCTGCTGGCGGACCACCTGGTCGACCTGCTGCTGGATGTCGCCGCCAGCGGTACCAACCGTATCGAGCGCGATGGCCTGTCGCACCGGCACAGCGCGCGTTTCGTGCTGATCGGCACGATGAACCCGGAGGAGGGCGAACTGCGTCCGCAACTGCTCGATCGCTTCGGCTTCAACGTCGCCCTGCATGGCCAGCCCGAGCCGCTGGCGCGTGGACAGATCCTGCGCCGCCGTCTGGCCTTCGACAGCGATCCGGCGGTGTTTTGCGCTGAATGGGCGGCGGCCCAGGGGCAATTGCGCCAGCGTTGCCAGGAGGCGCGTCAGCGCCTGGCGGCGATCGAGCTGGACGACCGTTCGCTGGAGCTGATCACCGCGCGTTGCTTCGACGCCGGGGTCGATGGCCTGCGCGCCGACCTGGTCTGGTGGCGTGGCGCCCGCGCCCATGCGGCCTGGCGCGGCGGTGTGGCGATCGAGGACGTGGATATCGAGGCGGTGGCGGAGTTCGCCCTGCGTCATCGGCGCCAGGCGCGCGACCCCGCCGCCACGCCGCCCGCGCCCGTTGCGCCGCCCGTTGGCGGGCAGGCCGAAGCCCGGCAGGCGCAAGCCGGGCAATGGGGCGAGATGCCGGCGCAACCGGTGGCGGCAGGGGCCCGGCGCGAGGTACCGGCCTGGCCAAAAAAGCCCTGAGCATCCGCGCCCGCGCCAGCGCGGATGCCAGGCCCAAGGCCGGCGGGCTGCTGCGCGGCCCGCGCGGTCGTGGGCGTGCGGCGGCACAGGGCAAGGTCGATTGGCCGGCGACCCTGCTTGGCGGGCGTCCGCGGCTGCGTGGCGATCTGCGCTGGAAGCAGCGCAGCGCCGAGTCTCCCGAACTGTGGCTGGTGATCGTCGACGCTTCGGCCTCGACCCGCCGGCATCAGGCCTTGAGCCGGGCCAAGGGGGTGTTGGCGACGCTCTTCGACCAGGCCTATCGCACCCGCGCTCGCCTGGCCCTGCTCACCGCCAGCGGCGAGGCGCCGCACTGGCAGCGCCATGGCCTGAAAGCCTCGGCGGCCTTGCAGCCGTGGCTGGCGCAGTTGGGGGCAGGGGGCGGCACGCCGTTGCTGGCGGCCGTGGAGCAGGCGCGACAGTGGCTGTCACGACGCCAGCGGCAAATGCCCGGTGAGCGCCAGCGCTGCCTGCTGTTCACCGACGGACGACTGCGCCTGGACGGGGCATTGCAAGCCTTGCCCTGTGACACCTTGCTGATCGACATGGAGCGTGCGCCGATTCGTCTGGGACGCGCCCGCCAGCTTGCCGAGGCGCTGCGGGCCGATTATCGGCATATCGACGAATTGCCACTGGAATAACGGCGGTGAAGTGTCGCAGCGACAATTGAATACAACATTGCGACTAATAAAAAAGTGCACCCGAGGGTGCACTTTTCAATTGCGGGCGCGGCGCCGGAAGTTATCGAGGCATGGACCAGGGTTGCAGGTCATAGCCTTTCTGCCGCAGTTCGGCGCGGACTTCCTCGATCAGGTGGGCCCATTGCGCCGGGTCGGAATAAGTGCTGCTCGATACTTGCTTGCTGCCAATGCGGGTGCTGGTCCGGTCGATCACAGCCAGGCTCAGCTCGCCAGTGCCGTTCGGCGCATCCCAGGCAACGCACTGGAAGGGTTCGAAGGCGTGGTCGGCAATCAGCAGGGCTTCGTTGACACGCAGCGGAGCGTTCATGGGGGCGGTCTCTCTAGTGGTCCCAAACAGCGAAAGAAAGTTGCCGGGCGTCAAACGCGGCGGCAGGTTACTTGTACTGATGTCCGAAGTAACCGGGTAAGTCACACCGGTCGGAAAATTTTTTATGCAGACGTCGAACATTCTCTTTTTCCTGGCGCTTGTGACGTTGAATTAACAGGAAAATTCCATGAAGCAAATGTAATGAAAGTTTTCAGCGGACAGACGGTACTGGGGCTATTGGCGTTCGTTGCTAATGTTACGAAAAGGTCTGCCAACATGCTGTTTCCACTCGATTTTCCATTAATTGACGTCAAGGAAAGATCATGCTCGAGCCCGCTCCGAACCGCCGCTTGCTGGTCGTCGATCCCTGTGACGACTGTCATCGTCTCCTCCCCGGTTTGCGCAGCGTCGGCTGGGATGTGCACAGCTGTACCCTGGGCGGTGCCCTGGAGCATGCCTGCGATGTCGGCCTGCTGCGTTTGCAGGCGGCGCACCTGCAGCGTCCGGAGGCGGTGAAAGACCTGATCAGCCGCAGCGGCGCCGAGTGGATCGCGGTGCTCAGCCCGCAGGAACTGCGCTCGCAGAAGGTCGGCGATTTCGTCTGCGAGTGGTTTTTCGACTTCCACACCTTGCCGTTCGACGTGTCGCGGGTGCAGGTCACCCTCGGCCGCGCCTTCGGCATGGCGCGCCTGCGCGGCAAGGGCGCGACCCAGGCCGAGGAGCCGGAGCACGAACTGCTCGGCGAGAGCCGGCCGATCCGCGAGTTGCGCAAGCTGTTGAGCAAACTGGCGCCCACCGAGTCGCCGGTGCTGATTCGTGGCGAGAGCGGGACCGGCAAGGAACTGGTGGCGCGCACCCTGCATCGCCAGTCATCACGGCACGACAAGCCGTTCGTGGCGATCAACTGCGGGGCGATTCCCGAACACCTGATCCAGTCCGAGCTGTTCGGCCATGAGAAGGGGGCGTTCACCGGTGCTCACCAGCGCAAGGTGGGGCGCATCGAGGCGGCCAACGGCGGCACGCTGTTTCTCGACGAGATCGGCGATCTTCCCCTGGAGTTGCAGGCCAATCTCCTGCGTTTTCTTCAGGAAAAACATATTGAACGGGTCGGTGGCAGCCAGCCGATCGCGGTGGACGTGCGGGTCCTGGCGGCCACCCACGTCGACCTGGAAAGCGCCATTCTCACCGGCCGCTTCCGCGAGGACCTGTATTACCGGCTCAATGTCCTGCAGGTGGTGACCGCGCCGCTGCGCGACCGGCATGGCGACCTGTCGATGCTCGCCAGTCATTTTTCCCGCTTCTACAGCCTGGAGACCGGGCGGCGGCCACGCACCTTCAGCGAGGAAGCCCTGAGTGCCATGGGCCGGCATGATTGGCCGGGCAATGTGCGCGAGCTGGCCAACCGGGTGCGCCGCGGCCTGGTGCTGGCCGAAGGCCGGCAGATCGAGGCGCAGGACCTGGGGCTGCATGAGCAGCACAACCCGGTGGCGCCCATGGGCACCCTGGAAGACTACAAGCACCAGGCCGAGCGCCAGGCGTTGTGCGATGTGCTCAACCGGCACAGCGACAACCTGAGCATCGCGGCGAAGGTCCTGGGGGTGTCGCGGCCGACCTTCTACCGGCTGCTGCACAAGCATCAGATTCGCTGACGGGTGGGAGCGATAGAAAAGGGGACCTCGCAAGGTCCCCTGCGTGCTGGATCAGAAGTAGTACGGGAATTTCAGGCTGAAGGTGAAGTCCGGCGCATCGTCGGTCAGGCCGATGGAAAGGTTGGGCACGATGGTCAGGTTGTCGGTCGCCGCGAGGGTCATGCCGACGTTGAAGTACGCGGCATTGGCGTCGCTGTTGACCACCGAGGTCCAGTCGGCGCCATCTTCCTTGATCTTCGACCGACGCTGGATCAGGTCGGAGAAGGAGAACGACATACTCATCTTCTCGTTCAGGGCGAAGGCGATACCGGCACCGATCTGGAAGCTGTCGCCCAGCTTGACCTTGCCGCCGACCTTCTGGTTCGGGGTGGAACTGATGTCGCTGAACGATTCTTCCATGTTGTAGGTGTACGACAGGCTGCCGAACAGCACCGCCGGGTCGAAGGTCTTGACCAGCGAGATACCCGGGGTGATCGACCAGACACCGTTGCCGGTGGGCAGGCTTTCCGGGTAGCTCAGGCTGCTGTTGGTCGGCGAGGTGCGCAGCTTGATGCCGAACGGGTCCTTGCCGGTGGGCGCCTTGACCCGCAGGCTGAACACCGCATCCGGGGCGTATTCGGACTCATCCATGAACTTGTAGGCGATACCGACGTTGACGTCGCCGATGGTCGGATCGCGGGTCACGCTCTCTTCCGATAGCGAGTTGCCCGCGCCGCCGGCGTCGTCCGGGGTACCACCGGCACCGCCGGACTGGAACTTGGTTTCGCGGTAGACCACGGGAACGTTGATGTCGAACTGCCAGCGCTGGTTCAGGTTGTAGCGCCCGGTCAGGTCCATGGTCCAGGTGTCGGAGCGGATCCGGTCCAGGTTGATGTTGCCGAGGAAGATCGAGTCCAGCGCGAGGAAACCGTTGAGCAGCAATTGCTTGGTGTCGTAGCGGGCGTAGGTGAGGCCGGTCTCGAAACTGAACTTGCCGCCGCCGAAGAAGCCGCTGGCCTCGTCATACAGGTTGGAAACGCTCTGGGCGGGTGACGAGTCGTCCTTGAGCGACTCGCCGTAGGAGCTGCCGGCCGCGGCGACGGTCTGTCCCGAGCCCTGGGGCTGGCTGGGTTTGCTCGCTGGCGAACGTACCAGGCGCTTGGGCTGCTGTGCCGCGGGTTGCTCTTCGACCTGGCGAACCCGCTGTTCCAGGACCATCAGGGCCTGTTGCTGCTGCTCGTAGCGTTGCTTGAGGGCCTGCAACTCCTGTTTGAGGGCATCGACTTGTGGGTCCTGCGCTGCGTAGAGCAGCGACGAGGGTACTAGAGTGCTCAGACAAACGACTGCATTGAATGACAACGAGCGGTGCATAGGTTAGCCGTCCCTTCCAACTGCGCAATAAGTTGAAACAGAGCGTAGATCAATATCCGGAAATGCGAAGGCCTTTGAGTTGATCCAGATTGCAGTTCAGGGCGCCTGCGGTTGGCATGTTGTCGCGCAGCACGACATTGAGCTGGGTCAGGTTGTTGACGGCGTTGTTGCCGCCAAGGAGGGTGGTGGACTGCAATATGCCGCCGTCGGCCAGGCGCTGCAGGCTGGCGCCCTGGCCATTGGCGGCCTGGATGCCCATCTGGATGCCGTTGGCGCTGGAGGCGATGCTGATGGCCCCGGCGTTGTTGCTGGCGCTGATGACGGTGCCGCTGGCCAGGGCCTGGCCTTGTGGCGCATCCATCTGCGGCGCCTGGCCGGCTTCCTTCACATTGATCTGCACGTTGTTGTAGGAGCTGTTGTAGTCGCCGGCGGCTCGGGTCACCTGGGTCACGCCCTGGCCGCTGCCCAGGCCTGCGCCACCGGTCACGCTGCCGTAGCCCTGGGCGGTGGAGGTGCCGCTGCCGTTTTCCGAGGTGGTGGAGACGTAGAACTGCGGTTTGAAGGTGGATTGCTGCACCTGCAGGCTCGCGGTGGCGCCGATGCGGTCACCATTGGCGTTCTGCCAGGTGCTGCTCATGACCACGCCGAAGCTGATGATCCGTCCGGGCATCACGTAGCGACCGCGCAACTGCGACAGTTCCTGGTCGTGCACTTCGATGGGCTTGAACTGTGCCTGGGCTGGAAGGCTGGCAGCCACGCAGAGGGCAACTACCCAGCTTGAAGTCTTCATCGCATGCTCCCTGGAGCTTCCTGCTCACCTGTTCTTGGATTTAGAAGAAGTCGCTCTGGATGAAACCGAACTCCATCAACTGGGCATCGTCGATGGGTTTGAAGCCGTTGAGCTGGTGCTTGGCAGTCAGTGGCTCCGGCGGCATGAGCAGGGCGTTGGCCTTGTCGTAGCCGGGACCGATGACGGCGAAGATGATGCCGTTCCAGCCTTTTACGAAGTCGTCGAACTTGTAGCGTTTGTTGCCCAGTACCGGGTCGCCGACGTACACCCAGTCCTTTTCCGTGCGTTGCAGCACGACGAAGTGCTTGTAGCCGCGGATATCCATCAGGACCACCACCGGGATGCTCACGCTCTGCAGGCTCTCCGCCGGGATCCGGTAGCCGCGGGCACGCATGCCCAGGCTTTCCACGTAGCGTTTCATGTCGAGCATGGAGAAACCCTGGACGCGGACCTGGTCCTGGTCGGACTGGGCGAGCATGCCCTCGATGATGTGGGCTTCGTCCACGTCCAGCCAGTAGGCCTGCTTGAGGATGGTGCCGAGGGCGGCAGCGCCGCAGCTGAAGTCGGTCTTCTGTTGTACCAGGTTGGCGAAGCGCCGTTCGCGCAGGCTCTGTACCGGTTTGTAGATCACTGTGCCGCCGGGCAGGGCGGCGATCGCCATCTGCGCGGCACCGGCTTCGCCGGTCTGAATGCCCAGCACTACCGCCAGCGTCAGCATCAATGCGCGCATGAGCTTCCCCACCCTTACGAATTCAAGGAAAGGGGCCCCGAAGGGCCCCGATCAAGGCTGTTACAGGCCGGTGCAGGCTTTGCAACCTGCGGCGATGGACAGCGAGTTGCTTTGTTGGTTGCCACTGCCTGCGGACACGTTGGCACCGATGTTGCCCGACACGCCGTTCAGCGAGTTGGTCAGCGAAGCGGTGTTGGTCACAGGGTTGACCCAGCCGCTTGGGGTCAGCACTTGGTAGGAGGCTACGCCGAACAGCGCGAAGTCGCCTTCTTCGTGGAACTTCAGCGGATCCTTGTCGGTGCGGCCGCCACGATCATTGTCATGATGACCACCACCATGACCGCCATTGCTGCTTTCGTCTTCCACGTAGCCCCAACCGTTGCCCTCGTAGCGGCCGTAGGCTGCGAAGCTGGCATGGAGGGTTTTGGTGTCGTAGGTGCGGTCGGCTTCGTTGGTGACTTTCAGGCCAGTGGTGGTCTGGTTGGCTGCGGCCGAGGCCACGGCTACGCGACCGCCGGATACGGCGATGGCCAGGTTGTTTTTCTGTTGGTTGAAGTCGCCGGCGGTAACGTTGATGCCGATGTTGCCGGCACTGCCGTTGCCCGAGTTGTTGAGGGTAGCGGTGTTTTTGGTGGAGTAGTTCTTGACGGTGTTGGCGATGTTGTTCTGAGTCGCGCTGGACACGGCCATGGCGCTACCGAAGATGAAGTTTTCATCGGCGGTGGCGATGGCGGCCACGTTGTCTTGTTGGTTGCCGTCACCGGCGGCGGTGTTGGCGCCCAGGTTGCCTTGCGAGCCGTTGGCCGAACTGTCCATTTTGGCATCGTTGCGGGTGGCTTCGTTTTTCACGAAGTTGCCGGCGTTGGTCTGGACGTCGATCACGGTGGCTGCGGCGCCGGCGTTGACCAGCAGGCTCAGGAGGTAGTTGGTGTTGTCGTTGTGATGGCCGCCGCCGTGATGGCCACCGCGGTTGTCGTCACGACCACCCGCTTGTGCAGCAACTGCCATGACCGCTGCGAGTGCGAATACCAGAGGCTTGAGTGCCATTTGTGGTTTCATGGTGTTTCTCCGCATTATCTTTTTTAGGTTAAGTGTTGTGTTGCTGTTTCGGGTCAATCAGCGACCCGGACGCTCAGGGTGTTGGCCATTCGGTTGCCCACCCCGGCGCTCTGATTCAACTGCACGACACCCCGGCTGCCGGTGAAGGCCTGGTCACTGGTGTTGACCTGGCGACTGCCGGGGATGTTGTCCGTTGGATCGGAGCTGTTGGACAGCGCCACGTTCTGCTGGAGCAGGACGCTGTCATCGATGCTTTGCGGTACCGCGCTGATGCTGATGCGCACCGCGTTGGCCTGTTGAGTCCCGGCCCCGGCGGACTGGTTGATGCCCAGTACACCGCTGCCGTTGCTGAATGCGTTGCCGCCGATGTTGGCGCTGGCATCCACGGCGCGGCTGGCCGGGGTGTCGATGCGCTGGATGATGTGGGTGGTGGCGCTGGCCTCGTGGCCAATGGCGATGGCCCGGCTGTTGGTCTGTTGCTGCATGTCGCCGGCAGCCTGGTTGATCGACAGGTTGCCCTGGTAGCGCCGGGCGCTGTTGTCGACGTTGGCGTTGTCCTGCACCGGAGCGGCGAGGGCGGTGGCACTGCAGAACATGGCGAGGAACAGCAGGCTGGCTTTCATCTCATTTGTTTCCCGTGAGGATC
This sequence comes from Pseudomonas sp. zfem002, assembly GCF_032621685.1. Taxonomy (NCBI): domain Bacteria; kingdom Pseudomonadati; phylum Pseudomonadota; class Gammaproteobacteria; order Pseudomonadales; family Pseudomonadaceae; genus Pseudomonas; species Pseudomonas sp. zfem002. The sequence continues at coordinate 101,780 of NZ_JAVYJH010000023.1, read as the reverse complement.
TGCAGCGGAGCGAGGCCGGCGCCGATGGCCGAACCCACCCGGTTGGAGATGCCGGCGCCGGCGCCAGCGCCGCCTCCGGTGCCGCCGCCACCGATGTTGCCCATACCGGGCAGGGTGCTCGGTACGGCGTTGACCCCGCGCACACCGTTGCTGGCATCCGGCAGCAGTACCCGGTTCACCGTGGCGCCGCTGGCGACACTGGCGAAGTCGCCGTCGCTCAGCTCATTGCTGGTTTGCGCGGTGATGCGGGCGGAGGCGTTGGTGTTGACGGTCAGCGGATAGGGGTCGGGATGGTTGCTGCGGATGGCGGGCCGGACCTTGACGTCGCGGGTCAGGACCACCACGCCATTGCCTTCGGGCTGGGCCTGGGCCTGGGCGGCGAGGAGGGAAGCACCGAGGGTGCATCCGACAAGCATGAGGTGAATCAGGTTTTTATTATGAATCCCCACGGCGGCGGTTCCTTCTTCTGAGCGCTGGCCCGTTCAGCGTTGCGAGAGAAAGAGCAGGAGCTGTGCCGCTTTTTGTTTTTTATTGAAAATCAGAGGCTTGCGCGAATGTGACGAGAATACGTCGCGCTGACTGTAAAAGTGTTGAGACAGTGAAGTGATGGCACCGTGGGAAACAGCGGCGAAAGGCCTGCCCATGGGCTTTCTGGCGCCGTTGTATCAACGCTGTAACAGTCCCGCGGCGTGCCGTGCCGCAGGCTCTGTATCGAGGGTTGCCGTGGGACGGGGTGTATCAGCGGGTTAACACTCGGTGGCGCAGTCCGCCGCCTTGCCGTCGAGCAGGCGCTGTACCGTGGTCAGCACCGTGGCCCGGCGGCTGGCCCAGTCGCCGTCGATGATGCGCATCGGCTGGCGGTGCCGTTGCAGCCAGTCGCGGCTGGCATTGAAGAAGGCCTGGCGTTGCGCCAGCTCTGGCTGGCAGCGCTGGCCGTCGCCGATCCAGGGCACGTTTTCCGGACTGAGCAGCAGGTGCAGGTCGTAGTGGCGGGCCAGCAGCGCCGGTTCCAGCCAGTCCGGGCAGGCGCCGAACAGGGTGCGGCTCCAGAGCATGTTGCTCAGCAGGTGGGTGTCGAGGATCAGCAGCGCCGGGCGACGCAGGCGCGCGGCGTCTTCGCGGGCCAGTTGGCCACGGGCGATGGAGGGAATATCGGCGTAGCAGGTGTCGCGCTGCTGCTGGTCGATGAAGTCGCGCACGTATTCGCCCACCAGTTCGCCCCCGAAGTGCGCCTGGATTTCCGCGCCGAGCCAGCTCTTGCCACTGGACTCGGGACCTGCCAGCACCAGGACCTTCATGGGCTGCTCAAGGCAGGATCGCGCCGCCATTCGCGCAGGCCCTGGATCGCCAGCAGGGTGAAGAGGGCATAGAGGCCGGCGGTGAGGTACAGGCCCTGCCAGAGAAACAGACCAACGCAGACCACGTCGATGACGATCCACAGCGGCCAGCACTGCACGCGCTTCTGCGCCATCCACCCTTGCGCCACCAGGCTGAAACCGGTGATCGCCGCATCCAGCCAGGGCTGTTCGCCATCGGTCCAGGTGCTCATGGCGCCGCCGAGGGCGACACTGACCAGCAGGCCGACCAGCAGGCCCGCGCTGACCTGGGACGGATTGAGCAGGCTGACCTTGCGCGCCTCGCGGGTGTCGTCAGGACGTGTCCATTGCCACCAGCCGTAGACCTGCAGCACGGCGTAGATCCCTTGCAGGGCCATCTGCGAATACAGGTGCGCGTCGCGCAATACCCAGCCGAGCAGGAGCACGGCGACCAGGCCGACCGGCCAGCACCAGATCTTCTGCTTGACGGTGAGCCAGACGGAGAGGGCGCTGAGCAGGACAGCGAGCCATTCGAGGCCGGACATCGGCGCTTTTCCTTGAGCGAGAGGGCGAGGGGTGGCGGATTGTACCTGCCCGCTGCGTTTCTGCCACGTCCCGATCGCATCCCGGTAGGGGGGCTGCGGCGCGTCCCGATGCATTCATCCGGATAGCTTCGCGTCATCGCGGGAACCTGGCATTTCTGTCAGTTATTTCGTTCGTTCCTTTCTGTCAGGCTTGCCTTTCACGGCGTTGGCCAGAGCGCAGTCGTCCTTACGCCCGCGAGCGGTAACTCGATACGTTACGGAGACGCCAGTCATGCGAACGACTACCTCGAGCACCCTGACCCTGCTCACCCTGTCCATGCTGCTGCCCTGGTCGCAGGCCCGGGCGGAAACCTGCGAGGCGACGCTGGCGCTGGTCCAGCAGTTGTACAACAAGACCGTGGATGTCTGTGCCAATGGCGAACTGGCCGCGGACTGCTCGGGCATCACCTTCCGCGGCACCAACCGCGCCGACCCGGCGAAAGGCGAGAGTTTCGATGTCTGGAAGTCCAGCCCGAGCTCGATAGAGCAGAGGGCTTTCGCCGCGTCCTACCTGCGCAAGGACATCGGCTTCGACAACTCGCCGATGAAAACCACCAACGGCTTCTTCATTACCCCAAGGGAACACCTGTGTGCGAGCCAGAGCGGTTTGTACCTGCAATGTGCCTTTGTCGGCGATGGCTGGAGCTGGTACCGCGGCGACCGGGGCTGTGGCGACAACACCGAAACGCCCCAGGTGGAGCGCTATTGCCAGGACGCCGGGATCACCACGGGCGCGGCCTGGAATGCCCAGTTCAGCGCCAACCAGCCGGCCAACGGCGCCTGGACCGCCGAGCCCTACCAGAAACAGTGCGCCTTCGATCTGGCCCAGGGCCGTGGCAAGGGTGGGCGCGCGGCGGCCTTCAAGACCTTCCTGGAGGCCCGGCGCATGGCTCCGGCCCGTGAACACGGGATGTACAACGAAGTGCGCCTGTCCAACCCCAATCCGCCGGATGCGATGCCGGTCCTGGCGTTCTTTTCCGTCAATGCCGCCGGCAGGGCCGAAGCCCTGGCCAACCAGCGGGACTACCTGGCCAAGACCGGGCAGTACCGCCCCATCATCGACGTCGTGTTGCCCAGGTACCCCGGCGATGTGGCGCAATTTTCCTGCTCGCCGAACCAGATGAGGCCGCCAGCCAGCGTCTCGACGCCGGGCTTCTGCAGCACTGGCAGGGCCTCCAGCCCGGGCTTCGGCTCGACGCCGCTGGGCAATCCCGCGCAGCAGGCCAGCCAGGCGGCGCAGACTGCCCAGGCCGCGACCCAGGCAGCGCAGGCTGCACAAGCGGCAGCCCAGGCGGCGCAGGCCTTGCAAGCCGCGCAGGCAGCCGGTGGCAAACCGCCGATCGGCAGCTACGACCTGCCTTATCAGTCGGCCCAGGCCGCGCAGGCGGCGCAAGCCGCGCAAACGGCCCAGGCTGCGGCCGCCGCCGCGGCTCAATCGGCCCAGGCAGCGCAGGCGGCAGCCCAGGCCGGTCAGGCGGCGCAGGCAGCCCAGGCGGCCCAGGCCGCGCAAGCGGCGCAAGGCCAGGCCGCGGTCGCGGCGGCAGCGGCCCAGGCGGCACAAGCCGCGGCCAGCCAATGCCGGCAGTACATCCAGAGTGCCAAGTGGATCCAGCGTGACGAGCCTGGCATCGGCCCGACCTGGTCGCTGTCGATCGTCCCGACCGAGTGCGGGCGCAGGATCGGTCCGGACCAGACCGACCAGATGTACGCGGAGCTGTTCAACAAGCATGGCAAGGATCCGCAGTGGGCCGAATACGCGAAGAACTACGGTTCGATGCGGCGGCAACTGGTCTGCCACCTGGCCCTGGTCAGGGACAAGCCGGAGTGGAACCTGGAACCGGTACGCCAGTACGTCGACCACAACACCTCGCTGAGCCTGCCGTCCGCGTGCAATCCGCCCGCGCGGAAATGACGGCAAGGGCCTGCCAGCGGCGCCGCTGCTGGCAGGCTTGCGCCTGCCCGGGTGAAAGCGCGGCGCAGGCTACCTCCAGTCGGATGGACAGGCGGAACTGTCATTTTTGTCAGTTTCGTCACGAACGGTTTACGCGCAGATTGTGGCTGCGACGTCGGGTAGTGGCTGTCCAGTCGGTGTCACGTCGAACCAGAAACTATCTCGGCGATTGCGGGAGATAAACAATGAGCAGACGTATCGATAAATGGTCACTGCTGATGGCCTTGCCGTTCGTGACACAGGCGACGCTCGCTGGTGCAGCGACCTGCGAGGAAACGTTGCCGGTGATCGAGCAGTTGTACAACAACACCGTGGACAACTGCACGGGACCGGAGGGCCAGGCCGTGCCTGCCTCGGACTGCTCCGGACTGATTGCCAGGGGCACGCAGCGGCCCGAGCACTCCGGCGGACAGGCCGGGGACTATCGGGTCTGGAAGGCCAGCCCCAGTGCGGTGGAGAAAGGGACGGTCGCCGCCACTTACCTGCGCAAGGACATCAAGTACAGGGACGTCATCGTCTACAAGGATGGCTGGCGCAACTACAACAACGGCTTCCTGGTCACCCCGCCGCATCTTGTGCCTGAAGGCGAGCCGGCGGCCTACCTGGCCTGTGCGACACCCGTGGACATGTGGGCGGACGAGCGCGACGACCAGGGCTGCGGCGACAACCGCAAGACGCCCGGGGTCGAGAAGTCCTGCCAGGAGCTTGGCATCAAGGGGACTGACTGGGCGAATCAATATGCCGTACCGAACCTGTACAAGGACACGGAACTGATCGGCGGCAACTCCTGCACCAATGACATGCGCACCATGGACGCCAGCAAGAGCACGGCCGCCTTCAAGGACTTCCTCGATGCCCGCAAGGCTTTCCAGGACCTGCCGAACCAGGACGTCGCGTTCAACTCCTACACCGAGGTGCGTTACACCAATACGCCCAACAACCAGCCGCCGATCCTGGCGTTCTTCCACACGGACGATGAAGGTCGGGAGGATGCGCTGAAGAACCAGGCCGAGTACCTGCAGGACACGGGCAAGGAAGTGCCGGTCGTGCAGATCACCTATCCGAAAGACAAGGACGGTGTCGCGACCTTCTCCTGCGAGGCGAAACCGGCCCCGGCGCCTGTCCCCGAACCTGCTCCCGATACCACGGCCGCCGACCTGGCCGCGGGTGGGTGGGGCACGGGCAGCGATCCGAAGCAGTGCTCGCGCTACTTCGACTCGGTCACCTGGCTGAATCGCTGGGACTCCTACCTGCAACGTCATGTCGATTCGGTCTCGGTACGGCCGTCGGCGTGCGGTCGGGAAATCGGCGCGGATCAGACCGATGCCGCGTTCGCCGAGATGCAGGCCAAGGCCAAGGCCTTGCCGGGCGGGGTCGTCAAATGGAACAGCAGGGATGACACCCTGCGCCGGCAGTTCGTCTGCCACCTGGTCCTGGTGGAGAAGGACGCCAACGGCAATCCGCTGCCGGTCAAGTACAAGGAAGAGTTCAACCTGGAGCCGATCAGGAAGTACGTGACCCACGAGCAATCCCTGGTGGACAAGTGCAACACGCCGCTGACCGACGACCAGACCGTGGGCGGCTGGGGCGCCAATGGCTCCGCGCAATGCACGCAATACGTCGATTCGGTGAAATGGGTAAAGCGCAGGTTTGCTGAATACGGCGACCAGGACATCATGTCGCTCGAAGTGACCCCGACCGAATGTGGTCGCAACATCGGCCCGGACCAGACCGAGAAGATGATGGCCGAGATCAAGAAGAAGGCCCTCGCAGCTGACCCTAAAGGCGCGGAGTTCTGGGGCGCCAAGGACGACTCGATGCGTCGCCAGACCGTCTGCCTGATGAAGCTGTACCGCGACAAGTCCACCTGGAACATCGAGTCCAAGCGGCCGAACGGCGTCAGCGCCGCCCAGGCCGAGGCGGCGCAGTGCAACTTCAAGTGATTGGCTGAGGCCCTTGAACTGCCGATATCCCTGCGGATATCGGCAGTTTTTCTTTCAGGCGTGGAACTGCTTGAGCACCTGCTCCAGGTGCGCGCTCAGGCGATTCAGGGCGCGCCCCGATTCGCTGGAGTGCTGGGCGGCGAGAGCGGTCTGGCGCGACAGGTCGGCGGTGTCGGTGACGTTGCGGTTGATTTCCTCGACCACATGGGACTGCTGCAACGTCGCGCTGGCGATGGAGGCATTCAGCGAGGTGAGGTTGTGCAGGACCTGGCTGATGGCATCCAGGCTGGCCCCGGCTTCGCTGGCCTGTTCGACGGTTTCGCGGGACGCCTGGCTGCTGGCGTCGATGGCCTTGACCGCGGCTTCCGACTGGCCCTGCAGGTGCTCGATCATCGCCTGGATCTCGGCGGTGGACTGCTGGGTACGTTGCGCCAGCAGGCGCACCTCGTCGGCAACTACGGCGAAACCGCGGCCCTGTTCCCCGGCCCGGGCTGCCTCGATGGCGGCATTGAGGGCGAGCAGGTTGGTCTGTTCGGCGATCGAGCGGATCACTTCGAGGACGCTGCCGATCCGTGTGCTCTGGCTGGCCAGGGCCTGGATCACCTGGACCGCTTCGTCGATGGTGGTCGACAGTTCGCCGATCTTGCGCAGGCTGCCATGGATGCTCTGCTGGCCCTGGCGGGCGCAGCCCTGGGCTTCGCTCATTTCGCTGGAGGCCTGTTCGGCGTTCTTCGCCACGTCCTGCACGGCGTAGGACACTTCGTTGATCGCCGTGGCCACCTGTTCCATCTGCAGCGACTGCTGCTCGCTGCGCTGCTGTGCCTGCTCGGCGCTGCTGCCGACGCTGGCGGCGGAACCGTCCAGTTCGCGGGCGGCCTCGCGCAGGCGCACGACCACCTCCTGCAGTTGCCCGGTGAAGCGGTTGAAGTGCTGGCCGAGGCGGGTGATCTCGTCGTTGCCGTGGGTGTCCAGGCGCCGGGTCAGGTCGGCCTCGCCGCTGGCGATGGTGGCCATGGCCTCCTCGGCTTCGCGCAGCGGCAGGAGGATACTGCGGGCGATCATGATCACCAGCAGGGCGAGGATCACCGCGATGCCCGTGCCGATCAGCGAGGCGTCGCGCAACTGGCGGTAGAACTCGGCCTGCATGTCGTCGATGTAGATGCCCGAGCCGATGATCCAGCCCCAGGGCTGGAACAGCTGGATATACGAGGTCTTTTCCACCGGCTCGCTGGCGCCGGGCTTGGGCCAGCGGTAGTCGATGCTGCCGGCGCCCTTGGCCTTGGCCAGCGCGACCATTTCGTTGAACAGGGCGAAGCCGTCGGGATCGCGGATCGCCGAGAGGTCCTGGCCTTCGAGCTTGGCGTTGACCGGGTGCATGATCATCTTCGGACCCAGGTCGTTGATCCAGAAGTAATCGTTGCTGGCGTAGCGCAAACCGCGCACCGCGGCGATGGCCTGCTGCTGGGCGGCTTCGCGGCTCAGGCTGCCGGCGGCCTCGAGGCCCTGGTAGTAGGCCAGCAGGCCAGCGGCGGTCTCGACCACATGGCGGGTTTTCTCCGCCTTGGCCTTGTACAGGTCGTTGTGGATCTGATTGAGCATGAGCAACCCGAGGGTCACCAGCATCGCTACCGCCAGCACCAGGATGAGCCACAGGCGCCGGCTGATCGACATACTGCGTAAAGTCTTCATGAAGGTCTTCTCGAGTTCTTGTTATTGTCACGAGCATCCAAGCATGCTTCGCCGCACCAACCTACTCGACCAATGGCTAAGTCGTTGATTCGGCAAGTCCGTTGCGCGCGACCGGGCAGCCTTTTACTGACGGGTCTGATAGGATTTCGGCCTTCCCGGGCCAAACCTGAAGGGCGCGTCGGTTTTTTTCTCGTTTGCGCGCAATTTGCCTGGGCTTTGCAATCACGTAATCAAAACTACAACGGGGCATGCCACGCGCATCGCCTCACGGGGGAATGATGGACTTTTGGACCGCCATGCAGGCAGTGATTCTCGGCATCGTCGAGGGTTTGACAGAGTTTTTGCCGATTTCCAGTACCGGCCACCAGATCGTCGTGGCCGACCTGATCAACTTCGGCGGTGAGCGGGCCATGGCCTTCAACATCATCATCCAGCTGGGCGCGATCCTGGCGGTGGTGTGGGAATTCCGACGCAAGATCCTCGATGTGGTAGTGGGGCTGCCACGCCAGCGCCAGGCACAGCGTTTCACGGTCAACCTGATGATCGCCTTCTTCCCCGCCGTGGTGCTGGGCGTGGCCTTCGCCGACCTGATCCATGAATACCTGTTCAACCCGATCACCGTGGCCGCTGCCCTGGTGGTGGGCGGCGTGGTCATGCTCTGGGCCGAGCGCCGCGAACACGTGATCCGCGTCGAGGAAGTGGACGACATGCGCTGGAGCGATGCCCTGAAGATCGGCCTCGCCCAGTGCCTGGCCATGATCCCGGGGACCTCGCGCTCCGGTTCGACCATCATCGGCGGCCTGCTGTTCGGCCTGTCGCGCAAGGCGGCCACCGAGTTCTCGTTCTTCCTGGCCATGCCGACCATGGTCGGTGCCGCGGTGTACTCGGGCTACAAGTACCGCGACCTGTTCCAGCCTGAGGACTTCATGGTCTTCGCCATCGGCTTCGTGGTGTCGTTCATCTTCGCCATGATCGCCGTGCGTGGCCTGCTCAAGTTCATCGCCAGCCACAGCTACGCGGTGTTCGCCTGGTACCGCATCGGCTTCGGCCTGATCATCCTCGCTACCTGGCTGTCCGGCGTGGTCGACTGGTCGGTGGCGCACGGCTGATGCGTTATCCGCGCCTCAAGCTGCTGGCGTTCGCCGCGCTTTGCCTGCTGCCGCTGGGCGGCGCGCTGCAAGTGGGGCTCGCCGCGCAGTTCTGGCTGCCGGCGCTGGCCTACGGGGTGATGAGCCTGGTCTGTGCCGGGCTCTACCGGCATGACAAGCGCCAGGCCGTGCAGGTCGGGCGGCGCATCCCGGAACGCCTGCTGCATGTCGCCGAGCTGCTCGGCGGCTGGCCGGGCGCGCTGCTGGCGCAGCAGCTGTGGCGACACAAGACGCGCAAGCTGTCCTATCAGCTGCCGTTCTGGCTGATCGTCCTGGTGCACCAGGTGGTGTGGCTGGACTGGCTGTTCCTGGGGCAATGGCGGCATATCTTCTGATGCTGCCGTGTTCTTTCGGGCCTCATCGCGGGCAACGCCCGCACACACAAGGACCGCGTGCACCGCGAAACCTGTAGGAGTGGGCGTTGCCCGCGATGAGGCCTTCAGTCGAGCAGCAATCCCACCTGCACCCGCTTGGGCAGTTTCCCCACCACCAGCTGATGCGACCGCTTCAGCAGCTCTTCCAGTGCCTCGCGCCCCAGCGCATACGGCCTCGCCACGCTGACCCAGTGCGCCCGCGCCAGGTACGGCGCCGGCCGCACCCCCGGCATGTCCACGTAGCCAAGAAACAGCTCCTTGTCGACCTTGAACGACAAGCCCGCCCCGGCCAGGTCCATCACCGCGAACATCTTGTTGCCGGCCACGGAAAACACCCGCACGCCACCCCACTTGTAGTCTTCCTGCGCGCCCGGCAGGCCCAGGCAGAACACCGCGACCTGGTCCTCCGACAAACCTTTCTCAGACATACCGCTCTCCACATTCCTCGAACGACGCCACCAGATGATCGATCCACGCCCGCACCGCCGGCAGTACGCCGCGTCGATGAGGGTAGACCGCTTGCAGAAAACCGCTGGGCATCGACCACTCCGGCAGCAGCCGTACCAGTTCGCCACTGGCCAGTTCCTCCCCGCAGTGCAGCAGGGGCAGGGCGGTGAAGCCCAGGCCGGCGAGGGCGGCGGCCTTGCGCACGACGAAATCGTCGATGCCCAGGCGCGCCTCCAGGGCGATGTCCTCGCGTTCGCCCGCGGCATTGGACAGGCGCAGGTGCACCAGGCGGTCCGCTTCCACCGCGCCCAGCACCGGTAGCCCGGCCAGCTCGGACGGATGCTGCAGCGGGTGCTGGCGAGCGAAGTCGGGTGAGGCCACCAGTTGCATCTGCGCCGGGTTCAGGCGGCGGGTGACCAGGGCCGGGTCCTCGTCGCCCAGATCGCGCACGCGCAGGGCGACGTCGATGCCCTCGGTGATCAGGTCGACCCGCCGATTGACCAGGACCATCTCCAGTTGCACCTGCGGATAAAGCTCCAGAAAGCGCGTGATCACCAGCGGCAGAAAGGCATGGGCCAGCCCCACCGGGCTGGAGACGCGCAGGCGTCCGCGCGGTTCGCTGGTCATGCTGGCCACTGCCTCGTCGGCCATCTCCGCCTCCAGCAACATGGCCTGGCAGTGGCGCAGGTAGCGCTCACCCACGGCCGTCAGCTTCAGTTGCCGGGTGGTGCGCTGCAACAGGCGAGTGCCGAGGCGTTCTTCCAGCTCGGCGACGCGCCGTGACAGGCGCGACTTGGGAATGCCCAACTGGCGTCCGGCGGCGGCGAATCCGCCGGCCTCGACGACGCGGGCGAAGTAGAACAGGTCATTGAGGTCTTGCATGATTGTTCCATAGGTAGGACGAACTAACGCAATCTTGCGATCTTATCAGCTATTGGTAATGCCGTTAGGATTCTCCCCATCGCGATCGCCGACCAGCGGTCCTCATTCAAGGAGAGCACCCATGAAACTGTTGCACATCGATTCCAGCATCCTCGGCGACAACTCGGCTTCGCGCCAGCTGAGCCAGAGCGTGGTCCAGGCCTGGAAGGCCGCCGATTCGTCGGTCGAGGTGGTCTACCGTGACCTGGCCGCCGATGCCATCAGCCACTTCTCCTCGGCGACCCTGCTGGCCGCCGGCACCCCGCAGGAACTGCGCGACGCCGCCCTGGCCCACGAAGCCAGCCTCAGCGCGCAAACCCTGGAGGAGTTCCTCGACGCCGACGCGGTGGTCATCGGTGCACCGATGTACAACTTCAGCATCGCCAGCCAGCTCAAGGCCTGGATCGACCGGATCGCGGTGGCCGGCAAGACCTTCCGCTACACCGAAGCCGGCCCTGAAGGCCTGTGCGGCGACAAGAAGGTGATCGTGGTGTCCACTGCCGGTGGCCTGCACGTCGGTCAGCCGACCGGCGTCGGTCATGAAGATTTCCTCAAGGTGTTCCTCGGTTTCATCGGGATCACCGACATCGAATTCGTTCGCGCCCATGGCCTGGCCTACGGCGAAGAACCCCGCAGCAACGCCCTGCAGGCGGCCCAGGCGCAGATCGCCAACGAGCTGTTCGTCGCCGCCTGATCCCGCTGTCAGCAGTTTCATCCAGCTTTCATACGTGCCGATCTGGCCCGCTCTATGCTTGGCATGGGGCGGGTCATCGCCGTTTGGGTGAGGTTGAAACAAAATGTCTCATGTACGCGCGTTTCTGCTGCTGTGTGCGCTGGGCTGCAGCCTGCTGGTGCAGGCGGAGCCGGCGCAGCACTGGAACGTCGGCCTGCACCGCATGAGCATTCCCGACCCGCTGGACGGCCAGCCGATGCAGGTGCTGGCCTTCTATCCCTCCAGCGGCCAGCCGCATGTCCGGCGAATCGACGGTTATCGCCTGTATGTCGCCGCCGAAGCGCCGGTGGTGATGGGGCGTTTCCCGCTGCTGGCGCTGTCCCACGGTAACACTGGCACGCCAATGGCTCTGCACGACCTGGCCAGCGCCCTGGCCCGGCGTGGTTTCGTGGTGGTCGCCGCAGTGCACCCCGGTGACAACAACAAGGACCACAGCCGCCTCGGCACCCTGAGCAACCTCTACGGCCGTCCCCTGCAGATCAGCGCGGCGATCAGTGCTGTTCTCGCGGATCCGTTGCTGGCGCCCTACGTCAGTGGTGACCAGGTGGGCATGATCGGCTACTCGGCGGGGGCGGAAACCGCGTTGATCCTCTCTGGCGCACGCCCTGACCTGCAGCGCCTGCGCCGTTACTGCGCGGAACGCCCCCTGGATGCCGACGCCTGTACCCGCCATGGCGAGCTGATCGCCGACCGCGATGACCTGCTGCCCGAGGCCGATCCGCGAGTACGCGCCATGCTGCTGATGGCGCCCTTGAGCCTGAGTTTCGGGCGCCAGGCGCTGGCGCAGGTGCGGGTGCCGTCATTGATCTACAGCGGCGACCACGACCAGTTGCTGGCGGTGGACAAGAATGCCGAGGCCCTGGCGCGCAAGCTGCCGGTGACCCCCAATTACCGGCGCCTGGAAGGCGCGGGGCATTTCGTCTTCATGTCGCCCTGCGACAGCAACCAGCGTGCGCGCATGCCGGCGCTGTGCAACGATCCCGACGGCGTCGACCGGCTCGGCATTCATCTGTCGTTGCAGTCGGAGGCCACGCGCTTCTTCAACCGTGCCCTGGGCGTTTCCAGTCGCGCCGGCTTGCACACCGCCGATCAGTGAGTGGCGGAACGGCGCAGCAGGGTCAGCACCAGGCCGACGCCGAGCAACGAGAGCAGGGCGGCGGCGCAGAAGATCCAGGCATAGCCGAGGTGGGCGGCGATGAAACCCATCACCGGCCCGGCGATCGCCAGGGCCAGGTCGAAGAACACCGCATAGGCCCCCAGACCCGCGCCGCGGCTGGTGGGCGGCACCTGCTTGATCGCCTCCACCCCCAGCGCCGGATAGACCAGCGACAGGCCGAAACCGGTCAGCCCGGCGCCGACCAGCGCCAGTAGCGGCGAGGGCGCCAGCCAGAGCAGGGTCAGGCCCAGGGTTTCCACGGCCATGCAGGCGATGGCCACGCGGTAGCCACCCCACTGGTTGACCGCGTTGACGAACAGCAGGCGCGAGACGATGAAGCAGACCCCGAAGGCGCTGAGGCACCAGGCCGCGCCGCTCCAGCCGCGTTCCAGATAGAAGAGGGTGACGAAGGTGGTCAGGGTGCCGTAGCCGATGGAGCCCAGGGTCAGCGCCAGGCCGCAGGGCGCCACGCGGCCGAAGGCGGCCCAGAACGGCAGGCGTTCGCCGCGTACCACCGGCAGCGAGGGCTGGCTGCGGATCACCAGCAGGGCGAGCACGGCCAGCGCGGTCAGGGCCGGGCCGATGCTCCAGAAACCGCTCTCGCCAGCCAGGATCACCCCCAGTGGCGCGCCGATGGCGATGGCGCCGTAGGACGCGATACCGTTCCAGCTGATCACCCGCGCGGTGTGCTCGGCGCCCACCTGGCCGATGCCCCAGCTCAGGGTGCCGACGCCGATCAGGCCCTGGGCGATGCCCAGCAGGATCCGTCCAGCGAGCAACAGCAGCAGGCTCAACAGCGACACATCGACGACCAGCGCCGAGGCCCAGGTCAGCACTCCGGCGACAGCGATACCGAACAGGCCGTAGGCGATGCTGCGCCGCGTACCGAGGCTGTCCGCCAGGCGCCCGGCCATGGGCCGGCTGAGCAGGGTGGACAGGTACTGGATACCGATCACCAGGCCCGCCACCACCGCGCTGTAGCCGAGCACATCGTGGACATGGCTGGGCAGTACCGCGATCGGCAGGCCGATGCAGAGGAAGGCGATGAAGGTATAGAAAACGATCGACAGGATCCGCAGGGTGACGGAGAACGACGAAGGGTTTGCGGAGGGTGCGGCAGACATGGGGTTTCGTTCGCAGGCAAGCGGTTGAAGGCTCACATCATGGCGGCGCGCGGGAAGAAAAGAAAGCAGGCTAACGAATTATTCGGAACCGCGCACGGACCGTGCCCAGTCTCTGGGACGGTCCGTGCGCAGGGGATCAGACCACCACGCCCTGGCTGCGCAGGTAGTCGTCGTAGGTGCCGCTGAAGTCCACCACGCCATCCGGGCTCAGCTCGATGATGCGGGTAGCCAGGGACGAGACGAACTCGCGGTCGTGGCTGACGAAGACCAGCGTGCCCGGGTAGTTCTCCAGCGCCAGGTTGAGGGCCTCGATGGATTCCATGTCCAGGTGGTTGGTCGGTTCGTCCATCACCAGCACGTTGGGCTTCTGCAGGATCAGCTTGCCGAACAGCATACGGCCCTGTTCACCACCGGAAATCACCTTGACCGACTTGAGGATCTCGTCGTTGGAGAACAGCATGCGGCCGAGGGTGCCGCGGATCACCTGCTCGCCCTGGGTCCACTGGCCCATCCAGTCGAACAGGCTGACGTCATCCTCGAAATCGTGGGCATGGTCCTGGGCGTAGTAGCCCACTTCCGCGCTCTCGGTCCATTTCACGTTGCCGGCGTCCGCCGCCATTTCGCCTACCAGCAGGCGCAGCAGGGTGGTCTTGCCGATACCGTTGGGGCCGATCACCGCGACACGCTCGCCGGCTTCGACGGTGAAGCTGAAGTTCTTGAACAGTTGCTTGTCCTCGAAGCCCTTGGAGACTTTCTCCACGGTCACCGCCTGGCGGTGCAGCTTCTTGGTCTGTTCGAAGCGGATGAACGGGCTGACCCGGCTCGACGGCTTGACCTCGGCCAGCTGGATCTTGTCGATCTGCTTGGCACGGGAGGTCGCCTGCTTGGCTTTCGAGGCGTTGGCCGAGAACCGGCTGACGAAGGTCTGCAGTTCGGCGATCTGTGCCTTCTTCTTGGCGTTGTCGGCCAGCAGTTGCTCGCGGGACTGGGTCGCCGCGGTCATGTACTCGTCGTAGTTGCCCGGGAACAGGCGCAGCTCGCCGTAGTCCAGGTCGGCCATGTGGGTGCAGACCGAGTTCAGGAAGTGCCGGTCGTGGGAAATGATGATCATGGTGCTGTTACGCGCCGTGAGAATGTTTTCCAGCCAGCGGATGGTGTTGATGTCCAGGTGGTTGGTTGGCTCGTCGAGGAGCAGCACTTCCGGATCGGAGAACAGCGCCTGGGCCAGCAGCACGCGGAGTTTCCAGCCGGGTGCCACTTCGCTCATCGGGCCGAAGTGCTGTTCCAGCGGGATACCCAGGCCGAGCAGCAGCTCGCCGGCGCGGGATTCGGCGGTGTAGCCGTCCATCTCGGCGAACTCGGTTTCCAGCTCGGCGACGGCCATGCCGTCTTCCTCGGTCATTTCCGGCAGCGAATAGATGCGATCGCGCTCGGCCTTGACCTTCCACAGCTCCTCGTGGCCCATGATCACCGTGTCGATCACGGTGAATTGCTCGTAGGCGAACTGGTCCTGGCGCAGCTTGCCGAGACGGGTATTGGGCTCGAGCATGACCTGGCCGGCGCTCGGCTCCAGGTCGCCGCCGAGGATCTTCATGAAAGTGGACTTGCCGCAGCCGTTGGCGCCGATCAGGCCGTAGCGGTTGCCGTTGTTGAACTTGACCGAGACGTTTTCGAACAGCGGTTTGGCGCCGAACTGCATGGTGATGTTAGCGGTGGAGATCAAAGTGCTTGTCCTGCGGGGGTTCCAGAGGTGTATTTAGGCCCTCTCGTCGGACCCATTTCGGGCCAGTTCGACGCGGGGCGGCAGCTTCTCCAGCTCCCTCCAGTCCGAGGAGGAGCTGATCCATTTCGCGTAGGTAGAGAGCAACATCTCGACGCGATGGCCAGACTGGTGCGCGATGAACGCGGGGTTCATCCCAGGCCTCAGGCACATGCTTGCGTAGGTGTGGCGGGTGTCGTACTGACGGCGTTCACGGATGTTCAGCGCCTAGAGCGCCGGTTTGAAGGGGCGGATTGTAACACCTGGCTCGTTGATCCACAGCCCATCTTTGAGCACAAAAGGGCTGACCACGTAGATCCACCTGGACGTCATGCGCGTATCAATGGTCGCCAGATTGGCATGAGGGCTTGTTCTTCGATTGGATGAACGCCGCGGACAGTTGAGTCTCTGTATCGCGACCTGACTTGCACGTTGGTGGTAGGTGCTACAGGACTTGGACTCCGGCAGTTTGATTCAGTTCTCAAAACACGCTGCTTCGATTGCCGGATTTTGCACATCCACCAAAGTAGCAGGAGAACTATATGAGGATCCGCGGCGATATCTTCTGGACTTGGGCTGACCCGGCGTTTCAACACCGGTCTCATGAGGAAAACCTGGCTAACGGACCCTGCGTTGATGTCCAGGTGCGACTGTCGCGAACAGGCAACACGCAGATGTTCATCGGTGTGTATTCGTCATCGGGGATGACTGGGCATGAAGAGGTATTCGACTCTCGACGAGGTGAGTCCATGACCAGAGCGCTGTCATGGGGTGTTGGTCGTGCCGATGAATTACCGAAGAGGGACCCGGTGTTGCGGCTGGTTTCGCAGCCTTGAAGTAGAGGGTAGAGAGGTTAATAGTAGAAAGAGTATGGATATACCCAGACGTAGTTGCCGATGAGCACTGCGGAGCTCCGGTATGGTTTTCGGGGCCTCGTGAGGTTGAAATGCGCCTGTATGGACAGTGATGATGTCGTTTTGATATCTTTCGTATTTGGACTCATCACATAAGGAGTGCTCATCATGGGTGCAGCTTTATTTGTCGACGGTGGCTACGCTATCAAGGCTTGGGGCAGTGTCGCTGGCGGCGCCAAGATGGATTACCTCAAATTTCGAACGTTCATCGAAGATGAAGCTGGTGAGAAACTTGGGGATGCTTATTACTTTAACTGCGATAACGACCCACCAAACGCTGCACAGAACGGCTTTCACAATTTCCTCCGTTCTGCCCCCCCGCGAGGCGCTGGGATGCGCGTGAAGCTCTACTGGCTTCAAACCAAGCACCATGAGTGGCCTAGCCATATGGGAGGCGGAGCTATTGTTCACCCTGAAACCGGTGAGCAGTATGTGACCAAGGCTCAAAAAGCAGTTGATGTCGGGCTCGCGTTTCACCTGATGAGGTCATTCAGCAAAGTTAAGTGGGATCGACTCTATCTAGTGGCCGGAGATGGTGACTTTCATGAGGTTGTTCAGCACTTGGTCGAAAATGAAGGTGTGCATGTAACACTTGTCGGCAACTCCAGTTCCATTAGTAGCGAACTCGCTCCGTTCGTTCAGATTATCGAGTTTGATTCTATTGTTGATAAGCTCCAAAAAGACTAACTTTCCTGCCTGAATCACCAGTGTCCCAATCGCTGAGACCGGCGAGCAGGTCGATTTTTGTCATGAGGGCCCATAACTGGATGGGCTGGAGTCAACCGACCACTACAAGGAGGGGTGTTTCATGGAGTTTTTCATTTGCAGGAGTGACGCGAGATGTCTCCCTGCGCTTGGTGACTGTACGGAGTTGTGCTGTGGGGGCCATTACCGAATATCCGGAACTCTTACTGGCGAGCTGGCGATCAATCGCCATCGCTTGGATGTCGAGCGGACCAGGCCATGGCTGGAGCTAAACAGGGTTACCAACCCAGCATCACTGATCACGTCGCCTACTGCAATTTACGGATAGGCAGCACTGGCTGCCGGTAGGTAATCCAGTCAGCCAACCTTCAGCGCCTTGCCTTGGCATTGATGATAGGGCGTCCATTCTTATCTCCCAATACGTCCAAACCTGCAGATATCAGATGAGCAAATATGCACCCTTCGCAGATTTTTTACGCAGCCAGACAGCGGATGCCATTGAAATAACATTTGCTGAGCTCGCTGCTCTCGTCAACGGATTACCTGCCAGTGCATGGAATCATGGCGCTTGGTGGGCTAACTCTAGTCTTGGGGATTCGCATACCTGGGCCCATCAGTGGGCGGCAGCCGGCTGGAAGTGCATATCGGCGGACAGAGAGCGGGGGGTGGCCATCTTTCAGCGCCTCAATGAATCACCTGTCGGCCGCCTTCCTGCTCTCGAGCTTCGCAAGATTACGTCTGAGCACATTTGGAGTGCCGTGCAAGCCTTATTGGAAGGAGCAACTGCAGAAGGATTCGCTCCATCGACTGATTACGATTTGATCGTTGATGGCGGAGTTCGGCTGGCCCCAAAGCAGGTCTTCGGTCTCGCCGCCACATCAGCTCTTGGGCTTCATATCACACCGGCTCATTTCACTGCTGGTCGCGATACAGTTTGCTTTGAGTTGCTTGAGGAGGCCGGCTATCGAATTGTTCCAAAAGACGAATGTGTGCCAGTGCCGGATTTATCAATTGAAGCGGAAGAGTTGCAATGGGCCGAGGGTAATCCAAGACTTGTCACACATCTTCGTAAAGAGCGCTCGCCGGGTCTAGCAAAGGCAAAAAAGGCTGCATTCATCAGGCAGTACGGACGCTTGTACTGCGAGAGTTGTCAGCTCGATCCTGCGCATACCTATGGGGAACACGGCACGGCATGCATAGAGGTCCATCACTATAAAACTCAAGTCGCACAGATGGAGAAGGGCCATTCCACCTCTCTCGATGACCTCCGGTGTCTATGCGCCAACTGCCATCGGGTCGAGCATCGTCGATTACGCCAGCTTGACCCGGTGTAAGTCGCTGCGGATCGATTGAAAGCGCGGACCGGGACCGTACAGTTTTCTATTACGTGTGCTTGCTGAACCATCAGGGCTAGCGTTTCACCGCTTTTTTAATCTCGGTCTAGGTCATCAAATCAGAAAGCCGGCTGTCTTGGGCGGTAGTGATTTTTAGGCGAAGAACCTTCTCCCCGAGCAGCGCTGCTTTTTTCCGTCGACGGGCGTCCCGCTCTCGTTGATCCCTCGCCATGCGGCATCTCCTGCAATCCGCTTGGCGCAATATGAACGTGCAACTGCCGCCGACGCTGCTGCGTGATCTTCTGGATGCGTCTCATGGGGGGCACACCTCGATGGCGTCTTCTTCGTCGAATCTGACGGCATAACCACCAGTAGACGCCTGTTTCCCCGGTATACGCGCCTAAACCGACCAGTGGATGCGGCCATGGGCACGGGAATTTAATCCTCGTGCGAAAAGAGGGGGGTGAGAACGCAGCTAGAATGCCTATGGGCGGGTTGCCAAGCAGGAGCACATGAAATGAACCAGATCCGGGTCGCCTTTGTGTGTGGATGCATTGGGCTGGCTACAGCAACGGTGCAAGCAGAGCCTCTATGCGATTGCAGCAAGATCGTTGGTCAGTGTACGGCGTCGATAAACTTGAAGTCGGTCTCCGGTTCAAAACCGTCATTCATGGCCAACTATACGATTACCTCCAGCACTGCAAGTTGCTCGAAGGTTTCCTACTTTATCGATGGCACTCCCTATTTCAATGTATTGGCCGGAACGAACAAAACGGATGAAAGTACCTTTGGCACTGAGCCGATCAGCATGAAGAGCTTTTCAGGTGTGAAATGCGAAGTGTGCCAGGGCCAGGCATCTCAAGCCGGCGCGGGGTCGCAGGGAGCCGCCGGCGTCAAGCCTGATGCTTCGGCTCAAGGACGCGAGCGATACAACGGTAGTTGGCGTACTGACCTGTATGTCCTGACCATCAGCAATGCGCAGGCAAGTCCGGCGGTGATTTATCAGTTCGACAGGGTCAGCACCAATACTCAGGGCTCGGCGGATGAAGAGCGATTCGAAGGCGATACGCTGGTGTTTTCCTGGGTGATGGGGATGTTTGGTCGCAACAGCTGTCGCTTCAATTTGACGGGGCAGAACTCCGCAGTCGCCAGGTGTGGCAACTTCATGGGCACCCACACGAAGGAATTTACCCGCATGTAAGTAGCGAGGCCGCCTTCATCATCGAACGGTCCCAGGCAACCCCAATGGCTTTAAACCGCTCAACGAATCTGTTTACCAATATTGAACCGCAGCAGCATCAACGCCGCATCGCATGCGTCCCCCGCGAAGTGACTCTCGCCAAACGCCTGTGCGTTCACCGTGGCTCCGTCCAGCAGCATCATGATGTAGGTCGCGAGGGTATTGGCGGTTTCCTGGGTGTGGTGACGGGCAATCACTTCTTCTATAAGCCCGTGCATCTTGCGCTTGTAGTCGAGGGCAATCTCGCGAATGTCCGAATGGTCCGGAAACTCGGCGACCGCGCGACCGAACAGGCAGCCGGCGAAGTTGGTGGAACAGAACCACTGACCGCGCCAGTCGAAGAGCGAGATGATCTTTTCATCCAGGCTGGGCTTTTCTTCCATGCGCGTCTTCAACTGCTGGATCAAGTGGTCGGAACGCTGCCTGAGCACTGTTTTCACCAGGTCTTCCTTGCCGCTGAAATTACGGTACATGGTCATCCTGGCGACACCCGACGCTTCAATGATCCAGTCGACGCCCACGGGACGAAAGCCGTGTTGGGAAAACAGGCTGGTGGCAGTGTCGACGACATGCTGCTTCTTCGATACCGACAACTCGGAACTCCAGATTCGGGAAGTGAATGGGCGAAAACCGTAACATTTTGAGGTAGACCAGTCTATCTCAGTCGCTGTGCGGTGTTTCGCCCGGTTCTTGTCGCAATTACGTGAGTGTGACGGTATCGCCGCCGTCCACGGCCAGCACCGTGCCGCTGATCATCGGGTTGCTGGCCAGCAGCAGGGCGGCCGAGGCGATGTCCTCCGGTCGGGCAATGCGCTTGACCGGGAGCAACTGGCTGCGCTGGCGCATTTTCTCGACGAGTGCTTCGGCGTGCAGGCCGGTATCGACAAACCCGGGAGACAGCACATTGACCCGTACCGGCGACAGTTCACTGGCCAGGCCCCGGGCAAAGCCCTCGATGCAGGCGTTCACGGCACTGATCAAGGCGGTCTGCGGGCCGGCGCGCTGGGCGAAGCGGCCCGAGACCAGGGTCAATGAGCCCTGTTCGTTGAACGAGGCCAGCCGGGCGATGTGGTAGGCCGCCCAGAACTTGCTGTCGAAGATGCGTTGCGCATCCACCAGGGAAACGCTGTGCAGCGGGCCGAAGGTCAGCGAGGCGGCAGTGACGACGATGTGGTCCCAGCGCGTGGGGCGGGCAAAGAAGCGCTCCAGTTGCTCCGGACGGGTGACGTCCAGTGGCTCGGTGGCAACGGCCGGGTCGATATCCCGTGCCGCCAGGCTCAGGCGCTCGGCGCTTCGGCCGGCCAGGGTGACGCTGGCACCTTGCTGGTGAAACAGCCTGGCAATGGCGAAACCGATGCCGGCGGAGCCGCCGATGACCAGAACCTGGGTGGTGGGTTCAAACGCTGGCATGACGGTCTTGCTCCTGTGGCCGGGGAGTGGGGTGCGGATAGTCGAAGATCAGCATCTCGCACAGCGCGCGCAGGCGCGGGCGGAATGCGGCGTGCAGGGGGTGTTCGCGCCAGTCCGGGAGCACTGATGCATCGGTGAATGTCAGGATGAAGCCCTGGTCATAGCCCAGCGAACGGTCGCCGCTGTCGGCGATGATCTCCACCGAGACCAGTCCGGGCACCTGTGCCGGAAAAGCGTGGAGTTCCTGCAGCAGCGTCGACAAGGCGGCGGCGTCGGGGCTTTTCAGCAAGACGATGCGTTTATACATGGCGGTTCTCCCATTCGATCAGGTTGCTCAGGCGTGGACCGCCGTCGAAATCACAGACCACGGTGTCACCATGGCTGAGGTGAATGCCGGCGTCGGCGCTGTTGCGATCGGCGCCCATATAGAGGTAGATCAGCGTGCCGGGCAGGCGCAGCGAGGGGTGCTGCCAGAGGGTGTCGAACAGAGCGTTGGCGTCGTAGCTGAGGCAGGACAGGCCGGTGTTGAAATCCTGTTGCCAGTGCAGATCGCCAGCGCGGTAGATGGAGGTCCTGCCCTTGATCAGCTCGGGCAGGGGCTGCCAGTAGAACAGGTGGGAAATGGCGCTGGGCTGCAGCTTGGCGTAGGCCAGGTAATTGCGCTTGGATCGGGCCAGCTCGATATCGGTCAGGTCGTTGCCGAAGGTGTAGCCCAGGTAGCCAGGCTGGCCGTTGGCGTCCACCAGAAACAGCGCCACCACCTCCGCTTCCTCGCACGCCGACAGGGCACCGCGACTCATGCGCAGCACCTCGCCGCTGCGCTTGAGGGTGTCGGCAAAACCCTTGATGAAAAAGGCCGGTCGCTCGTCGTCTTGCGGCGGTGTCGCGATCTTGCTCTGGTGGGTCAGGCCGAAGCCGCAGACCACGCCCTGGCGCGGGTCCGCCGGCAGCAGGCAGGGCAGCAGCTCGAAACCCGCCAGGTCGGTGACGGTCAAGGGTGCCGGGATATGTTCGCGCAGGAACTCCAGGGGGCCACCCGGGTACTTGCCCGCGGCGGTGTCACGCAGCAAGGCGTGCAGGCTGGGTACCGGATACAGGGTGAATTGCCCGGCGCCGCCGGGGCTGGCCACGTAGCGCTGGCCGTCGCGCGCGCATTCAAAAATGATCGACATTGGACAGCTCCTAAAGCGTCTTGATTTCCAGCAGGGCGGGTTTGCCGTGGGTCTGCATGTAGGCCAGGCAGTCGCTGATCTTTTCCTGGATCGCCGCGGGGTTGTCGGCGCTGCCCGGGCTGTAGAGGTTGAAGGTCTTGGCCAGGGCGACGAAATCCACCTCGTTGTCATGGAAGCTGGTCGCCAGGTTGGACAGGTCGATGGGCCGCTGGCGCAGGTCGGCGATCCGTTCGGCGTGCTGCTTGGAGTTGAGGTAGAGCCGGTTGTTGATCACCAGCACCAGCAACGGAATGTCATAGGCCGACAGGGTCCACAGGGCGCTCGGGGTATAGAGCAGGTCGCCATCCGATTGCAGGTTGATGCACAGGCGGTCAGCGCCCTGGTGGGCAACCGCCGCGCCGATGGCCGCGCCCAGTCCGTAACCGAGCCCGGCGCCACCGCTCATGCCGATGTAGGCCTCGCTGCGCTCGATCGGCCAGAGCTCGCGCACCAGGGTGTCGATGGTCACGCTGCCGGTGTTGGTCAGCACCCAGCGTTGGTGGCCGATGGCTTCATGAATGGCAATCAGCGCCTGGGCGATGGTCAGGCCGTCGGCAGGTTGCGTGACCTGTGCGAGCAGCGCCTGGTGACGGGCCTGTTTGTGTGCGGCGATGCGTTCGAGGCGTGCGTCGATCCGGGCCTGTGCCGAGCGCTCGCGCGACGCGCTGGAGGCCCGGGTCGCCTGGGCGATACGCGCGATGGAGGCGGTGACGTTGGCGTGCAGTACCAGGTCCGCGCACACCAGTTTCTGGCTGTCGGCGACCCAGCTGCTGATCAGCAGCGAGTGGGTGCCCAGGGTCGCGATATACAACCCCGGGTGGGGCTGCTGACCGGAGTGGGCGAGCAGGCCATGCAGGTCCTGGACTTCCAGGGCCAGCAGAAAGTCGCAGTCGCCCAGCAGGTGCGCGTCGTGGTCCTGGAAGACCAGGGGATGGGTGTTGGGCACGTTGTAGCGGCCGTTGCGGGAAATCACCGCGGCCCCCGTGAGGGTGGCGATTTCCAGCAGCTGCGCGGCCTGTTCGTCGTTCAGTGCGGCGTAGTCGACGGTGAGCACCGGGTGCTCGGCGTTCAGCAACCGGGCCATCAGCTCGGCCAGTTGCTGGTCGTCCAGTGCCGACAGGCGTTCCGGGCGTATCGGGCCGCTTGGCAGGGCCAGATGGTCCGCCAGGGGTTCCTCCTGGACGGCGCTGTCGATAGCGACATAGCACGGGGCATGGGGCTCGGCGGCGCAGAGTTTCAACGCGCGCTGCACCGACTCCAGGGTCGCGCCCTGGGACACCGGCATGTCGGTCCATTTGGTATAGCCGGAGAGCAACTTGTCGATGCCCTGGGAGGTATGGATCCAGTCGATCCAGGGGCGGCGCAGCGCCGCGTCGATGGGGCCGTTGCCGCCCAGTACCAGCAGCGGAACCCGGTCGCACCAGGCATTGAAGATGGCCATGCTCGCGTGCTGCAGGCCGATGTTGGCATGCACCAGCACGGCCATGTGCTTGCCGCTGGCCTTGTAGTAACCATGGGCCATGGCCACGGAGATCTCTTCATGGCAGCACATGAGGATGGCCGGTACCGCCGGGTCGGGGTGATGCACCAGCGAATCGTGAATGCCGCGGAACGAGGCGCCGGGGTTGAAGCAGACATACTCGATGTCGTGGGCGATCAGAAGGTCGACAAGCAAATCGGAAAAATACTTCACTGCGCACGCTCCATGTGAAGGGATTCGTTGGGGTATCGCTCGGCATCGATGGCAGTGCGGTAGGGCAGGACACGGGGTGTCAGCCGGCAGCCAAGGCCCGCTTGCGTCGGGACGGGCAGCTCGATCGCGTTGTGCAGTCGATCGATGGCGGGCATCGGCTCGAGCAGGTGGCCGTCGAAGAAACGGTCGTGCTGTCCGGCTTCCACGCCGATGAAGCCGTCACAGGCCGTCAGCAGCGCACGGTGCGCCGCGATCAACGGACCGACTTCGGCAACCTGTACGCCCAGATAGACGGGCAGGCCCCATTGCTGGCACTGCTCGATCATCCTCGCGGTAGTGAGCAGACCGCCGCATTTGGCGATGCGCAGGTTCACCGCATCCAGCGCCTGCTGCTGCCAGGCCTGCTCGAGGCTGGCCGGCGAGCTGACCGACTCGTCCAGCATGATCCTCGCGCCATGCTCGAGACGCGCCTGGCGGTAATCCTCCAGGCTGCCTCTGGGCAAGGGTTCCTCGAACAAGGTCACGCCCAGCTCGGCAAACGGCCGGGCGCTGTCGTGCAGTTGCTGCGGCGACCAGCTCATGTTCGGGTCCACGTACAGCGCCAGGTCCGGTGCCAGCGCCCTGATGCTGTGCAGGCGCTGTCGACTGGCCTGTGCCTCGCCGGCCAGCTTGAGCTTGAGCGAACCCCGTGGCTTGCGCTGTTCGAGGAACGCCTGCACCGGTTGCGACAGGTCAAGCACCTGGGTGATGTTGACCCGGGTGGGCAGGGTCCGGCGTGCCGCCCGGGCTGGCGCGGCAATGCGCAGGAGGAAGTCGGCCAGCGGCAGGTCGGCCTGCTGGGCCAGGGTGTCGAGGATCGCCATCTCCACCAGGCAGCGGGTGTTGTTGCCAACCGCCTGCCCGGACAGCGACGGCAAGCCCTGCTCATAGAGATCGCGACCGCGGTCGACCGGATCGCCGCTGGCCAACGCCCGCGCCAGCTGCGCGAAGTCGATGCGGCGCAGCTCCGCCAGCACCGATTCGCAGTCTTCCGCGGTGACGTAGCGGCGTGGGGCGCATTCGCCGATGCCGGTAAAGCCGCCGCGGCTCCAGCTGAGCACCACGCTGTCCGACGTCTGTCGTCGGTGGGCGCCGTGAACGAACGGGTTGGCCATGGGCTGGCGCACGAGGTACACCTCAGGCTGCGTCATAGGTGTACTGTCCGTTGGCTTTGACGAAATCGGCGGTGAACTGCACCACCTGGCCCATCGCGGGAGTGAAGAACAGGTAGTGCTTGTCCTGGTTCACCAGCAGGGTCGAGCTGTTGCGACACAGCCGCTGGAAGTGGCCGACGCTGCTGCCGACCTCCACCAGCGGGTCCTTGTCGGCGCAGATGAACAGGCTGGGGGCGTCGATGGCCAAGGCATCGCCCGCCAGGTAGACCTGTTCCAGCGCCAGCAGCTTCTTGCGCTCGCGGTGCTGCAGGTGGGTGGTGGCCAGCGCATCGTTGCGGATGAACTCGGCCAGATGGGGGTTGGCGGTAAAGTCATCGGCATCGAGCCCGGAATCCCACAGCTGCGGCCTGTCGTCGAGGGCGATGCTGGCGCGCTCCTGTTCGCTGAGGCGGTCGTGCATCTTGCCCAGCCAGGCCGAACAGATGACCAGGTTGTCGTAGGCCAACTGGCCCTGGGGCCAGCTGGCAATGGCCGCGAGCACCGAGCCCCCCAGGCAGTGGCCGAACAGGCAGAGTTGAACGTCGTCGGGCACTTCGTGGCGAATGTGCTCGATGGCCGCCGCGGCATCGTCGTGCAGCGTGCGCACGTCCGGGAACCTGTGCCGCTGGCCGCTGCTGATGCCGCATCCCTCACGGTCCAGGGCGTAGAACGCGATACCCAGGTTGGCGAAGGCATTGCCGACCGACCACAACCACCCGGCATGGCTCTGCAGTCCATGAAAATACAGGATGGCGCCTTGCGGCCGATGCGGGCGCCAGGAATGCAGCGCGATCCGCCGGTCTGCCCCGGCCAGGTAATGAACCTCACGGGCGATGCTGTGCTGAAACAGATGCATATTCATGAGTGCCTCTCAGGATCAAGGTTGCTGGATGCCCAGAAGGGACAGGTCCGGTTGGAATGGCTTGTATTTGATCTGAAGGGTTTTCCTGGCCGCTTTCTCCTGCTCGATGGCCTGCGAGATCGCGTTGCCCGGTACCGTGATGACCTTGATCTGTCCCAGGCGCTTGCTGCTGCGCTTGGACTCGTACTCGATGTTGATTGTCTGCAGGTGCCCGTCGAGCAACTGGCTGAGGGTCTCCGACTCGCCGCTCGGCGTGTCGCCCGCTTCGATGGCGACGGCGTAGTAGGGCGTTTCGTGCCAGACCGGGGCACACAGATACAGCCCGGCATTGGGGATGCCGCACATCTGCACGGCTTCGTGCAGCTGGGTCTCGGTGATCTTCTCGCCGGTGAATGAATGCATGACGCCGTTGCGCCGGCTGAAGCTGATGCGCGGCACGCCACGGTAGTAGCCGTGCACGCGGTAGATATCGCCGGTATACATGCGAATCATGCCGTTGCCCTGCCACATGACCAGGTGGTATTCCTCGCCTTCCTTGAGCTGGTCCAGGGCAACGGTTTCCGGCTGCAGCCGGTCGCGTACCAGCGCATCCATGTCCACCGTCACCGGGATGAATTCGAAGAAGGCCTGGTCCACCGCCAGTGGCTGGCTGTCCTGGTCATCGTCCACCGGAAGGGTCACCACGCCCTCGGTACCGCAGGACATGAAGGGCAGCACCCTGGCCGGCCCCAGGATGCGCTCCAGCTGGGGCTTGTAGAGCTTGGCGGAGGCCGCCGTCCAGCAGCTGAAGCGCTCCAGGCCCGGCCATACATCGGTCAGCGAAACGCCGTCGCGAGACAGCACGGCCTCGAGCCTGCGCGCGGCAACGGGGTCGGCCGCGCGCAGGTTGGCGCCGGTAAAGGCGCCGTCATGCAGATCGCGCAGCAGGCGTTCGCGGTTTTCCAGCAGGCAGTGATGCAGGGAGAGCAGGGTGCTGGGGTTGATCGAGGTCAGCAGCCTCACATCCTCGCCAAGGGTCCACAGCAGTCGCGCATACATCTTCTGTTCATGGCTGGCGTCGGCAGTCGGGGTGAACCAGGGGGCTTCATACCAGGGCGGGTTCCAGTCACCTGTGCCGACCTGCGGGTGCCGGTTGCTGATGGCCTGGTAGGGCAGCCCTTCGACGTACTCGGTACTCGGGTCGCGCACGGTCTGGGTGTCCAGCGTGGCCCAGGGGTTGGCGTGCAGGGCGGGGTAGTCATGGCCGAAGAACCCCCACATCGCCTGGATCGCCGGGACCCGGTACTGGCGGATCCAGTGCAGGGTGTAGGGGATGCGCTTGGATTGCCCGGTGGTGCCGCTGGTCTTGAGCCAGCGCACGACCGGGCTGCAACTGAGTATCCCGCCTTTCTGCTGACCTTCGCGCACGAGGATTTCGCGGAAGTCCTCATAGGTCATCACCGGGATGTTGGTGTGGGTGATCCTGCCGTTGCAGTGGCTGACCCGGAAGCCATTTTCCTTCCAGAACAGCGACTTGTGGCACACATGAATGATGTCCTCCAGGACGTGCTCCTGCGTCCGGAGAGGTTTGTCGAGCCTTTCCAGATAGCTCGCTTGCGCCTGGGCGCATTCCGCTTTGAAGGTCGGCACCCTTCGCTGCCAGTGGCCGATCCAAGAGTCCATCTTGCCCATGCGTTCGTCCTCGATCTTCAGGGAGTCAAAGAGAGACTGTTATGTCTCTGTTGACGGTGTTTATCCCTCCAGAATTTATGTGTCAAGGTGTTTCAGGTTATTGGATCCAATTATTTGCTGAGATTTGACGGAGCAATGGTTTTTCGTATGTATCAGTTAATTCATTGTTTTAAATGGTATTTATTGTGTTTTTCTGACGGAAAAATCTCATTCACGACGAAAAATATAAAAAATTTTCATGAAACAGTGATTGACGGATGAGCGAGGATTTGAAAAAGATGTAGAACGATCAGTATCACAAGGAGGGCGATTCCATGGTTTCCAGGATCACGTTGGGTACTCAGGGGCTGCGTGTCGGTCGCATCGGACTGGGCTGCATGGGGATGAGTCAGTGGTACGGGGCGACGGATGACGCCGAGTCGGTGCGCACCCTGCATCGCGCACTGGAGTTGGGCGTGGATTTCTTCGACAGCGCCGAGGCGTATGGGCCGTTCACCAACGAGCAGCTGTTGCAGCGCGCCTTCGCCGGGCGCCGGGAGGAGGTGGTGATCGCCACCAAGTTCGGTTTCCGCATCGTCGATGGCCAGATCGTCGGCGTCGACAGCTCTGAAACCAACCTGCAGAAAGTCGTCGAGGCGTCCCTCAAGCGGCTGGGGACGGACTACATCGATGTGCTGTACCAGCACCGGCTCGATCCGAACATTCCCATCGAAGACGTGGTGGGCGCCATGGCGCGCCTGGTCGAGCAGGGCAAAGTGAAATACCTCGGGCTCTGCGAAGTGGGTACGCGCACCATCGAGCGTGCCCATGCAGTCCATCCGCTTTCGGTGATCCAGGGCGAGTACTCGCTGTGGGAGCGCAATGTCGAAGAGGACATCCTGCCGCTGCTGCACAACCTGGGTATCGGCTACGTCGCGTTCTGCCCCTTGGGCCGCGGTTTTTTGACCGGCAAGGCGGCCAGTGCCCGCCATTACGACGCCAATGATTTCCGCCAGCAGGATCCGCGCTTTCGCGAAGAGAATTTCGCCGCCAATACCTTGCTGACCGAATCGATCCTGGCGCTGGCGGCGTCCTGGTCGATGACGCCCGCCCAGTTGGCTCTGGCCTGGCTGCTGACCCGCAGCCAGCACCTGGCGGTCATCCCCGGGACCAAGCGCGTCAGCTACCTGGAAGAAAACGTGGGCGCCGATGCCTGTGTGCTCGATGGCGAGCAGCTCCAGGCAATCGAGGCGCTGCTGGGGCAGTGGGCGGTCGCCGGCGAGCGTTATGAACAGCGAATGATGCAGTTCATCGATCGCTAGGCACGGCAGGGAGGCAGGGTATGCAATTGCACCGTTTGCTGGACGAAACCGAACAGCGGTTCCACCGCAACTTTCTCGATCGCAATGGCAATACGCAGGTGACCACGCTGCTCACGGTACCTGGTTGCGTGAGCGCCTTGCGGGCGCGCAAGGCGTTCGCCCGACTGGTCGCCGACTTCCCGTTCCTGCGGCAGAAGATCGTGCCTTGCGGCGGCGACCGGTATGGGTTCGTCCCGGTACAGGAGCATGTGCAGGCGAGCGCCTGCGCGACACCGGCATCACTGCAGGTCGATGCGTTGCTCAAGCTGGAACTGAACCGCCTGCTGGGAGACGAGGAGGGCTGGCGCGCGCTGCTGGTTGTCGATGCGGCCATCAAGCAGACGCATATCCTGCTGACGCGCAATCACGCCATTTCCGACGGCTACAGTACCGCCAGGCTGGTCGACAGCCTGGTCGGTCATCTCGGGGTGAATCCCGCTGTTGTCGATAGGCGGGCTTCGCGTGCGTTTCATATCCGCCTGGCGCACTGGCGGGCCTCCCCGGTCGATGCGGGCCGGGCCAGTTACGCCGATTTCGTCAGGCTGCAGGTCAGCGCCCAGGCGACGCAACGCATCGAGCAGTTGCGCGCGACGTCGGGGTTCACCACCAATGCCATCTGGGGCGGGGTTCTGGCCCACAGCTATCTCAGGCATGCGGACGTGCCGGCGTTCGACCTGTTCACCGCCTATTCACTGCGTGAGCCGGACAGCGACGGCCAGCCAGTGACCAAGGCCTGCCAGATCGACGTGCGCAAGGCGACCCTGAGTGGCAAGGACTCCGGCCTTGTGGAATGCATCGAGCGCTATGCGCAGGTCGTGGTCGCAGACAAGGCGCGCTTGAGCCTGCATGAGCCTGCGGTTGGCGACGACACCCCGCGACCCGCCCTGGCCTTTACCAACACGGGGCCGCTGGATCGTTTTCTGACCCGGCCGGCTACGGCTGTCCTGGGTTTTTCAACGCTCGTCAATCGCTCCGGCGGCAACTACCACTTCGTCCTGCACCTGGGCCGGCTCAACGGCACCTGGCATGCGGCGCTGGCCTTCAGCTCGCTGAACGTCGAGCGCTCGACGGCGCTCGCGTTCAAGGCGCGGATCGAGGCGACGCTCGACGCACTGCCGGTTGTGCTCAACACCCCATGAGGAATTCAAGAATGGATGCTTCCAGCAATAAAAAACTGACGCTACTCGCGACCTGCCTCGGCTTCGTGGTGGTGTTGCTCGATGTGAGCGTGGTCAACGTGGCCCTCGAAAGTTTCAAGGTCGAGTTCGCCACCGACGTGCTCCAGTTGCAGTGGATCGTCAACGCCTACACCTTGCTGTTCGCCTCGTTCCTGCTCACTGGCGGCGCGCTGGGGGATCGCTTCGGCCACAAGAAGGTTTTCCTCTGGGGCTATGCGGTATTTACCCTGGCCTCCCTCGGCTGCGGCCTGGCGGACAGCCTGCCCTGGCTGATCGGCTTTCGCTCGCTGCAAGGCATCGGTGCCGCGCTCCTGGTGCCGACCTCCCTGGCGCTGGTGCGCATTACCTTCGACGTGCCGGCCGAGCGCAGCAAGGCCATTGCCCTGTGGGCGGGCGTGGCGGGCATTGCCCTGGCGGCCGGCCCGGTGGTGGGCGGGCTGCTGATCGGGGTTTTCGGTTGGCGCAGCATCTTCTTCATCAACCTGCCCATTGGCCTGATCGGGATCGTCCTGTGCCTGGCCAATGCGCCACGCATCCCGGCCAACCGCAACGGCGGCTTCGATCTGTGGGGACAGTTGCTGGCCTTGTTCACCCTGGCCAACCTGACCTATGCGGTCATCGAGCTGGGCCGCGCCAGCGGTGTCGACCTGCGTGTGGCGCTGCATGCCGCGTGCTTTGTCGGCGGGCTGCTGGGGTTTCTCTGGGTCGAGTCGCGCAGCGCCCGGCCGATGGTGCCGCTGGCGGTATTCGGCAATGCCGCATTCAGCCTGGCCTCGATACTGGGGGTGATCGTGAACTTCGTGTTCTACGGGCTGATCTTCGTGTTCAGCATTTTCCTGCAGCAGGTCAATCACTACAGCGTGATCAACACGGGGCTGGCCTTCATTCCCATGACCGGCGTGCTGTTCTTCGGCAATCAACTGGCCGCCCGCTGGCTACCTGCACTGGGTGAGCGGCGCCTGCTGGCGCTGGGGTTGCTCATCGCCTTGCTGGGCGTCGTTGCCTTGATCCCCTTCGTCGGCGGCGCCCCCTACGCCCATATCGCCGTGCAGATGTTCGTGATCGGCTTCGGCATATCCCTGACCGTGCCGACCTTGACCACCACCGCGGTCAACCACGTCAGCAGCGACAAGTCCGGGGTTGCCTCGGCCATCGTCAATGCCTCGCGCCAGGTCGGCGGGCTGGTGGGGGTGGCGATCTTCAGCCTGTTGATCAACGTGGCCGATGCTGCCCAGTTCGGCCACGGTTTCACCGAAGTGATCGTCCTGTCCTCGCTGCTGTTGGCGGTGGGCTGGGCGTTGACGCTCCTGTTGTTGCGCAAGCAACCCCTGGCCGCGCAATCGGCCACCTGAAGCAGTGCTCAATAAACCCTGGAAACAATGGAGATTGAACATGCAAGCAGTCATGAAGACCGACGCCAATTCCGCCTACGCACCGTACTCGCTGGATGCCCGGCAAATCCGGGATTATCGGGCCAACGGCTGGATGAAGCTGGAAAACGTGATCAATGCCGAAACGGTGCAGCTGCTGCTCAACGAGGCCAGGACCCGGATGGGCGAGGTGGCGCGCACGGTGGACCGCAACGACCCCGGCAAGCAGATCGACAATGCCTATCGCTGGTATGCGCGCTGGGACGAGGTTTCAAACACCTGTCCGCAGATCAAGGCGCTGAGTCATTCACCGCAGTTGGCGAGCATCGCTTCGCAACTGGTGGGCGAGGACGTGCGGTTCTATTCCGACCATGTGTTCGCCAAGAATCCGGAAACCGAAGCCGGGGGTGACACCCCCTGGCACCAGGATTTTCCCCATCACCCGCTGGACCGCCAGGGCGCGCTGAATATCTGGATCGCGCTGGTCGACCTGACCCCGGAAATGGGCACCATGCAGTTTCTCAACCGCAGCCATCGGGCGGGCATGCTGGGGCGGTACTTCAATCGCCGCGACAACGTTTCCCTGATCGATGAGCATCCATGGGTGCTGGATGAGTTCGAGATGTCGCCGCCGATTTCCCTCAAGGCCGGCGATGCCACCGTGCATGACATGAACGTCATCCATGCCGCGCCCGCCAACAGCTCCAATACCCCGCGCTGGGTCTATTCGACACTGTGGCTGCCGGTTTCCGCGCGCTACACCGGGGCCTCGAACCATCGCACCGATCCGCTGGGGCTGACCCTCGACATGCCCATGGAGCACCCCAAGTTCCCCGTCATTTCAACCCGCTGATCGAGGCCCGTCCGCCGGCCGGCGCTTGCCGGTCGGCTCTCGATTGCGCCATGGGAGTCGAACATGCCACATGTCTATCTTGAGTACACCGCAGGGGTGGGTGACACCGTCGATTTCAAGGACGCCTGCCAGCGACTGCACCAGGCACTGGTAGAGGTGTCCGGATTGCGCCTGGATCTGGTCAAGACTCGTCTCGTTCGTTACGACGGCTATTTCGTTGGCGATTGCGAGGATCACCAGCAGTTCATCCACCTGAACGTCTCCACGGTGACGGGCAAGGCGGGCGACGACGAGAAGCGCCACACCATCAGCAGCGCCTTGCTTGGCGTGATGGTCGACATCTTCGAACCTGTCCTGCTGCAGCAGAAAGTCGATCTCTCCGTGCAGATCACCGAGGTTCCGGCCAGTGGTTACGTGCGCAGGCGATCGGCGACGTTGGCGCCGTGATCCTCACCTATTGGCTTTGTACCGGCTCGAGCGCCAGCCCCGTCCGGGGGCTGGATCAGCGATCCTGAGCGAAGTCCCGGCTGGGGGGCGGCGGGGATGTCACAAGGCAATGGCGCAACGCGAACGGCTGCTGCTCAATCCAGTTGCTTGACCAGCAGCTGGCTCTCGTTCCAGCGCGCCCGTTCGCTCCACGAGGCGGTGTGGCTGGCCTTGTTCCAGCGCACCTTGCTGATGCCGCTGTCGGCGGCGCGGGCCATGGCCTCGTCGATGCAGCGCAGGCCCACCGTGGTCCCGGCGCAGGTGCCGTCGATCAGCAGCGCGGCTTTCCAGGCCTCCAGCCAGCTCATGCCGTTGCGGTCGGTGACGAAGACTTTCTTCAGGCCATTCTTCACATAGTGGATTTCGTACTTGTCCTGCATGTCCCTTCCCTGGGGCGGAATCCGTCAAATGCGAAACATTATCATCGATGGGCTGGCAAGGACATCCGCACAAAGTCTGGCTTTACCTTGGCGCAGCCTGTGCCAGAGCGTTTGCAGGGCAAAACCGGGTGCGTTTACAGCCTGGACCCAGTGTAGTTAACTGTTCGGCCGTGGCCAGTGGCCACAAGCCCTGAGGTGAATGACCGTGACCCTGAGTTTCCGGCCCGTCCAGACCGCTGATATCCCTGCCATCTGCGGCTTCGCCCAGTCTGCCGACGAGGCGTTCTTCTTCTTTCCCAAGGGCACCTGGCCGGTGACCCCGGAACAATTGGCCGCGGCCATCGCCCAGCGCAGCGATTCCTCGGTGGTGGTCGAAGGTGACGAAGTGCTGGCGTTCGCCAATTTCTACCAATGGGAGCAGGGCGGTGTCTGCTCGCTGGGCAATGTGCTGGTATCGCCCGCCGCCCGTGGGCGGGGCGTGGCACGTTTTCTGGTGGAGCAGATGATCGAGGTCGCCCGGCAACGGCATCAGGCGCGGGAAATGAACGTGTCCTGCTTCAATCACAACACCGCGGGCCTGTTGCTGTATCCGCAACTGGGTTTCCTGCCGTTCGGTATCGTCGAACGCCAGGACCACGCCGGCAGGCGGGTAGCGCTGGTGCAGATGCGCCAGGCGCTGTAGGCGTTGACGGCGCAGGCGCAACGGCCTATACAGGCGCCGTCATTTCGCATCAGCCCGCAGGAAACAACCATGCACGACGAAGACGATCTCCACGAACCCGAGCACGATCATCTGCTCGACCGTGAGTTTCACGACGACGAGGAAGGTGAACAGCATGCCGACCCGATGTTCGACGACGTCGAGGACGAAGAAGACGAGGAGTACGGCCTGGATGTGCTGGACGACGAGGACCACGAAGACTGGTGAGTCGTCGTCCCGCTCAGTGTCGGAAGCGTGGCAGCGGTCGGTCCAGCGACAGCGTGGTGAGGGTGCGTTTCACCAGCACTTCATCGGCTTCCACGGCGCGCAGGCTTTCGCGGATCCTGCCGGCCACGGGCAGGTCGCCCTGGCTGTCGATCCAGTCGGCGATGTCCTTGCAGGCGCTGGCCAGGTTCTCCTGGCGATGGTTGATGAGGGTGAGCAGGGTTTGGATGTCTTTGTCGGACATGACTCGTTCCTCCTGTAAGCGATTTCAGTGTAGCAGCGACCCGACGAACTGGCCGCGTGCCAGCCGTCGGGCTGTCGAGACGGCGTTCACTGCTTCATCAGGTCGCGGAACCAGTCGTTGAGCATGGCCTTTTCCGACCATAGCGAGTCGCTGTTGCCCAGGCGTCCCGGGCGCTGCAGGTAGAACTTGTCGTCGACCCGCGTGTCGGCCTGCTTCACCACCTGTCCGTGTTCCTGCAGGCTGTAGTGCAGATCGATGCTTGGCCAGGTGATATCACGCATGAAACGCACCGAGCTGGCGTTGCGCTGCCAGGGCTCGTAGTGCCCGGCCAGGTCGATGTCGCGAATATCGACGCGCAGGCTCTGGCCGGTACCCAGGTAGCGGTTGCCGAGGGTTTCCAGGTAGACCCGTAGTTGCTTCATCACCTGCTCGTCGGCACCCCGTTGGTAACCATCGCCGCGCAGACTGGCATCGCGGAATTTTTCCGGGTGGATGAAGTTGACCTGGACATTCGTGGTCGCGGCCTGTGCCATGCTGGTAGAGGCCAGCAGACACAAGGTGGCGAGCGTCAGGATCGAGCGCATGATGGACCTCCGCCGATACAGGGGGAACCAGGTTCATTGTACGCCCGTGAAGCGGCGATGCAGAGCAGGAGCAAGGTCATGAGCAGTGTCGTCCACGTGACGCGCAACACCCTGGGTCGGGACCTTGCGGTCGGCGATGTCCATGGGCATTTTTCCCGCCTGCGCGAGGCCTTGCAGCGAGTGCGTTTCGATCCCGGGCGTGACCGTCTGTTCAGCGTCGGCGACCTGGTCGATCGCGGTCCGGAATGCGAGGAGGTGCTGGACTGGCTGGCCCAGCCCTGGTTCCACGCGGTGCAGGGCAATCACGAAGCGCTGGCGGTGTCCCATGTCCGTGGCGAATGGCTGGACTACGCCATGTACCGCGCCGCCGGTGGCGGCTGGTTTCTCGATCTGGACGAGCAGCGCCAGGCCCGTTTCGCCGAGGGCTTCGCGCAGATGCCGCTGGCCCTCGAGGTGGAGACGGCGCAGGGCGCGGTCGGCCTGCTGCACGCCGATTGTCCGCTGCTGCGCTGGGGCGACCTGTTGCCGTTGCTGCAGGCGTCACCGGTGCCGGAGAAGATTCGCGAAGTCTGCCAGTGGTCGCGACTGCGTCTGAAGGAAGAGAACGACCGCGGGGTCGAGGGGCTGCGCGCGCTGCTGGTCGGGCATACCCCGCTGCACGAGGTGCGGGTGCTGGGCAATGTCTGGCACATCGACACTGGTGGCTGGTCCAGGGGGCATTTCACCTTGCTTGACCTGGCTACCCTGGAAATCGCCTAGACCACCGTCGCCAGGAACCCGCAGACCTCGTCCAGCACCCGTTGCGGATCTTCGCGGTGCGGCACGTGATGACAGCCATCGAGAATCACCGTCCGGCCGTTGTCCGCCGCCAGTGCGACGACCCGTACCGGCTGGGCCAGCGAGCCGTACTCGTCGAGGTCGCCGTGCAGGACCAGGGTCGGGCAGTGCACCGGGCCCGCGCAGCGCTCCAGGGTCCAGTCGGCGAAGCGCGGCGCCAGCCAGGTTTCGGTCCAGGCCTCCAGCACCCACTGCGCCTTGTCGCCGTGGTACTTCTCCAGACGCTGCATCTGTCCGGGTTCCTGGAACTGCGCTTTGGCCAGGCGTATGCCGTCCAGGGTGCGCGCTTCGACGAACGCTTGAGCCGCCTCGGTGATCAGGGCGACGCAGTCCTCGGCGTGATGGGCCGCGCAGGCGCTGGCCATGCTGCCACCGACGCTGTGGCCGAAGGCGATGAAGCGCTCGATGCCCAGCGCTTCGCGCAGCAACGGGAAGACCTGCTGCGCTTCGTCACTGATGAAGCTCAGCGGCAGCCCCTGCGCACAGGCCTGCGACTGGCCGAAGCCGAGCCGGTCGTACGCCACCACCTCCAGGCCGCTGCGCTGGCACAGCTGCGCGGGAAACTCGCGCCACAATTCGACGCTGCCGAGGGAATCGTGGAGCAGCACGATCACCGGCTTGCGCGGGTCGGCCCGCTCGGGAAACCAGCGCCGGGCAAACAGCCGGCCCCAGGGCGTAGCGACGAAGGCAACTTCCGTGTGGACAGGCGATGACGACATAACATCTCCAATACGCGATCAAGTGCCTGACAAGTAACAAAACCTTTTCCCAAGTGCAACGGCAAGAAGTACTACAGTGCCATTTACATTGCTGCATCAGCTGCAGTAATGAACTGCACATTCACCGTCTTGTTGCTCATAGATCGAATTCACATACTCGCCGCCATCTACCCAACGACACGCCCGAACGGCGAGGAGAGCAGTGATGACGAGTGCGATACGGTTCAGCCAGGCGGGTGCTCCCGAGGTCCTGCAGCTGCAGGCGGTGGACACCCTCGAACCGGGCCCGGGCGAGGTCTGGCTGGAGCAGGAGGCCATCGGCGTGAATTTCCTCGATGTCTCCCAGCGCAAGGGCGCCGTACCGGTGCCGTTGCCCGGTGGCCTGGGGCTGGAAGGCGCGGGGAGGGTGGTGCGGATTGGCGCTGGCGTCGGCAATGTCGCGGTGGGTGACCGGGTGGCCTATGCCACCGGTCCGCTGGGCGGCTATGCCAGCGCCCGGTTGTTCCCCGCCGAGCGCCTGGTCAGGCTGCCGGATTCGGTGTCGGTGCAGGATGCGGCGGCGGTGCTGTTCAAGGGTATTACCGCGCAGTACCTGCTCAAGTCCACCTACCCGGTGGGCCAGGGGACGACGGTATTGCTGTACGGCGTGGCCGGTGGGCTGGGTTCGCTCATGGCGCCGTGGGCCCGGCACCTGGGGGCGCGAGTGATCGGCGTGGTGTCGCGCCAGGCCAGCGTGGACAAGGCCCGCGCACTGGGTTGCGACGAGGTGCTGGTGTTCGACCCGCAGACCCTGGCGGCGGAGGTTTCCCGCCTAACCGATGGGCGCAAGGTGGATGTCGTGTATGACCCGATCGGCCGGGTGTCCTTCGGAGCCTCCCTGGACAGCCTGCGCCCGCGCGGGGTGATGGTGTCCTTCGGCGCCTCCAGCGGCGCGCCGGCGCCGGTGGAAATGGCCACGCTGAACAGCAAGGGTTCGCTGTTCGTCACCCGGCCGTCGCTGGCCGCGCACACCGCCACCGCCGAGGAATACCAGGCGCGTGCCGCCGACGTGCTGGCGGCGCTCGACGCGAGTATCATCAGCGCGCGCATCTGGGGCCGCTACGCCCTGGCCGATGCTGCCCAGGCGCATGCCGACCTGGAATCCGGACGATCCTCGGGAGCGATCATTCTCACGCCATGAACCTCGATGTGCTGGACAACCCCCACAGCGACGAAATCGCCGCGTTCCTCGCCGTCGCCGCGCAGGGCTCCTTCGTCGCCGCCGGGCGCCTGCTGGAGCGGCACCCCACGGTGATTTCCAAGCGCGTCGCGGCGATGGAAAAACGCCTTGGCGTGCGCCTGATCGAACGCTCGACCCGCCAGGTGCGCGTCACCCCGGTGGGCGAGAAGCTGGAGCAGCGCCTGCGCGCGGCCCTGGGGATGATCGCCGAGGCCGAACAGCAGGCCATTTCCGGTGCGGCCGAGGTGCGCGGGGTGTTGCGCCTGGCCCTGCCGGCGGCGATGGGGCGGTTGTGCATCGGCCCTCTGCTGCCGGCGTTTCTCGAAGCCCATCCGCAGGTGTCCATCGTCGCCGACTACAGCGAGCGCCTGGTGGACATCATCGAGGAGGGCTTCGATATCGCCATTCGCATCGGCGAACTGGACGACAATCGCCTGATCGCGAAAAAGCTCTGCGATCACCGGCGCATCCTCTGCGCTTCGCCCGCCTATCTGCAGCGTCATGGCGTACCGCGCACACCCCAGCAATTGAGCGAGCACAACTGCCTGCGTTTCAGCGGCCTGGCGTCCTTTCCGCAATGGCGCATGTACGCCGGCGAGCAGCAGGTCAGCG
Organism: Pseudomonas sp. zfem002; assembly: GCF_032621685.1. Lineage (NCBI taxonomy): Bacteria > Pseudomonadati > Pseudomonadota > Gammaproteobacteria > Pseudomonadales > Pseudomonadaceae > Pseudomonas > Pseudomonas sp. zfem002. The sequence continues at coordinate 63,655 of NZ_JAVYJH010000023.1, read as the reverse complement.
TCACGCCCCGGGGCAGCCTCACCGCCAACGACAGTGAATCGCTGCTCGCTGCCGCCCGCGCCGATGCTGGCATCCTCGGCGCCGGGGAGTGGCTGATGAGCCGCGACCTGGCCGCCGGACGCCTGGTCCGGGTGCTGCCGGAATGGCAGTTGGACCCCACCGGCGGGGTGTACCTGGTGCGGCCTTCGGCACGCTTTCCCGCCGCGACGGTATTGGCGTTCAAGCAGTGGATCGAGGCGCGCTTCGATCCTCTGCCTCCCTGGCTGAAGCGTGATACCTGAAATCTGAAGCGTCACCCTGATCATTCGATCACGAACCCTGCAGCCTGGCGCTTGACGCCAGCGGCCGGCAGCGCCGAAGCTGGTGCCCTTATCCAAGGAGCCCGCCATGGACCTGTCCACCCTCGCGCTGTTCATCCCCGCCTGTTTCGCCCTCAACATGGCCCCCGGTCCGAACAATCTGCTGTCGTTGAACAACGCCAGCCGCTATGGCCTGCGCACCGCCTGCGTCGCCGGCATCGGCCGCCTGTTCGCCTTCGCCGGGATGATCGTCCTCGCCGCCCTTGGCCTGGCCGTGGTGCTGCATACCAGCGAATACCTGTTCCTGGCGATCAAGGTGCTGGGTGCGTTCTACCTGTTCTATATCGCCTGGCAACTGTGGCGTGCGCCGGTCGGGCAGGGCGGGGTGGTTGGCGAGCGCAAGGGCGGGGTGCTGCGCCTGGCGCGGCAGGAGTTCTTCGTCGCGGCGGGCAATCCCAAGGCCATCCTGATCTTCACCGCGTTCCTGCCGCAGTTCGTGGTGATGAACAGCGCCGTGCCGGTCGGCGAGCAGTTCCTCTGGCTGGGGGTGATGTTCCTGCTGCTGGAGTGGTTTGCCATCGCCATCTATGCGTGGCTGGGGGCATATCTGCAGCGCTGGTTCGACCAGCCTGGGCCGCGGCGGTTGTTCAATCGGGTCAGCGCGGGGTTGTTGAGCCTGGCGGGGCTGGGGATGCTGGCGGCGCGGCGGGCCTGAGTCTGCTTGCTTCGCCTGGTTCAACAACCAGGCGAAGCGCTCCGCAGACCATTTTCTTACTCCGCAAAGCCTGCGAATCCGAGAACGGCACGATCGCGCTCTTCTTGTTCAGCATCCCGTTGACCAGCGATCCGGGGAGCATCTGGATCGTGTTGTTGAAGGGCTCCACCAAGGCTGCCCAGGCCGAAAGTCTTCGGGCCCCGATGATAAACCATCGATGCAGTTATCCCGCCGCCTTATCGGGAAATAATCTGACCGGATCCAATCCGTTAGCCTACGATTGACAACGCACTGCAAGCACGGAGCTGCGGTCCTTCAACTGCCGGGAGACATGGAAATGCTATCCACGCTGGAACTGCGCGATATCATCGAGAAGAGTTTCTTGCCCGTTCGCTGCCGCTGCACCCTGGCGGCGGATCATTCACTGACCGTGCAGTTGTTCAATCGCGGCTCCCCTCACTACGACCTGCAGGTCACCGGCATTCGCCCGGAACAACTGGACAGCAGCCGCGCCATCGCCAGCCTGGTGAGCCGCATGCGCTGCGACCTGCTGGACAAGCAGATGGTGGTGCCGCTGCGCGATGCCAGCTAGCGGAACGCCTCAGTCCCGATAGAACGTCTGCACCAGGTGATAGCCGAACTTGCTCTTGATCGGCCCATGTACCGTGCGCAGCGGTTTCTTGAAGATCACCTGGTCGATCGCGCCGACCATCTGCCCCGGCCGTATCTCGCCCAGGTCGCCACCGCGTTTGCCCGACGGGCAGATCGAGTGTTTCTTCGCCAGGACGTCGAAGGCCTCGCCCTTGGCGATGCGCTGCTTGAGCTGTTCGGCCTCTTCGGCAGTCTTGACCAGGATGTGACGGGCCTGTGCTTTCATGATGCGGGTGCCTCGGGGATGCCGGTAAAAACCGGCGATTATGCCTGATCGCGCAGCTCGATGCGGTCACGAAAATGCTCCAGCGCCTGCGGATTGGCCAGGGCATCGGTGTTTTTCACCGGCAGGCCATGCACCACGTTGCGCACCGCCAGCTCGACGATCTTGCCGCTGATGGTCCGCGGGATGTCCGCGACCTGGACGATCACCGCCGGTACATGGCGGGCGCTGGTGTTGTCGCGGATGACCTTGCGGATCCGTGCCTGCAGGGCGTCGTCCAGTTGCACGCCGTCGGCCAGGCGGACGAACAGCACCACACGCACGTCGTGCTGCCATTGCTGGCCGATGGCAACGCTGTCCAGCACCTGCTCGATCTTTTCCACCTGGCGGTAGATTTCCGCGGTGCCGATGCGCACGCCGCCGGGGTTGAGCACGGCATCGGAACGGCCGTGGATGGCCAGGCCGCCGTCACGGAATTCCTCGGCGTAGTCGCCCTGGCACCAGACCCCGGGAAACTGGCTGAAGTAGGCGGCCCTGAAGCGCTCGCCGTCGGGGTCGTGCCAGAAGCCCAGGGGGATCGCCGGGAAATGCCGGGCGCAGACCAGCTCGCCTTTTTCCTCCAGCACCGCCTGGCCCTGGTCGTTCCAGACTTCCACGGCCATGCCCAGACCCTTGCACTGGATCTCGCCGCGGCGCACCGGCAGGGTCGGGCTGCCGAGGACGAAGCAGGAAACGATATCGGTGCCGCCGGACATCGAGGCCAGGCCGATATCGCTCTTCACATCGCGATAGACATAGTCGTAGCTGTGCGGCGACAGCGGCGAGCCGGTGGACAGCAGCAGGCGCAGGTGCTCCAGGCGATGGCTGTGGCGCGGCTGCAGGCCGGCCTGTTCCAGCGCCGCGAGATACTTGGCGCTGGTGCCGAACACACTGATGCCCTCGGCGTCGATCAGGTCCAGCAGGCGCTCGGGGCCGGGATGGAACGGCGAGCCGTCGTACAGCACCAGGGTCGCGCCCAGGGCCAGGCCGCTGACCAGCCAATTCCACATCATCCAGCCGCAGGTGGTGTAGTAGAACAGGCAGTCGCGGTCGTTGAGGTCGTTGTGCAGGCCGTGTTCCTTGAGGTGCTGCAGGAGCACGCCGCCGGCGCTGTGGACGATGCACTTGGGCACGCCGGTGGTGCCGCTGGAATAGAGGATGTACAGCGGGTGATCGAAGGGCAGGGCGACGAAATGCGGTTCGCCCTGTTTGTCGTGGAAGTCGTCCCAGAGGCTGACACGCGCCTGGGTGTGGAAGGCGTCCAGGCGGATGTCCGCCTGGCTGTAGGGCACCACCAGCAGTTGTTCGAGGGCGGGCAGGGCGGCCAGTACTTCGTTGAGCTTGTCCACCTGGGACAGGGACTTGCCGGCGTACTGGTAGCCGGCGCAGACCAGCAGCAGTTTCGGTTCGATCTGGCCGAAGCGCTCGACGATGCCCTGGGTGCCGAATTCTGGCGAGGAACTGGACCAGATCGCACCGAGGCTGGTGCAGGCGAGCATCGCCACCACGGTCTGCCAGGTATTGGGCATGCACGCGGCGACGCGGTCACCGACGCCGATGCCGGCGGCTGTGAACGCGCGTTGCAGGCCGGCGACCTGGGCGGCGAGTTCGGCGAAGGTGAGGGTGGTGCGCTGGCCGTCTTCGCGAATGGACACCAGGGCGGTGGCGTCATCGCGCCGGCGCAGCAGGTGCTCGGCGAAGTTCAGCGTGGCGCCGGGAAACCAGCGGGCGTCGGGCATCCGCGGGCCTTCTTCCAGCACCGCGCGGGCGGGCTGCTGCCAGCGCACATCGAAGGCCTCGGCCACAGCCTGCCAGAAGGCCGGGCGCTGCTCGATGCTCCAACGGTGCAGGTCGCTGTAGTCGGCCAGGTCGAGGCCGTGGCGTTGATTGATTTCGCGCCGGAAGCGGTCCATCCGGCTGGCCTGAATACGCGCCGCGTCGGGGCGCCAGAGCACATCGTTCATGCCGATTTTCTCTTTTGGTCTGTCAATGAGGTGAGTCTAGCCTCCCGCTCCTCCGCGGTCTTGCGCGGACCATGGGCGATATCACCGTGTAGGAGCGTGGCTTGCCCGCGAACGGGCGCGCAGCGGCCGCTGGGGCTGACCTCGAATCGGGAACCGGTCCTTCGCAGGCAAGCCAGCTCCTACTGGGCCAGCCAACCACCATCCACATTCCACGCCGCCCCGCGCACCTGGCTGCCCGCCTCGCTGCACAGGAACAGGGTCAACTGCCCCAGATGCTCCGGCGTGACGAACGCCAGCGACGGCTGCTTCTCCGCCAGCAGGTCGTGCTGCGCCTGCTGCGGATCGACCCCACTGGCCGCGCGATCGTCGATCTGCTTCTGCACCAGCGGCGTCAGCACCCAGCCCGGGCAGATGGCGTTGCAGGTGATCGCGCTGGTGGCGGTCTCCAGCCCGACCACCTTGGTCAGCCCGATCACCCCATGCTTGGCCGCGACATACGCCGCCTTGCCCAGCGAGCCCACCTGGCCATGCACCGAGGCAACGTTGACGATCCGCCCCCAGCCGCGCGCGCGCATGCCCGGCAGGGCCAGGCGGGTGCAGTGGAACACCGCCGACAGGTTGACCGCGATGATCGCGTCCCAGCGCTGCGGCGGAAATTCCTCCACCGGCGCGACATGCTGGATGCCGGCATTGTTGACCAGGATATCGACGCCGCCGAACTGCTCCTGCGCATAGGCGAACAGCGCTTCGAGCTGGGCCACGTCGCCGAGGTCGGCGGGATGATGGGCGACCCTGGTGCCATGGCTGCCGACCTCGGCCAGGGCTGCGGCCGGATCGCCGAACCCATTGAGCAAGACGTCGGCGCCGGCTTCGGCGAGGACCCGGGCGATGCCCAGGCCGATACCGCTGGTGGAGCCGGTGACCAGTGCGGTTTTTCCGGAGAGCTTCATGGGTCGATCCTCAAACGATGCCGGTGGCGTAGAAGGTGGCGATCACGACGAACACCGCCAGGGTCTTGATCAGGGTAATGCCGAAAATGTCCTTGTAGGCCTCGCGGTGGGTCAGCCCGGTGACCGCCAGCAGGGTGATCACCGCGCCGTTGTGCGGCAGGGTATCCATGCCGCCGCTGGCCATGGCGGCTACCCGGTGCAGTACTTCCAGCGGGATATTGGCCGCGTTGGCGGCGGCAATGAAGCTGTCGGACATGGCCGCCAGGGCGATGCTCATGCCGCCGGAAGCGGAGCCGGTGATGCCGGCCAGCAGGGTCACGGTGATCGCTTCGTTGACCAGCGGATTGGGAATCGCGCGCAGGGCGTCGGCCAGCACCAGGAAGCCTGGCAGCGAGGCGATCACCGCGCCGAAACCGTATTCCGAGGCGGTGTTCATCGCCGCCAGCAGGGCACCGCCGACTGCCGCCCGGCTGCCGTCGGCGAGGCGACTCCTGATGGCTTTGAAACCGCTGACCAGTACCAGCAGGATGCCCAGCAGCAACGCCGCCTCCACCGCCCAGATGGCGGTCAGCTTGGCGATATCGCTCTGCACCGGCGCGCTCATGCCCGGCAGTTGCAGGCTGTGGCTCTTGCCGTACCACTCGGGGATCCAGCGGGTGAACAGCAGGTTCATGATCCCCACCAGCAGCAGCGGCGACAGGGCCAGCAGCGGGTTGGGCAACTGCAGGTCGTCGGCGGTTTCCGGCTCGTTGCGCAGTTCGCTGCCGTAGCCTTCACCCGCGCGCAGGGCCTTGTTGCGCTGGCGTTGCAGGTAGAGCATGCCGCTGCAGAAGACGAACAGGGTGCCGATCAAGCCCAGCCACGGCGCCGCCCAGGCCGTGGTGTTGAAGAAGGTGCTGGGGATGATGTTCTGGATCTGCGGGGTGCCGGGCAGGGCGTCCATGGTGAAGGAAAACGCGCCCAGGGCGATGGTCGCCGGGATCAGGCGCTTGGGGATGTTGCTCTGGCGGAACATCTCGGCGGCGAACGGATAGACCGCGAACACCACGACGAACAGCGACACGCCGCCGTAGGTGAGCAGGGCGCAGACCAGCACGATAACCAGCATGGCCTGGCGCGTGCCGAGCAGGCGGATGGCAGCGGCGACGATGGAACGGGAGAAGCCGGACAGCTCGATCAGCTTGCCGAACACCGCGCCGAGCAGGAACACCGGGAAGTAGAGCTTGATGAAACCGACCATCTTTTCCATGAACACCCCGGCGAAGGCGGGGGCGACGGCGGACGGGTCGGTGAGCAGTACCGCGCCGAGGGCGGCGATGGGGGCGCAGAGGATGACGCTGTAACCGCGGTAGGCTGCCAGCATCAGCAGCGCCAGGGCTGCCAGGGCGATGATCACGCTCATCGGGGTGTCTCCTTGGTGAATCTTGTTTTTGTTGGTGGAGACGGGAGTAGCGGGAATCGTGCCAACTGCTTAACTTATTGTTTTATATAGGGAAATTCTTTTTTCATACCGCCGTTGTCTCTGAACGTAGACAGCTGGCTTGCTGCGCAGGACGTGTGTAGGAGCGTTAGATCACGGGGTTCGCGTCAGATCACGGAATTCGCATCAGATAACTGCTATCTCTTTTTGGAGACTAATATCTCTCTATTGAGACTGAATCCCCAGCGCCACCAGCTTCTTGTACAAGGTCGAGCGCCCCAACCCCAGCTGTTTCGCGGCCTCTGGCACATTCCCGGCACAGCGGGCCAGGGCCTTCTGCAGCAACTCCCGCTCGAATGCCTCGCACGCCTGGCGGTAATCCTGCACCGGTTCATCCAACGCCCGCGGCATCAGCTTGCCCAGCGCCGAGTGGATATCCGCCACGCCCAGCAGCGTCCGCTCGGACAGCAAGGTCGCCCGCTCCAGCACATTGCGCAGCTCGCGGATATTCCCCGGCCAGGCATGCCTGCCGAGCAAACCGAGGGCGTCGTCCTCCAGTTCATGGCGACTGCCCAGGTCCTCCAGGATCGCCTCGCTCAACGCCGGCAGGTCTTCGATCCGCTCGCGCAGCGCCGGCACCTCGATGGGCAGCACGTTCAGCCGGTAATACAGGTCGGCGCGAAACTCGCCACGGGCCATGGCGGCCTGCAGGTCGCGGGAGGTGGCGGCGATCACCCGCACATCGCTGTGCAGCATCTGGTTCGACCCCACCGGCTCGTATTCCTTTTCCTGCAGCACTCGCAGCAGCTTGCTCTGCAACGGCAGCGGCATGTCGCCGATCTCGTCGAGGAACAGCGTGCCGCCTTCGGCCAACTGCAGCTTGCCGGCGCGGCCCTTGCGCTCGGCACCGGTGAAGGCACCCGGGGCGGTGCCGAAGAATTCGGCTTCCAGCAGGGTTTCCGGAATCGCTGCGCTGTTGATGCTGACGAAGGCCTTGTGCGCCCGCGGCGAGGCGGCATGGATGGCGTGGGCCAGGAGCTCCTTGCCGGTGCCGGTTTCGCCGAGCAGCAGCACCGGAGCCTCGCTGCTCGCCGCGCGCCGGGCACGGCGCTTGACTTCCAGGCTCGCCGCGCTGGTGCCGATGAACTGGTTGAAACTGTACTTGGCCTGGCGCGCGCGCAGCAGCGAACGGGTCGAGGCCAGTTCCTGCTGCATGCTGGAATAGCGCTTGAGCAGCGGCGACAGGCTGCGCAACTCGTCGAACAGGGCGAAGCCGATGGCGCCGATCACCTCGCCGCCGGCGTCGTGGATCGGCAGGCGCATGACCACCAGCGGTTCCTTGGGCGTGTCGAGCATGTCCAGCAGGGCCGGGCGACCCTGGGTCACCACCTCGCGCATCAGGCTGCCGGGAATCACCTGTTCGCAGGGCTGGCCGATCGCGGCGCTGGCGTCGCTGAGGCCGAAACGCCGGGCATAGCGTTCGTTCATCCAGACGATGCGCGCGTCGCGGTCGACGATTACCGTACCCTCGCTGGATTGCTCGATGATCTCGAACAGCGATTTGATCGCCAGGCGGCGTACCCGCTGGTAGTCCTTGAGGTTGTCGCTGTCGTGCATGGGAAGTCCGTGGTCAGGCGCGCGGGTCGAAGGCTTCGCGCAGGGCGTCGCCGATGAACACCAGCAAAGAGAGGATCAGCGCCAGGGCGAAGAAGGCGGTGAAGCCCAGCCATGGCGCCTGCAGGTTCTGCTTGCCCTGGTTGACCAGCTCGCCCAGCGAGGCGCTGCCGGCGGGCATGCCGAAACCGAGGAAGTCGAGGGCGGTCAGGGTCGAGATCGCCCCGGTGAGAATGAACGGCAGGTAGGTGAGGGTGGCGTTCATCGCGTTGGGCAGGATATGCCGGACGATCACCAGGCGGTCTGGCAGGCCGAGGGCGCGCGCAGCCTGTACATACTCCAGGTTGCGCCCGCGGAGGAACTCGGCGCGCACCACATCGACCAGGGCCAGCCAGGAAAACAGCGCCATGATCCCCAGCAGCCACCAGAAATTCGGCTCGACGAAACCGCTGAGGATGATCAGCAGGTAGAGCACCGGCAGCCCCGACCAGACTTCCAGCAGGCGCTGGCCGAGCAGGTCGATCCAGCCGCCGTGATAGCCCTGCAGGGCCCCGGCGGCGACGCCGATCACGGTGCTGATCAGGGTCAGGGCCAGGGCGAAGAGGATCGACACCCGCGTGCCGTACAGCACCCGCGCCAGCACGTCGCGGGCCTGGTCGTCGGTGCCCAGCCAGTTGCTCGCCGTCGGCGGGCTGGGCGCCGGCACCTGCAGGTCGTAATTGGGCGTGTCGGCGCTGAACGGCACCGGCGGGAACAGCATCCAGCCGCCACTGCCCTCGATCAACTGGCGCACGTACTGGCTGCGGTAGTCCGGCTGGAACGGCAACTGCCCGCCGAACTGCTGCTCGGTGTAGCGCTTGAAGGCGGGGAAATACAGGCTGTTCTTGTAGCTCAGCAGCAGCGGCTTGTCGTTGGCGATCAGCTCGGCGCCCAGGCTCAGGGTCAGCAGCGCGGCGAAGGCCCACAGCGAGAACCAGCCGCGGCGATTCCTGCGAAAGCGTTGCCAGCGGCGCTGGCTGATGGGCGACAGGCGAAACATCAGTGCGCCCTCGCGCTGAAGTCGATGCGCGGATCGACGAAGGTGTAGCAAATGTCCCCGACCAGGCGGATCAGCAGACCGAACAGGGTGAAGATGAACAGCGAACCGAACACCACCGGGTAATCGCGGCTCACCGCGGCGTCGTAGCTCATGCGCCCGAGGCCGTCGAGGGAGAAGATCACCTCGATCATCAAGGAGCCGGCGAAGAACACGGTGATCAGCGCCTGCGGCAGCCCGGCCACCACCAGCAGGATCGCGTTGCGGAACACATGGCCGTAGAGCACGCGCTTTTCACTCAGGCCCTTGGCCCGGGCGGTGACCACGTACTGGCGGGAGATCTCGTTGAGGAAGGCGTTCTTGGTCAGCAGGGTCAGGGTGGCGAAGCCGCCGATCACCAGCGCGCCCACCGGCAGCACCAGGTGCCAGAAGTAATCGGCGACCTTGCCGATCAGGCTCAGTTCGGTGAAGTTTTCCGAGACCAGTCCGCGCACCGGGAACCAGTTCAGCGAGGTGCCACCGGCGAACAGCACGATCAGCAGCAGGGCGAAGAGGAACGAGGGCAGGGCATAGCCGATCACGATCAGGCTGCTGGTCCAGGCGTCGAACAGGCTGCCGTGGCGCACCGCCTTGCGGATGCCCAGGGGAATCGACACCAGGTAGGTGATCAGGGTCGCCCAGAAACCGAGGGACAGGGTCACCGGCAGCTTGTCGAGAATCAGCTCGGTGACCTTGGCGCCGCGGAAGAAACTCTCGCCGAAATCCAGCCGGGCGTAGTTGCCGAGCATCAGCCACAGGCGTTCCGGCGCGGTCTTGTCGAAGCCGTACTGCTTCTTGATGGTTTCCAGCAGGGCCGGATCGAGGCCGCGACTGGCCCGCGAGTCCAGCTGCACGGAAGCAGCGCCCGGCGCACCGCCGCCGATGCCCTGCAGGCGCGCCACCGCCTGTTCCACCGGCCCGCCGGGGGCGGCCTGGACGATGACGAAGTTGACCAGCAGGATCACCAGCAGGGTCGGTACGATCAGCAGCAGGCGCCGCAGGATATAGGCGGTCACGGTTGGCGTCCTTGGCGGGCGGCCATCTCGGCGTTGGTCAGGGCGGTCGGGCTGACTTCCCACCAGGTATCCAGCGCCGGGTCGTTGGCCGCGGGTACCTTCGGCAGGCCGAAGCGGTTCCACCACACGCTGGAGGTGCCCGGCGGGTAGTAGTTGGGAATCCAGTAGTAGTTCCACTGCAGCACCCGGTCGAGCGCATGGGCATGGCGCTGCATGTCAGCCTGGGTGGCGGCGCGGACCAGGCCGTCGATCAGGGTATCCACGGCCGGGTTCTTCAGGACCATGAAGTTGTTCGAGCCGGGGTCGTTGGCCGCAGCCGAGCCGAAGTAGCTGTACAGCTCCAGCCCCGGCGAGGTGGTGACCGGGTAGCCGGTGACGATCATGTCGTAGTCGCGGGCCATCAGGCGGTTGACGTACTGCGCCGAGTCGACCCGGCGGATCTGCATGTCGATGCCGATCTGCGCCAGGGTGCGCTTCCACGGCAGGAGCAGGCGCTCCATGCCGTTCTGGCCGTTGAGGAAGGTGAAGCTCAGCGGCTCGCCCTGGGCATTCACCAGGCGATCGCCCTGCGCCTGCCAGCCGGCCTCCTGGAGCAGGGCCAGGGCTTGCAGCTGCTTGTCGCGGATGATCCCCGAGCCATCGGTGCGCGGCGCCTGGAACACCTGGCTGAAGACCTCGTCGGGGATCTGCCCGCGCAGCGGCTCCAGCAGTTTCAGCTCCTCGGCATCGGGCAGCGCGCGGGCGGCCAGCGGGCTGTTGGCGAAGTAGCTCTGCTGGCGGATGTACATATCGCGCATCATCCGCCGGTTGCTCCATTCGAAGTCCCAGAGCAGGGCGATGGCCTGGCGCACGCGGCGGTCCTGGAACACCGGGCGTTGCAGGTTGAACACATAGCCCTGGGCGTTCTGCGGCGCTTCGCGGGCCAGGTGGGCACGTTGCAGGCGGCCGTCGTCCAGGGCCGGGCCGGCGTAGCCGATGGTGTAGCCGGTGGCAGAGAACTCGCGGTTGTAGTCGTAGCCGCCACCGCGCAGGACCTGGCGGGCCACGTCGGTGTCGCCGAAGTACTCGATGCGCAACTGGTCGAAGTTGTAGCGGCCGCGGTTGACCGCCAGGTCCTTGCCCCACCAGTCGCGGTTGCGCTCGAAGGTGATGCTGCGGCCGTTGTCGATCCGTGCCACGCGGTACGGGCCGCTGCCCAGCGGCGCCTCGAAGCCGCCGCCGTTGGCGAAGTCGCGGCCTTGCCACCAGTGTTCGGGGAGTACCGGCAGCGAGGCGAGGTCCAGGGCCAGGGTACGGTTCTGGTTGGTCTTGAAGTCGAAGCGCACCTGGGTCGGCGACTCCACTACCACATCGGCGACATCGGCGAACTGGGTACGGTATTTCAGGTTGCCGTCGCGCAGCAGCAGGTCATAGGTGAAGCGCACGTCCTCGGCGCGGATCGGCTTGCCGTCGGCGAAGCGCGCGTTCGGGTCGAGGTAGAAGCGCAGCCACAGGCCGTCGTCGGCCCGCTCCATGCGCCGGGCCACCAGGCCGTAGACGGTGTAGGGCTCGTCCAGCGAGCGCACGGCGAGGGGCGAATACAGCCAGCCGTCGATCTCGCTGACGCCGATGCCCTTGTCGATATAGGGCAGGACATGGTCGAACTGGCCGATCTCGATGGCCGAGCGGCGCAGGCTGCCGCCCTTGGGGGCGTCGGGGTTGGTGTACTGGAAGTGCTGGAAGCTGGCGGGATAGCGCGGGGCTTCGCCGTAGACGGTGAGGGCGTGGGTGGGAGCAGCGTGGGCGCTGTGAGAAGCCATCGCCGCCAATAGCAGCATGCCGGCCCTGCAGGAGCTGGCTTGCCTGCGAAGGACCGCAAAGCGGTCCCCCAAGGCCATTGCGACCTTACGGCTCAAAAACGATCAGTCCTGACGGCTGGTCACTTCCAGCAGGTGATAACCGAACTGGGTCTTCACCGGACCCTGCACCACATTGATCGGCGCGCTGAACACCACGGTGTCGAATTCCTTGACCATCTGGCCCGGGCCGAACGAGCCGAGGTCGCCGCCCTGGCGGCTGGATGGGCAGGTGGAGTTGGCTTTGGCGACTTCGGCGAAGTCGGCACCGGCTTCGATCTGCGCCTTCAGTTCGTTGCACTTCTCTTCGCTGCTGACGAGGATGTGGCGGGCGGTGGCTCGGGCCATGGGGAAACTCCTAGGTTAGAAAAGCCAGAGACTACCGTAATTGCCTGGGGAATTCTCCTCAAAATCCGTAGGCAGACTGCCGCTACCTGATATTTCTGCCAGTTGTGCGAGGCGGCCTCGCGGCTCTTCAATTCGCCCTGAGCCTTCAGGCCGATCGAGGAAGCCATCATGCTTCGCCTGCTGCTGCGTCTATCCCTCCTGCTGTTGTGCCTGACGGCCGCTCAGGGCTGGGCCCTGAGTGGACCGGAAACCGCGCAGCAACTCAACCAGCGCTGGGCGGCGACGCCAGCGCAGTGCATCGGCGGCAAGCCGCCCTATGCCTGCAGCGGGGTGCTGGCGCTGCCCATGGCCGCGGATCATCCACGGCCTTTCTGGCATCACACCAGCGAAGCGCAGGCGCGGGGCTCGGAGCGTTTTCTGTTGCTGCGCAGCGACGCCGATCCGGCACTGTCGCCCGGCAAGGTCGGCTACCTGCTGCAGGACCTGTTCAGCGCCACGGGGCAGGGCAAGGCCTATGAAGTGGTCGACGACGGCAGTGCCGGCCCGGGCGAGGTGCTGGTGCGCAACTGGGCGCCGGAGCAGCCGGGCCGCGTGGCGATCCAGGCGCTGTACTACGACCCCGCTGATCCCGACGCCCTGTTTCGCGCCCAGCGCGGCCAGCTCGAGTATTTCAACGCCACCGGCGACTGGCTGCCGCTGATACGCCTGGCCGCGGGGCCGGCCCTGACCTTCGGCTTCGCCCTGCAGGAGCAGCTGTACCACGGCTATCAGGTCGCGGACCGACTGAACCAGCGCTACGCCAGGACCGCGACGACCTGCGCCGATGGCGCTGGCGCCTATCGCTGCAACGGTGTCCTCGGGCGCACGACGGATGTCGGCGCTTTCCATGCATGGGACCCCAGCCCGGCGTCGATCAAGGGCAACGGCGTGTCCTTCATGTACTTTCGTGCCGATATCAAGACCGGCCTGTACAAGGCCCAGGGCTTCGTTTTCCGTGAGCTGGACCATCCGGCGGATTATCCGCTGACCCTGCGCTGCATCTTTCCCTACGATGGCTGGACCGGTGGTGCGGCGGACTACTGCAATTTCCGACCGTCCTGCGCCAGCCTCAATATCACTACGGTGGCGGCCTGGAAGGCGCGCTATCTGAACAGCCCCTACCAAAGCTGCTTCTTCGATGCCTCGTCGGGCGAGTTCCAGCTGGCCCTGGATGTCCGCAACCAGTCCGGCGCGCAGGACCAGTACGCCTGGTCCGAACTGATCATCGCGGCGTGGCCTACGGGCATCGGCCGGCGCCTGGCGCTGGAAGCCTTCATGCATGGCTCGACAGCGCCCGGCGAGGCGGGCGCCAGGCGTTTCCAGCAGGACTATTACCAGACGGACCGGCGCTACATACCGATCATGGCGGTCCGCGCCAATGCCGCCGATGGCAAGGTGTTCAACTACCTGCCCGAGCAACAGCACATCGACTGAGTGCCCCACGCTGAGCCGATTCTTCGGGGGGCAGGGGCCGGTGGCGTCACTGCCTGTAAGGGATCAGATCGCGACACCGTCACGTCATGCGTCGCGCAGGGCCTGCGCCGCCTCCACCAGCATCGCCTCGGTGCCCGTCCAGCCCAGGCAGCCATCGGTGATCGACACGCCGTATTTCAGCGCGCCCTTGCCCAGGGCCTGGCAGCCGTCGAACAGGTGGCTCTCGATCATCACCCCCATCAGCGAGCGGTCGCCGCCGACACGCTGTTCGATCACATCGCGCAGTACCGCCGGCTGCCTGAGCGGGTCCTTGCCGCTGTTGGCATGGCTGCAGTCGACCATGATCCGCGCCGGGATGCCGCCCTTGGCCAGGCCCTGGCGGGCCAGCTCGACACTGGCCGCGTCATGGTTCGGGCCCTGGTGGCCGCCGCGCAGGACCAGGTGGGTGTCCGGGTTGCCGAGGGTCTCGACGATGGCCGGATGGCCCTGGGCATCGAGGCCGAAGTGGCGGTGCGGGTGGGCGGCGCTGCGGATCGCGTCGCAGGCGATGCCGACACCGCCGTCGGTGCCGTTCTTGAAGCCCACCGGCAGGCCCAGGCCGCTGACCATCTCACGGTGAATCTGCGACTCGGTGGTCCGCGCACCGATCGCTGCCCAGCTCAGCAGGTCGTCGAAGTAGCCGGCGGCCATGGGTTGCAGCAGCTCGGTGGCCACCGGCAGGCCGAGGCGCAGCATGTCCAGCATCAGTTGCCGGGACAGGCGCAGGCCGCCGTGCATGTCGTCGCTGCCGTCCAGGTGCGGGTCGTAGGCCAGGCCTTTCCAGCCGACGGTGGTGCGCGGCTTCTCGACGTAGGCGCGCATCACCAGCAACAGTTGATCGCCGACCTGGCGCGACAGCTCGGCGAGGCGCTCGGCGTATTCCAGGGCGGAACGCGGATCGTGCAGGGAACAGGGGCCGACGATGACCAGCAGGCGCGGGTCGTGACCGTCGAGAATGTGCTTCACCGCCTGGCGGTGCTGCTGGACTTGAGTGGCAAGGGCGGTGGAAAGCGGCAACTGCTGCTTGAGTTGCACGGGGCTGGGCAGACGCAGGCTGACGGAGGTGTTGGCCGCGGCGGTGGTGTTCAGTGGCAGTGCCTGGGTGGTCGCTTGCATGTTCGGGATTCCCTGGGCGGAAGGCGGGTTTTCGGTCCCGCGCCTTCGGCCCTATCGATGTGTTCGACAGATACGTGTGAGTGTTTGAGCGCCACCTGCTGCGGACCGGTCGGAGGCGGCAGGCTGGCCCGACAGGCAGTGGCTAAATCGCCAGGCAGAGGGTTGGTAGCGGTAATAGGTGGCGTAGTTCATGGGTCGATTCCTCAGTGATGTCAGTGGCAACGGGCCGGAAAAACAAAACCCCCGGAGGGCTGGGCCGTCCGGGGGTTCGAGAGTTCTCGTGTACGGCGGCCCTGTTTGTGGGCGCCGGTGTGGGTATCAGCGGCGCCTGTGGCTAAACCAATACCCGAAGTAATATGGAGCGCTTGCGCCGCGCACAGTCACGCCGGCCACGGCGCGCGCGAGGCGTGCGGTGCGTTGTGCGTGGATGTGGGTGGCGTGTTGCATGGCGTGCTCCAGTCGAATGCGTTCGAGCTTACTTCAGCGTAACGATCTGTTTCAAGGATTGATTTCAATCGTAACGATCGATTCGCCCTATCGACGCAGGTAGGCGGTGAAATCGATGTCCCCGGCGCTGAGGATCGCCTGCACGCGGTTGTGCACGTTGAGCTTGCGCAGGATCGCCGAGACGTGGGCCTTGACCGTGGTTTCGGCGATGTCGAGGTTGTAGGCGATCTGCTTGTTGGACTCGCCCTTGGTCATCCGTTCGAGCACCAGCAACTGCTTGCGGGTGAGGGCCTGCAGCAGTTCCGGGGCGAAGCCCTGGGGCTCGCTCTGGCTGCGCCGGCTGCCGCTCTTCTGGGTGCGGATGATGTCCGGCGGCAGGTAGACGTTGCCATTGAGGATCTGCTCGATGGCCTCGGTCATCTGCGAACGCGGCGAGGACTTGGTGATGAAGCCCACCGCGCCGTAGGTGATGGCCTGCAGGACGATCTGCTTGTCCTGCTCGGCGGAAACGATCACCACCGGGATGGTCGGTGCCTCGTTGCGCAAGTTGATCAGGCCGCCGAGGCCGTGCATGCCGGGCATGTTCAGATCGAGCAGGATCAGGTCGAGGTCGTCGTGCTCGCCGGTCAGCGCCAGGGCGCTGTCGAGGTCGGCGGTCTCCATCACTTCGCTGCCCGGGAATCCATCGCTGATGACGTTGTGGATGGCTTCGCGAAACAGCGGATGGTCGTCGGCGATCAGAATCTTGTACATGGCTTTGCACCTTATTGTTTTTGGCGGTGACCACAGGGAAATCAGGGAAACACCTCGGGGCTGGCGGCGACCACGGGCAGGCCGGCGGCCTCCCAGGCATCCAGGCCATCACGGTACCAGTACAACCGGGTATAGCCCAGCGCGGTGGCACGGCGCACGGCGTTCCAGCTCAGCCAGCAGTCGGAACGGCAGTAGAAGACGATGGCACGCTGGTGGTCGCCGCCGCTGAGGCGTTCGAGATGGCGGCTGAAATAGCCGGCCCACTGCGCGTCCAGCTGGCCATCGCCGGTGTTCGGCAGCCAGTGGCTGCCGGGCAGGTTGGCGTGGGCTTCGCTGTCGATGAACTGGCCGTTGAGCCAGGGGCGCTTGTACACGTCGATCAGCAGCGCCTGGTCCTTGGCCAGGGCCTGGACCTGGGCGGTATCGACGGTCTGGGCCACCTCGGCGCTGGCCGGGGTGGGGCTGCGGTACAGCGTGGCGCGGTAGCCGTCGGCGGAGAACAGCGCGCTATCGGCCTGGGCAGTAGGGGCGAGCAGGCCGGACAGGGTCAGGCCGAGGAGGACGGGCAGGGCACGAGGCAGCATGATCGGCAGTCTCATTTTTGTTATGCCGTTATTACAGGTCAGTCGCACGGCTTTGTGAATGCGACCATCGACAGCAAAAGCGCTACCAAAGTAGTAGGCGGGGCGGCCAGCGAGCGCTCTAGCATGGGGCATGGCGATTACATCGATAACAATGAGAACGACGCCGATGGATATTCTGCTGGTCGACGACCACCCCATGATGCGCCTGGGCCTGAGTGCGGCCCTGGGCGCTGAACTTCCAGTACGCGAAGCCGCCAGCGGCGAGGAAGCCTTGCAGCGGGTTCAGGAGCAGGTGCCCGGGCTGGTCCTGATGGACTTCGACCTGCCCGGCATCAGCGGCCTGGAGACCACCCGCCGGTTGCGTCAGCGCCTGCCGCAGTTGCGCGTGCTGTTCTTCAGCGAGCACACCGAGCTGGGCCTGGTGCGCCAGGCGCTGGATGCCGGGGCCTGTGGCTTTCTGTCCAAGGCGGTGGCGGCGTCGACGCTGCTCGAAGCGGTGCGCCGGGTACTGGCCGGGCATGCCTATATCGAGCAGGCCCTGGCCACGCAACTGGCGACCCAGCCGCACCGCGCCGAGGACAAGGACGCCCGGCTCACCGGCCTGACCCAGCGCGAGACCGAGATCTTCCTGATGCTGGCCAAGGGCACCTCGATGCGCATGATCGCCGAGCATCTGTGCCTGAGCGGGAAGACCGTGTCCAACTACCTGACGCTGCTCAAGAGCAAGCTGCAGGTCAGTTCCCATGCCGAGCTGGTGCATCTGGCGATCGAGACGGGGTTGCTGCGCATAGCGGCCTGAAATCACTTCGCTACACCTCCGTAGGAGCGTGGCTTGCCCGCGAAAGGACCGCAGAGCGGTCCCCGTTACCCGACACGAGTGAGCATGGGGACCGCTTTGCGGTCCTTTCGCGGGCAAGCCGCGCTCCTACGCGGGACGCAGGAACACGATGGGCGGTTAGTCCCAGGTCTTCGGACAACCCTGGCAGCCTTCCATGTTGGCATCCTGGAAATTCGCATAATGCTTGCGGGTTCCGCGCAGATCGGCATTTTCCAGATTGCTTTCGCCGAACTTGGCTTCCTGCAGGTTGGCATCGGCCAGGTTCGCGCCCAGCAGGTCGGCGCGGCTCAGCCAGGTCATTTCCAGGTCCGCGGCCTGCAGGTTGCTGTTATGCAGCTTGGCCCCGGACAACTTGGCGAACTCCAGATAGGCAGCACTGAGGTTGGCATCGTTGAACTTCGCGCCCTGGGCGAACATGCCCCAGGCCTGGGCGGCGACCAGGTTGGCGCCGGTGAGGTCGGCGATGCGCAGGTTGGCCTGTTGCAGGCTCGCGCGGCTGAGCACGGCGCCCTGCAACTGGGCCTTTTCCAGGTTGGCCAGGTCGAGGTTGGCATGGCGCAGGTTGGCATTCTTCAGGTTGGCGCCAGCCAGGTTCATCTTGCGCATGTCCTGGTTGTTCAGGTCGGCGCCTTCGAGGTTGGCGTTGGGGCACTGGCTTTCCGGCTTGATCACGCAGCCATTGACGACCAGAGGCTGGTCTTCGCTGTCGCTGTCGTCGGCGATGACGGCGAAGGCGGGGGAGATCGCAAGGGTGAGGAGTAGCGGGAGGTATTTCATGGTGGCTCCTGGGCTTCATGTATGGCTGCCAGGGAAGGGGACCGCGTTGCGGTCCTTCGCAGGCAAGCCAGCTCCTACAAGGGGACGCAGCAAGTGCGAAGGGGGCTGTCAGGCCCCCTTCGCGTGATGCGGATCAGCGCTGTGCGGTCTTGGTGTCCCAGCTCGGGATCTTGAACACCCAGAACGAACCGCCCTGTGCCACCGGCTTGGTCAGCTCGGCCATGTCGCCGCCCCACAGCGGAACAGCACCGCCGTAGCCGACGGTCACGCCGATGTACTGCTCGCCGTCCTGCTCCCAGGTGATGGGTGGCGAAACCACGCCGCTACCGGTCTGGAATTTCCACAGCTCTTCGCCGGTCTTGGCGTTGAAGGCCTTGAAGTAACCGTCGCCGGTACCGGTGAACACCAGGTTGCCCTTGGTTGCCAGCACGCCGGCCCAGAGTGGCAGGCGCTCCTTGTGTTCCCAGACCATCTTGCCGGTGGTCGGGTCCATGGCGCGCAGCGAGCCTACGTGGTCTTCGTACATGCGCTTGATGCGGAAGCCCATGCCCAGGTACGCCGAGCCTTTCTTGTAGTTGACCTGCTCGGTCCAGTATTCCTCTTTCCACTGGTTGGACGGTACGTAGAACAGGCCGGTGTCCTGGCTGTAGGCCATCGGGTTCCAGTTCTTGCCGCCGAGGAAGGGTGGCGAGACTTCGACTGGCTTGCCTTTGGTCTGGCCTGGCTCGGGCTTCGGCGGACGCTGGCCTTCGTTCTCCACCGGGCGACCGGTCTTGAGATCGATATGGCTGGCCCAGGTGATGTTGTCGGCGAACGGGAAGGCGTTCTTCAGCTTGCCGTTGGTGCGGTCGACCACATAGAAGAAGCCGTTGCGGTCGGCGTGGGCGGTGGCCTTGTACTGCTTGCCGTCCTTGTCCTTGTAGTCGAACAGCACCAGTTCGTTGTTGCCGGAGAAGTCCCAGGCATCGTTCGGGGTGTGCTGGTAGAACCACTTCACTTCACCGGTGCTCGGGTCTACGCCGACCTGGCCGGAGGTGTACAGGCTGTCGTAGTCGTGCGGGTTGCCGTCTTTCGAGGTGCGTGCCCAGGTGTTCCACGGGCCAGGGTTGCCGGCACCGACGATGATGGTGTTGGTCTCGGCGTCGAAGCTCGCGCTCTGCCATGGGGCACCGCCGCCGTGGCTCCAGGCCTCGACCTTGCCGGTCTCGGTGGTCGGATCATCCGGCCAGGACGGCGCCTTGACGTCGCCGGTCGGGGTGCTGTCCTTGCCGTTCAGGCGGCCCATGTGGCCTTCGACGAACGGACGCATCCACACTTCCTCGCCGGTATCCGGATCGCGGGCGTAGAGCTGGCCGACCACACCGAATTCGTCACCGGAGCTGCCGTGGATCAGCAGGACCTTGCCAGTCTTGCCATCCTTGATCAGGGTCGGTGCGCCGGTCATGGTGTAGCCGGCGGAGTGGTCGCCGAACTTCTTGTTCCAGACCACCTTGCCGGTGTCCTTGTTCAGGGCGATGACGCGGGCGTCGAGGGTGCCGAAGAAGATCTTGTCACCGAAGATCGCCGCGCCGCGGTTGACCACGTCACAGCAAGGGCGGATGTCGTCCGGCAGGCGGTGGTTGTAGGTCCACAGGCGTTTGCCGGTCTTGGCGTCGAGGGCGAAGACCCGCGAGTAGGAGCCGGTCACATAGATGACGCCATCGTTGATGATCGCTTGCGACTCCTGTCCACGCTGCTTCTCATCACCGAAGGAGAACGACCAGGCCGGAGTCAGCTTGAACACGTTCTTGTCGTTGACCATCGCCAGCGGGCTCCAGCGCTGGGCGTTGGTGCCCATGCCGTATTGCAGCACGTTGGTGGTGGTCTTGTGGTCGTCGGCGATGTCTTCCCAGGTCACGGGCTTGGCCTGGCTGGCCGGGGCCATGGCCAGGGTGCTGACCAGCAGCACGGCCTGGACTGCCATGGACAGGGGAGAGAGGGCGGCGGGTAACGATCTTATTGTCATGTTGGTGTGTTCCCAAATGGAGGTTTTGGCCTGCATAGACTGGAACGCCAGGCCCTCCCGAGATACGGAAAAACTCCCGCCCTTGCCGGGAAAACTTCCCGGTCCGGGCATGATTTGGCACTGCCCCACAAGCTCTACTACCAACGGAGTAGAGCGCGACCACCAAAGCAGCATGGGGAGGCTCTCGGGCGCTTCCTAAGATGGCCGGCAGAACCTTTCGCCAGAGAGGTTTTCGCGTGCAAATCGTGCAACCTGAGTAGTCGAGGGCAAAACAATGACAAGAGTTAAGAACGCCTTGCTGGGCACCGTGTTCATGGCCGGCCTGATCAGCACCGGAGCGGTCATGGCCCACGGCAACGTGACGCCGACCGCAGTGAACACCGGCAACCTGGAGAAGCTGGGTGACGAATGGCGGACGGAAAACCCGTACCGCAACGGCAAGGACCACGACGAGGCGCTGGCCATCGGCACCTCGGCCTACAACATGAACTGCGCCGCCTGCCATGGCCTGGAAGCCAAGTCCGGCGGTATCGCGCCCGACCTGCGCATGCTCGACGAGGGCGCCGCCGGTGACGAATGGTTCGTCGAACGGGTACGCCACGGTTCGGTGCGCGACGGTCGCGTGTACATGCCGAAGATGGCCGATTTCCTGAGCCAGGAAGCGCTCTGGGCCATCCGTACCTACCTGGACAGTGTTCACGTCACGGAGTGATGCCATGGGCCGGGTGCCGCTGTTGCTGATGACGCTGTGGCTTGGCGCCCCGGCATACGCCCTGGAACCGGGCCCCGACCCGGTGCCCTCGGTGATGTGGGAGTTCTACCGTAAACAATGGATTGGCGACGAGCCGTACCGCTTCGATCAGCGGGTCAAGGTCGTCGCGCCGCCGTTCGCCGAGGACGCCCGGCAGGTGCCGCTGCAGGTGGATGCCCGGGAGTTGCCGGGCAAGGTCAGGCGCATGCTGGTCTGGGCCGAGCTCAACCCGCTGCCGCGGATCGTCGACTTCACCCCGGGGCCCGAGGTCCTGCCGTGGCTGGCGGTGCGCATCCGCATCGAGCAGGCCACCCCGCTGCGCGCCGCCGTGCAGACCGAAGACGGTGTCTGGCATGTCGGCTCGACCCTGATCGATGCCGCCGGCGGTGGCTGTACCGCGCCCAGTGTGGTGCGCAGTGAGCCGGGGTGGGAGCAGCGGCTGGGCCAGGTGCTCGGTGGACGCTACCCGCGCGAGGACTACAGCCGCCTGCGCCTGTCGGTCTCGCACCCCATGGATAACGGCCTGCTGGCCGGGATTCCGGAATTCTTCATCGAGCACGCCGAACTGTTCGACGCCCAGGGCCAGTCCCTGGCGACCCTGGAACTGTTCCCGGCCGTGAGCGAGAACCCCAGCCTGTCGTTCGACCTGCGCCGCCCGGGCCCGGTACGCCTGAGCCTGCGCGACAACAACGGCAATGCCTTCGACGCCGCCATCGAATGAGGTCCCGGATGCGTGCTTTGCTGTGCCTGTTGAGTCTTGTCAGCCTGCCGAGCCTGGCCGAGCTGGACTACCACCTGCAGCCGCGCCAGGTGGCGGCCGACACCTGGGTGCTGGAAGGCAGCACCGAGAATTTCTCCCGGGACAACGGGGGCAATATCGTCAATACCGGGTTCATCGTCAGCGAGGACGGCGTCGTGGTGATCGACAGCGGTCCTTCGCTGCGCTACGGCCAGGCCCTGCGCCAGGCCATCGCCACGGTCACCGACAAGCCGGTGGTGCAGGTGCTGATCACTCACCATCACCCGGACCATGCCCTGGGCAACCAGGCCTTCGCCGACGTACCGATCGCAGCCTTGCCGGGGACCCGGGAGCAACTGGCGAAGGAGGGTGATGCCCTGGCGGAGAACCTGTACCGCATGGTCGGCGACTGGATGCGCGGGACCCAGGTGCGCTTGCCGGAGCAGACTGCGCAGCCGGGGCTGAAGACCTTCGGCTCGCATCCGTTGCGCCTGCTGGCGTTCAGCGGGCACAGCGGCGCGGACCTGGCGGTGCTGGACGAGAAGAGCGGCGTATTGTTCGCCGGCGACCTGCTGTTCTACCAGCGCGCCCTGACCACGCCGCACAGCCCCGGGCTGGCGCAGTGGGTGGATGACCTGCAGCAGTTGCAGGCGCTGCCATGGAAAGTGCTGGTGCCGGGGCACGGTCCGGTGAGCAGCGACCGCGGGCCGTTCGATCAGATGGTGGATTACCTCGGCTGGCTGGACGATCTGCTGCGCGACAGCGCGGCCAACGGGCTGGACATGAACGAGGTGATCGCCACGCCTGTCCCTGAGCGGTTCGCCTCGGTCAACCTGAGCAAGTACGAGCTGATCCGCAGCGTGACCCATCTGTATCCGCGCTATGAGCAGGCAGCGATGGCGCGGGTCGAGCAATGATCATTACGGATCGCGCACCCTCGTAGGAGCGAGGCTTGCCCGCGAAGGACCGCGGAGCGGTCCCCGATAACACCGTAATGGGGACCGCTCCGCGGTCCTTCGCGGTGGTTCGTCACACGACAAGCCTCGCTCCTACGGGGCAGACGCAGGCCTCTTGCCACCTAACCCATTTGGACGATGCCCCCAACCCCCTCCAGCCCGACTATCCGGTCAAAGGCCAACGAGAGACGGGTGATGAATCAGGTCAAACAATGGGTGGCGCACTGCGTCGAGGTGATCGCGGACTGGCTGATGGCCTGGCGCAAGGGGCTGCTGGCGCTGTTCGTGCTGCTCAGCCTGGGACTGGGCTACAGCGCCCTCAATACGCAGCTGGACCCGGGCTTCAACAAGCAGATCCCGGTGCGCCATGCCTACATGGTCAACTTCCTCAAGTTCAGCCAGTACTTCACCGGCGCCAACCGCTTCCTGGTCAGCGTGCGCTGGAAAGGCGAGGGCGATATCTACAACCCGCAATTCCTCGAGACCCTGCGCAAGGTCACCGACGATGTGTTCTTCATCTCCGGGGTCAGCCGGCCCAGCGTGACCTCGCTGTTCACCGCCAACGTGCGCTACATCGAGATCACCGAGGAAGGCTTCTTCGGTGACGTTGTGGTGCCGCCACGCTTCAGCGGCACCCCCGAGGACCTGGCACAGGTGCGCAGCAACGCCGCCGCCTCCGGCCAGGTCGGCCGGCTGATCGCCAACGACCTGAAGTCCGCCATGGTCCGCGCCGACCTGCAGGACCTCGACCCGCGCAGCGGCAAGCCGGTGGACTACGCGCAGATCGCACAGCGCCTGGAAGAGGTGCGGCAGAAGTATTCCAGCGAGCAGATCGAGATCAATATCGTCGGCTTCGCCAAGCTGGTCGGCGATGTGGTGGAAGGCCTGACCACGGTGATCGGCTTCTTCGCCATCGCCTTCGTCATCACCGGCCTGCTGCTGTGGCTGTACTCGCGCTCGCTGCGCCTGACCGTGGTGGCGCTGCTGGTGGCGCTGCTGCCGGTGGTCTGGCTGCTTGGCCTGCTGCCACTGCTGGGCCTGGGCATCGACCCGATGTCGATCCTGGTGCCGTTCCTGATCTTCTCCATCGGCGTGTCCCACGCGGTGCAGATGACCAATGCCTGGAAGCAGGACGTGGTGGCCGGCGCCACCTCGCTGCAGGCGGCGCGCACGGCGTTCTGCAAGATCTTCATCCCCGGCTCCCTGGCGCTGCTGATGAACGCCCTGGGCTTCGCCGTGATCATGCTTATCGACATTCCCATCGTCCACGAACTGGGGGTGACCGCCTGCATCGGTGTGATGCTGATGATCGTCACCAACAAGCTGATGCTGCCGATCATCATTTCCTGGCTGCCGCTGGAAAAGCGCCTGCTGCGCAAGGCGCAGGCCGACGCCAACAGCCGCCATGCCCTGTGGTGGCGCCTGTCGGCACTGGCCGAGCCGCGACCGGCGCTGGCGGTGTTCGCCCTGAGCCTGCTGCTGCTCGCCGCCGGTGCCTGGAAGGCCCGCGAGCTGGCGGTGGGCGATATCGGCGCCGGCGCTCCGGAGCTGCGCGCCGACTCGCGCTACAACCAGGACAACGCGCGGATCATCGGCAGCTACTCCATCGGTCTGGATGTGCTGGCGGTGTTCGTCCAGGCCCACAACGTCGAGGAGGGCTGCCTGAATCCGGAAGTCATGCGCGCCGTGGAAGGCTTCGATTTCCGCATGCGCGCCGTGCAGGGCGTGCAGTCGGTGCAGAGCGTGGCCGGCATGGGCAAGCGGGTGATCGCCGGCAACAACGAGGGCAACCCGCGCTGGGCGGCGATTCCCGGTTCGGCCCGTGGCCTCAGCCAGGGCGCCCGCGCTTACATGCCGGACGACGGCCTGGTCACCGACGGCTGCCAGCAGATGCAGATCCTGGTGTTCCTCGCCGACCACGAAGGCGCGACCATCAGCCATGTGCTCAACGAAGCCAGGCGGATCATTGCCGATGTCTCCACGGCCCATGTCGAATTCCTCCTGGCCGGTGGCAACGTCGGGGTGATGGCGGCCTCCAACGAGGCGGTCAAGCGCGCCGAAGTGATCATGCTCGCCGCGCTGTTCGGCTCGGTGGCGCTGTTCTGCTGGCTGACCTTCCTGTCCATGCGCGCCGTGCTGTGCATCCTGGTGCCGCTGGCGATCGTGGCGATCCTCTGCAACGCGCTGATGGCCATGCTCGGCATCGGCCTGAAAGTCGCGACCCTGCCGGTGATGGCCCTGGGCGTGGGGGTCGGGGTGGACTACGGGATCTACCTGTACGAGCGCATCCAGCACGAGATGGCCGCCGGTGCCGACTTGCGCGAGGCCTTCTACCAGGCCATGTGTCAACGGGGCACGGCGGCGGTGTTCACCGCCCTGACCATGTCCATCGGCGTCTGCACCTGGGCCTTCGCGCCGCTGAAGTTCCAGGCCGACATGGGCGTGCTGCTGTCGTTCATGTTCCTGGTCAACGTGCTTGGCGCCATTTTCCTCCTGCCGGCCCTGGCCGCCTGGTTCAATCGCGGGCGGCCGCTGGTGGCCCGCGAGGCGCATTCCATCGAGGTCCTGCGGGGCGAATTCCGGCCGAAACGACAGCCGGCCGCCCCCGTCGTCGAATAATAGGGGCGCGCCCTATTGTGGGCGCACCGCGAGACAGCGAGACTGTGGCGCGGCTCTCCTGGAGCCCCGCCTTGCAACACGTGCAGCAGCCGAACTCATAAAAACAACAAGGGGAGGCCACGGCCTGACCCGAGCGAGGAGAAGACTGTGGAGAATCCTGTACTCACCCAGGAAGGCCTGGACGCGCTGGGTCTCGACCTGGCCCATTACGATCGCCTGGTCAGCGAGGTCTACGACGGTGCCATCGATCCGCGGCGCATGGCCAAGGCCCTCACCAGTTTCCGCGATCTCTACGGCGCCAACTACGTCACCCTGATCCTGCGCGTGCCGGACCAGCCGGACATGGGCCTGATGATCATCGTCGGCGATATCGAAGGCGCCGGCGAAGTCAGCTACATGACCTACCCGCAGACCCAGACCCCCTTCACCAATCTTCCCCAGGACTACGTGTTCACCGTCGACGACGTGCTCAGCCCGGAGCAGTGGGAGCACTGTGCCTACTTCAAGATGTTCTGCGGTCCGCAGGACGTCTATCACGTAATGGGCGCGGACATCTCCACCCCGGATGGCGGCAAGCTGCGCCTGCGCATCACCCGGCCCAAGCGCGCGCCGGCATTCAGCCGGCATGATCGGGCCCTGTGCGCGATGTTCCTGCCGCACCTGCGCCGCGGCATGCAGGTGCACAACCTGCTGGACCGCAGCGAATCCCTCAGCGAGCTGTATTCCCAGGCGATCAGCCGGCTCTCGGTGGCGACCCTGATCCTCGATGAAAGCGGCAGCGTGCTGCGGGTCAACCCGGTGGCCCAGGACCTGCTGGCCCAGGCCGACGGCCTGAAGCTGGTGGGCGGGCGCCTGGAGGCGACCTATCCGAGCGACAACCGCGAACTGCAACGGCTGATCCGCGCCGCGTTCTCCCCGGACGCGCCGAAGAGCGCCGAGGCCATGTCGGTGACCCGGCCGTCCGGGCAGGTCAACCTGGGCCTGGTGGTGGAGCCGATTCCGTCGCTGGACTGGGCGGAAGAGAAGGGCAAGCCGGCGGCGCTGGTGTACATCCGCGATGCCGCGAGCAAGTCGCTGGCCAGCGAGCTGGTGACCAAGCAGTTGTTCAACCTGACCAAGGCCGAGACGGCGCTGGCCATGGAACTGGCCAACGGCTTGTCGCTGGAGGAGGCGGCGGAAGAGCTGAATATCCGTCGCAATACGGCGCGGGCGCACCTGCGTTCGATCTTCTCCAAGACCGGCGTGCGCCGGCAGACCGAGCTGGTGCGGATCCTCCTGAACAGCGTGGTGGCCCTGGGCAAGCCGAAGATGCCGCTGAAAGCGCCGGGAAAGGTCAAGGTGCCGCCGCCGCAGCTGGCGGTGCCGATGGCCAGGCGGGCGTAGTTTTTTAGTCTGGGTGGACGATGTTTTGATGGGTCGAGCCTTCGATGATGGGGCTGCTGCGCAGCCCTTCGCGGGCAAGCCACGCTCCTACAGAGTTATCGCGACCATTCTGTAGGAGCGTGGCTTGCCCGCGAAGGACCGCTGAAGCGGTCCCCGAACCCACCACGGAAAACAACAACATGCCCACCACCGCCATCACCGGCTCCGCCTCCGGCATCGGTGCCGCCGTCGCCAGCGCCCTGCGCGCCGCCGGCCACCGCATCATCGGCATCGACCGCAACAATGCCGAGATCACCGCCGACCTTTCCACCGCACAAGGCCGCGAACAGGCCATCGCCCAGGTCCTCGAACTCAGCGACGGCCGCCTCGACGGCCTGGTCTGCTGCGCCGGCGTCGGCGTCACCGCGCCGTCCTGCGGGCTGATCGTGGCGATCAACCATTTCGGCGTCAGCCAACTGCTCGCCGGCCTGGAACCCGCCCTGAGCAAGGGCAGCAACCCCGCCGCCGTGGTGATTGGCTCGGTCGCCGCGATCCGTCCCGGCGCCGACCAGGAAACCATGACCCAGGCCATGCTCGCCGACGACGAAGCCCGCGCCCGCGCCCTTGCCGACAGCCTCGCCGAACCGCAGATCGCCTACGCCTGCTCGAAATACGCCATCACCCATCATGCCCGGCGCCTGGCCTCGGCCTGGGGCCCCAAGGGCATCCGCCTCAATGTGGTCGCCCCGGGCGCCGTGGAAACCCCGCTGCACGATGCCTCGCGCAACGACCCGCGCTTCGGCCAGGCGGTGCGGGACTTCGTCGCGCCGCTGGGGCGCAACGGCCATCCCGAGGAAATCGCCACGCTGATCGCCTTCCTGCAGTCGGAACAGGCCGGCTTCATCCATGGCAGCGTGATGTACATCGACGGCGGTATGGACGCCATGGTGCGTCCCGGTCAGGTCTGAGGAGTCGCCATGAACAAGGTTGCCTTCATCACCGGCGCGAGCCGGGGTATCGGTCGCGCGGCGGCCCTGGCGTTCGCCCGCGCCGGTTTCGACGTGGCGATCAGCGCCCGCACCCTCGACGAGGGCGAGCAGCATCCGCATGCGTTGCGCGACGCCAGTGGCGCGCCGTTGCCCGGCAGTCTCAACGCCACCGCCGCAGCCATCCGCGGCCTTGGCCGCAAGGCACTGGTGGTGCCGATGGACCTGCTCGACAGTGCCTCGGCCCTGGCCGCGTGCAGGACGGTGCTCGCTGAGTTCGGTCGTATCGATGTGCTGATCAACAACGCCATCTACCAGGGCAGCGATCTCAACGCCGGCTTCATGGCGCTGCAGCCCGAGACGCTCGAGCGCATGTTCCAGGGCTATATCCTCACGCCGTTCCTGCTCACCCGGGCGGTGGCTGAAATCATGCTGGAGCAGGGCGGTGGGGTGGTGATCAACATCACCTCCGGCGCCGGTGAGAGCGATCCACCGGTGGCTGCGGAGAAAGGTGGCTGGGGCTATGCCTATGGCGCGGGCAAGGCGGCGGTGTCGCGGCTGTCCGGGATCGTCGCCACCGAACTGGGCGACGCCGGCATCCAGGCCTACACCCTCAACCCTGGTGTGGTCACCACCGACGCGCTCAAGGCGACCATCGGCGAGCAGGGTGTGATCGCCCTGCGCGCCGGCAGTGCCCCTCCCGAGGTACCGGCGGCGGTGATGCTCTGGCTGGCCACCGACGAACGTGCGCCGGCCTATCAGAAACGCACCATCGCCGCCCAGAGCCTGGCCCGGGAGATGGGCCTGTGGGCGCCGGCGCAGCGCTGAAGCACGCTTTGCAACGGCCCGCCACCTGATATTTCTGTCAGTTGTGCGGGTCGCCGCCGCTCTTTACCGTTCCCTGCGTAGCACCTTGCAAACCTGATGGTCTTTGCGGCGGAGGCGTGCACGTATGAAACGCAACTGGACGGATTTGGGCAAAGTCTGGTCGGGGCGCGACCTGGCCAAGGGCGAGCGGGTCACCATCAGCGTGTTCGACAAGGTCCTCAAGACCCTGGTCGAACAGACCACCTTCACCACCGACAAGGCAGAGCATCGACCCCAGTACGTGTGGGTCGCCGACTTCTGCCGGCACATCAACAGCCACCTGGCGCTGGTGCGCGCCGGGGTGGAGAACGATGCTGGCGACTGGGTCATCCTCGAAAGCGGCTACAAGAACCACTACTGGACCTACCAGGCGCGGGAGCTGCTGGTGGTGACCACAGTGCCGCGCAAGGACAACTGGGAAGACGGGAAGCAGATCAAGATCCACTCCGACAAAACCCTGGCCGCCGGCACCCGGATGCGGGTCAACGTGCGCAACGCCAACGGCCAGCTGCTGGAAACCCTGACCTTCACCCCGGACGCCAAGCGCCTCACGCCCGGCCTGTGGACCAAGGACCTGGCGACCCAGATCAATGCCACCAGCCTGTACGTACGCGCGGGCCGCTTGAACGAACAGACCATCGAACCCTATGCCGAGAAGGCCTCGAACTTCATCTGGACGCCGTTCAATGGTGATTTCCTGGTGGACTGGTGGTTCGACGAGCCCAAGGATGCCGGCAAGATCGAAGCCGACCGCGATGCCGTGGCCGGCGAGCAGGTGTCGCTGTTGGTCTTCGACAGCATTGCCGAGCGCCTGCTCGACCGCATCACCCTGAGCGCCAAGGCCGGGCGCCTGGGCAAGGCGCAGTGGCCGGCGGACCTGGCCAAGCAGGTCAATGCCTCTTCGGCCCATGTCAGGATCACCGACAACACGATCCAGCACCGCCAGGGCGAACTGCGCACTTTCACCACCGCGCTGCACCTGGACAACTGGCTGCAGGGCGACACCATCGAGGCCAAGGCCGACCTCACGGCGGCGGAGCGCATCGTGGTCACCGTGGCCACGGCAGGCAGGGGCAATTTCTGCGAGGCGCTGACCTTCACCCCGGACCCGGCGCGGCTGAAGGCGGTGCAGTGGGCCAAGGACCTGGCGGGGTACATCAACAGCTCCAGTCGCTACCTCAAGGCCGGGGTCAAGGACACCACGAAGAAAACCATCGTGGCGCAGGAGAACGCCAAGACCAATCTCATCTGGCTGCCCAAGGACTCGGCGCTGAAGGTCAGCTGGGAGAAGACCACGCTGAGGGAGGTGGGCTACCTCTCCCTGGAGCGCGACCTGCGGGTCAACGAGGGCTGCCGGGTCTACGTACTGGACGATGCCACCGACGAGATCCTGCGGGACATCACCTTCACCCCCAGTGACAAGCGCAACGGACGCTACCTCGCGGCCAAGGACCTGGCGACCCGCATCAACGGCCAGACGCAACTGATCGCGGCGGGGGAGAAGACCGCCAACGAGCAGCCCAAGCCCATCGACAGCGGCTATCGCAACGTGCTGTGGGGCTGCGCGAAGGATGTGCGTGCCTTCAGCACCTTGCTGAGCCTGAAGAACTTCGACAAGGGCAAGGTCATCGGCGGGCGCGACCTGGTCGAGGACGAGCAGGTGATCGTGCTGGTCAAGGGCGAGAAGAGCGGGCGGATCTTCGAAGCCCTGTCCTTCATTCCCAATCCAGGACGCTATGGCCGCTCGCTGTGGCCCAAGGACCTGGCGGCGCGGATCAATGCCGAGAGCCGCTTCATCCGGGCGGGGCAGGAGAACGCCAAGCTGTTCCTGATGGAGCCGGCGTCGGGCTGGGAGGTGAATGCGTTCTGGATTCCGAAGCAGTCGGGGCTGGTGGTGGAGATGATCATTCTTTCCGGCATTCCGCTGGTGTGGCCGGGGATGACCAGCGAGGCGAAGCAGTTGTTCGACCAGTATGCCGAGGCGCGTCGGCATATCACTGTCGATGCAAAAACGGGACAGCCGAGCTTGCAGATTCCGCTGGCGGATTTGTATGCGGATGACAGTTTCAAGGATCCGTTGAAAGTATGTCTGGCCTACAGTGCAGAACAGGGAGTGCATATCCGGCTGGGCGGGCTGGGCAAAAACTTTCCGAGGAAGCAGGATGCTACAAATGGTGAGTTTCTCTTTGTTTTAAGAGATGGTCGCTCCACACCAGTCAATATGAAGACGGAAATAAATGGAGGGGATTTTAAAGTTGGGCTCGTTTTTGAGCCTGCTCTGCTACAAGGATCTGTTGTTCCGAGCAAATTCAAAAACGTCCCTACAAAATTCACGGTGACCTACAAGGATGGGGGAGTTGATACTTTCTTGACCCCCTCGTTCGACAAGGATAGTCAGCAGGTCAAACTTTCCAGCTATGCAGTCTCCTCTGGAAAAAGTCTTGTGGTCTCTTACGCAGAAGGGAGGGTCAAGAAGATCTCGCGAGACGGGGTCGCGGTGCTCGAGGTGGAAAACATTGATGATGATTCTGAAGAGGTTGGGGGCTTCAAGGTCGTATTGTTTCCAAATTGCGAAAAGGAAAAGCTGACGTGGAAGTTTAAACAAAAAGAGGAAGTCGATTCGCGAACTGTTTTTGAAGTGGATGGCTTCGCAGCCGCTGGAAAAACCTGCTACAGCGTCGTTCATGACAGCGATGGGAAACTGATATCCATCGATGTCGAGAAAAGGTATTCATTCGCTGTCGACAAGAAGACGGAAACTGACAAATCGCTCTATCAGGAAACGCTGGAATATACCTTGGACGGTAAAGTCAATCGTCATGTCATTGCGCCTGGTGGTGGCATGGACGAGTTGATCCACGACTACGACTACACCACCGACGTCACCCGTCTCACGGGCTACTTCAAGGCGAGCAACCCCAGAACAGCATTCGTGCGCTGCTACCGTTTTTCCGGTGAGCAATCATTCCTCGAGGAATATGGTAGCGACGCGGTGCCGATCTGCACCAAACGCAGCCACAGTCTCGACAAGAGCAAGAAGCAACTGGCATCGCAAGCCAAGGTCTGGGAGGGCGATGTCGTCGTTGACGAAACCGGCCTGGTCGTCGATGCAATCGGTAATCCGGTCAGCCGAAGGGAAAACCACCGCACCACGTATTACACCTACTACAACAACTACCAGCAGTTCCGCGTTACGGAGAAAGAAACCCGCGTCGAGGACTGGAGCCTGTTCGGCTGCCTGTTCAAGGGCCTCGACTACATCAACCCGGTGGGCGTCGGCTTCGCCATCGGCGGCTCCGGCGGCATGACCTGGGGCACCCGTATCGACTCCACCGTGGAGATGCTGCCGGCCAGCAACGACTATGCGCAAAAGGCCTTCCACCTGCCGCTGGCTATCGGCCATTCCGGCAGCGACAGACCGTTCTGCGGTGACGTGGAGTCCGAGCTGGTCTGCCAGAAGGTCAATGGCAAGGAACAGGCCCAGCGCTTGACGTTCTATGGCTACGGCAAGGTCGACGGACGCATCCGGCAGACGAAGAAGCTGACCATCCTGCAACCCGACTGCAGCAAGGTCGATGTCGCCACCGAGCAACTGGTGGTCGCCACCGCAGCGGCGAAGCCCTTCATCGACAGCCTGAAGAAACAGATCGCCGGCGCCAGCGGCGAGGCCAAGAAATCCTACGAGCAGGTCCTGGCCGATCTGAACAAGAGCCTCAAGGCGCAGAGCGAAGCCAATCGCGAAGGCTACCGGCTGAACAGCTGGAATGCCGCGTCCATGTACCTGGAGACCTTCGAATACCACACCGATGCGAAGCAGCCCGGCTATGGCATGGTCAAGTCGGTCAAGACCGCGCTGGTACTGGCCGATGGCGAGGTACGCGAGAGCCAGGCCAGGACGACCAGTTTCGCCTACACCTGCGACAAGGACGACAGCAACCGCCTGACCATCACCACCACCGTTTCGCAAAAGGACCAGACCGACATCGTTTCCAGCCAGACCCGTTCGCGCAATACCGGGCGCCTGCTGGAAAGCGTCGACAGCGAGCAGGTCCGGACGGTCTATACCTACGATCCCCAGGGCAACCTGATGAGCGAGACGGTGAGCAAGGACGGCAAGGAACTGCACAAGACCAGCCACACCCTGGTGCGCCAGCTTGTCGGCCAGTACGACCGGGTCGAGGACGGCGGGACCACGCGGATCGAGAAGGACGTGCTCGGTCGCCAGCAGGCACTGTGGCTCAAGCCGCCTGGCGCCACGGCCTTCGTCCAGGCGCAGACCTGGACCTACGACGCCATCGGCCGGCTCGCCAGCAGCGTCGAGAGCGACTATGGCAAGGACAACAAGAAGGTCGCCCAGCGCCACACCACCTGGACCTACGACGAAACGAGCGGAAGGATCGATATCGGCCTCGTGCTCAGGGACGGGGCCGGCAAGGAGCTGAAGAGAACCACGCAAACCCGCACCCCGGCGGTCAAGGGCGAGCGTTTCAGCCAGGGCAAGTTCAGCCTGGACCGGCAATACAACACCAGCAAGGGCACCTTCACCGAGCATCACGCGATGTCGGGTGGCACGGCCTGCAAGATCGAGCGCGGGCTGTCCGCCGAGGGGCTGATGAAGTGGATCCGCTACCTGAAGATCGACAAGGCCGGCAAGGAAAGCGAGCACGACCGAATCGACTTCACCTACAACGCACACGCGGAACTGAGCAAAATCACGCCCAAGCTGGGCGCCGCGTCGTCCTTCGTCTATGACCACAGCGGCCGTCTGCTCACCAGCAGCCGCGACGGCATCACGCTGCACAACAGCTATCATCCCGACACCCTGGCCGCGGTTTCGGGCGAGAGCCACATCAGCACCGACGCCGGCAAGCAATCTCTTGGCACGCAGTCGGAAGACCTGCTTGGCCGAGTCACCAATCGCAAGGTCAACGGCCACGACAGCGGATTCACCTACACCGGCAGTTCCAGGCTGGCCACGCTGACGAGTCCCGGTACCGCCCCGACGGCGCTGGACGGCTGTACCGCGAGTCTGGACAAGACCACCCGCACCCATGTCCAGAGCGTCAAGGACGGCAAGGAGACCCGCACCTCGACCCTGGAGTTCAGCACGGCAGGGCGGGTGCTGAGCTTCACCGACCTGACTGGTGCGATCACCCGTTACGAATATGATTTCTTCAACCGCGTCATCCGTTCCAGCAGCGAGCATTGCGAGGCCGAGTTCAGCTATGCCGACAACGGCCTGCTGAGCAGCGAAAGCATCAAGTCGGTGAAGGCCGGCCTGACCATGAAGGTGGCCTACGTCTACGACGAGTTCGGCCAGGAAACCCGGCGTACCTTCACCTGCGCCGGCGTCGATACGCTGAGCCTGGAACGTACCCTGCTGGCCGATGGACGACTGGCCCGCAGTACCCTGAAGAAGGCCGACAAGGAGGTACATGCCGACAGCTACGAGTACGACAACTCGTTGCGCCTGAGCAAGTGGACGGCCTCGGGCAGCAAGTCCGACACCTTCAGTCACGACGCTCTGGGCGATATCACCGCCGGCGGCGGTCGCTGGTTCTACTACCACGAGAGCAAGCCTGGCCAGGTGAGTCTGGTCAACGAGCGCAAGGCCGGGCAGTCGCGCCCGGACGATGGCAGCGGCACGGAGCGAAGCCACGACGCCGTCGGCCGCCTGACCATCGATGGCGAGCGCAGGCTGGCTTATCACGGCAACGGCCAGGTCAGCACCTTCTCTACGGACGGAGACAAGTCCAAATACAGCTTCACCTACGACGCAGAAGGGCGGGTGCGTGGCGGAACCCTCGGCAAGAAGAGCGACACCTACCACTACCGTGGCGAGTGCGTGTATGCCCTGGTGCAGAGCGACGGCGACAAGAGCGACGGCTTCGCCAAGCGCACCCTGGTGCTGCGCAACGACAGCCGCGCCTGCCTGCTGCAGGACGCCATCACCGACGACAAGGACAGCCGCTCCTTCGAACTGCGCGATGCCAATGGCACGCTGTTCGCCAGCATCGACCTGGGCAGCAAGGCCATCACCCTGTTTCGCTACGAGCCCTACGGCAAGCGCTATGCGGGCAGCAAGGCGCAGACCTGGCTGGGCTTCAAGGGCGAGCCGCTGAACCGCGTGGGGCTGTATCACCTGGGCAACGGCTATCGCCTCTACGACCCGGACTGGGGACGCTTCCTCTCCCCGGACAGCTGGAGTCCGTTTGGGGCCGGCGGGGCCGCGGCCTACGTGTTCGGCAATGCCGACCCGGTCAATCACCACGACCCCAGCGGCCACCAGGTCATCGCGCAATATTCGCGCTGGAGCAATGCCCCGGTGATCCACAGCACGGCGTTCCGCATCGCGGTGGGGGCGCTGGGCGTGCTGATCGCTCCGTTCACCGCCGGGATGTCGGCCTTGCTGGCCATCGCCACCACGGCGCTTTCGGCAATATCCTTCGCCTTCGACATGGCCGCGCTGATCATTTCCGAGAGCGATCCGCAGCTGTCCCGCACCCTGGAGGCCTGGGGGCAGGTGTTCGGCATCATGAGCGCGGCGGCCGGCGCTGCCATGACCCTGCACGGGATCAAGGGCATACCGCGCAATATGTTCCGTGTCCGCGGCGGGCCTCCGGTGCGCACGCCGGTCAAGTGGATCAAGACCCCCAACGAACTGCGCCTGGCCCAGCAGGCTCGGGCCAAGGCGTTGTCCGATCTGGTCGAGGCGTCGAACAAGGCCAAGGCGGCGGGCACCTACGAGGCCTTCAAGGCCGCCAACCTGCATCCCGAAGGCAGTGTTGCCGGTAGCGTCGATGCGGGTAGCACCGTCGGCACGTCCTTCACGCAACGCATCGGCAACACGACGAAGAGCCTGTTCACCGGCACCATTAGCCAGGTCGACGACTCGATGTGGGATTTCCTCGGCTTCACCCTGGATCTTCATACCGGACCGAACACGCTGGTGCAGAAGTTCCGGCCCGCTACGACGACCGAGACCGAGGGCATTGCGATCGTCGCCGCGCCGTTGCCGGAGCGGGCGAAGTTGTAGATCCCGGCAGGGGGCGGCAGTCACGGGCACCTGATATTTCTGTCAGTTGTGCGGACTGCCGCCGCTCTTTACCGTTGTTGACGTATCCACTCTCAACCATGCGGCTGTTGCGTCGACTCGACGATGCCAGTGTACCTCGTCGACCGATACGGCCGAAGGAGCGCACGGATGAAACGCAACTGGAAGGATTTGGGCGAAGTCTGGTCGGGGCGTGACCTGCTGGAAGGCGAACGGGTCACGGTGAGCGTGTTCGATAGGGAGCTGGAGGTGCTGCTCGAACAGATCAGCTTTCGTCCCGAGCGCGACGAACATCGGCCGCAGATGGTCTGGGTCGTGGACTTCTGCCGGCAGATCAATGACCGCTCGGCGCTGATTCGCGCCGGGATCGAGGATGACAGCGGCGAATGGGACATCCTCGAAAGCGGCTACCGCAACAAGTACTGGAACATCACCTCCCGCGACCTGGTGGTGCTGACCACGGTGCCGCGCAACAACAACTGGAATACTTCACGACGGGTGGCGATGCACTCCACCGAGAAGCTGACATTGGGCACGAGGCTGCGGATGAACGTGCGCACCAGCGCCGGGCATCTGCTGGAAACCGTGTCCTTCACCGCCTCGGACCCCAAGCGCCTGACCTCGGGCCTGTGGACCAAGGACTTCTGCATCCAGATCAACAACACAAGCCATTACGTGAGGGCCGGGCGCCAGAACAACCACACCCTGGAGCCTCACTGGGAAGACAACACGAACTGGATCTGGCTGCCGTGCAATGGTGAATTCCTCAAGGTCACCTGGTCGAAGGACACCCTCAGTGATGCGGGCAAGATCGAAGCGGACCGCGATGCGCTGGACGGCGAGCGCATCTCGTTCTTCGCCTTCGACGATATCGCCGACAAGCCCTTGGACCGTATCACCCTGACCGCCAGCGCCAGCAAGAAACGCCTGGGCAAGGCCCAGTGGCCCGCAGACCTGGCCAGGCAGATCAATGCCTCGTCGGGGCATGCGGGGGCGGGCGTGCGTTCGGGGACCACCTTCACCCCTAAGGACAGCGCCAGCGAGAACGTCATCAGCCATCGCTACGCCGAGTTGCGCACCTTCACCACGGCCCTGCACCTGGACAACTGGGAGGAGGGCAAAACGCTCACCGCGCGCTACGACCTGCTGGCCAAGTGGCGGATGACGGTCACCGTATCGACCAGTGACAAGGGCAATTTCTGCGAGGCCCTGACCTTCGCCCCCGACCCGGCGCGACTCAAGGCGGCGCAGTGGGCCAAGGATCTGGCAGCCTATATCAACCAGCACAGTCTCTACCTCAAGGTGGGTGTCAAGGATACCGCGAAGAAGACCATCGTCCCCCAGGAGACGGCGGATACCAACGTGATCTGGGTGCCCAAGGGCTCTAAATTGAGCGTGACCTACAAGATGCATGCACCGACCAGGCTGGTTTCGCTGAAGATGCAGCGCGACATGAAGGAGGGCGAGGCCTGCAGGGTCTATGTGCTGGACGACACCACGGAGGACATCCTGCGCGACATCGGCTTCGTCCCGGCCAGCAAGAGAAACGGCAGCAACCTCGGTCCCAAGGACCTGGCACTGCGCATCAATGCCCAGACGCAACTGGTAGCGGCCGGGTACACGAGCGGTGATGCCCCGCCTGACCCGACCTGGGACAAGGAAAACGAGATCCATGCCTGTCACAAGAATGTGCGTGCGTTCACGACACTGCTGACCTTGGCCAATTGGGACAAGGATGTGCAGTTGGGCAAGCGCGACCTGAAGGTCAACGAGCAGGTGATCGTGCGGGTGCGGGGCAGCAAGAGCGGACGTATTTTCGAAAGCATGGTTTTCTGGCCCACGGCGGGGCGTTATGGCCTGCAGTCATGGACCCAGGACTTGGCGAAGGAAATCAATGCACGCAGCAAGTTCATCCGGGCTGGAGAAGAAAAGCCGGAGCTGTTCCTCATGGAGCCGGCGTTCAGCATGGATGGCAACCATCTGTGGACGCCCAAGGGGTCGGGGCTGAAGGTGGAGCTGGAGATCATTTCAGGGATCGCCCAGGTGCTGCCGGGGATGACCAGCGAGGCCAGGCAGCTGTTCGACCAGTATGCCGAGGCGCGCAGGCTTATTACCGTGGATGCGCGGACGGGGTTGCCGACGTTGCAGATTCCGGTGGCGGAGTTGTTTGCGGATGATGGCTTGAGTGACTCATTGAAGTTGAGCCTGGCGTATGACGAAGGGATTTACCTGAAACTGGGGAATACCAGTCAAAGATTCGCGCTGCCCAAAGGTTGGGGCACCAGCGAATATATATTGATGTTGCGAGATGGCAGAAAGGTCAAAGCCGATCTGGGCATGTCCGAGAGCATCAATGGGGGAGATTTCACGATTTCCAGCCTTACGGAAAGCTATGGACCTTCAATAATGGTGGTTGGATTCACCGTGAGGTACAAGGATGGCTGTTCTGACTCATTCATGATCGAGTCTCATGACCATAAAGGTGCGAGGGTGAATCTGGTGAAATACCAGTTGCCATCCGGAAACTGCCTAGATCTTGTTTATGATGGTTATTGTTTGAAGGCCATTAATAAGGGGGCGCAGACACTTGTTAAAGTTGAATGGTTCCATGGTTCAATTGTAACGATGGACAGTGGGGACAAAATGACGGATTCCAGTTGGAATCCGGTAATGCTGAAATCCATTGTTGTCTTTCCGGAAAGCACAACTGAAAAAAGAACATGGAGCTTCACGCAGAAGTCCACCAAGGATGTGACGACAAAATTCGAGGTCAGTGGCTTCGCAACCGCAGGCAAGACCTGTTACCTCGTCAGTGAGGACAGCACCCGCAAGCTGACGGCCGTCGAAGTCGAGCGCCAGCACGCCGTCACTACAGGCAAGGCCACGACGCTCGATAAAGCCCTTTACAAGGAAACCCTGCAGTATGCGAGCGACGGCAGGGTCAAGCGCCATGACATCTGCCCAGGCGCGGGTGTCGACGACCTTGTGCACGAATGGACCTATGCCAATGACGTCTCCCGGTTGACCGGATATTTCCGCACCCTGGCACCGCGTACCGCTTTCGAGCGCTACCATCGCTTCGACGGGCAGCATTCCAGCCTGGAGGACTACGGCAGCAGCAAGGTGCCGATCTGCCGCAAGCTCAGCCATGACTTCGATGAAAAGAACAAGTGCCTGGTATCCCGAACCAAGGTCTGGGAAGGCGATGTCCTGGTCGAAGACCAGAGCATGAGCATCGACGGTATCGGCAACCCGATCAGTCGTAGCGACAATGGCGAAAACCGCTATTACACCTACTACAACAACTACCAGCAGTTCGAGGTCACGGAAATCAAGGAGAAGGTGCAGGACAGGGGGTTGTTCGGCATCTTGTTCGGCTCTTTCGACTATCTCAATCCAGTTGGTTGGGGTTTTCTGGCCAGTGGTTCTGGCGGCATGACCTGGGGCACCTATATCAAGACCACTGTAAACATGGTGCCGGCCAAGAACGACTATGCGAAGAAAGCCTTCAAACTGCCGGTGGACATTGTCCACTGCGGCAGTGATGGCACGTTTTCCGGTGATGTCGAATCGGAACTTGTGACGCGCAAGGTCAATGGTGCGGAATACGCCCAGCGGCTGACCTACTTCGGTTATGCCATGGTCAACGAGCGCGTCCGGGTGACGAAGAAACTCACGGTCCTGCAGCCGGACTCGATCAAGGTCGATGTGGAAAAGGAGCAGATGGAGACCGCCAAGGCCGCTGCCAAGGCCTTCCTGGAGAGCCTGGACAAGCAGGCCGCAGGGGCTTCCGGCGATGAAAAGAAAGGCTACGAGCAGACCAAGGCGGCCTTGCTGAAGAGCCTCACGGCACAGAGCCGGGAAAACAAGGAAGGCTACAGGCTCAATACCTGGAAAGCCGCCTCGATGTCCGTGGAAACCTTCGAGTACCACACCGATGCCACCAAGCCGGGCTTCGGCACGGTCAAGTCGATCAAGACCGAGCTGCTATCCGAGGATGGCAAGATCGTCGCCAACTCGGCCAGGACCACCACGTTCGGCTACACCCAGGATGCTTCCGATGCCAGCCGCCTGGTCATCAAGGCGACCGTCTCCCGTACCGGCGAGACCGATGTCGTCTCCAGCCAGACCCGCTCGCGGTTGACCGGCAGGCTCTATGAAAGCGTCGACAGCGAGGGCATAAAGACCATCTATACCTATGACCCCGAAGGCAACCTGGCCAGCGAGACGGTGAGCAAGGGCGGTACCGAACAGCGCAAGACCACGTATGCGTTACTGGCCAAGCTGGAATCGCAGTTCGACCTGGTCGAAGGCGGGGCCACCTCCCGGCTGGTCAAGGATGTGCACGGGCGCCGGAAAACACTGTTGCTCAAGCCCTCCGGCGCGACCAGTTTCCTGGAGGTCCAGCGCTGGGAATATGACAAGGTCGGGCGCACGAGCAAGAGCGTCGAGACGGACTATGGAAAGGACAACAAGAAGGTCTCGGAGCGCCACGTCAGCTGGTCCTACGACGAGCTGAACGGCAAGGTCTCGATCAGCAATGTGCTCAAGGACGGCGCCGGCAAGGAGTTGAAGAAGACGTCCCAGACGCTTTCCCCGAATGTCCGCGGTGAAACCTTCACCCAGGGTACGTTCAGCGTGGACCGGCAATTCAACCCCAACCGCAAGTGCGTCATCGAGCACTACAGGAACGGCTCGGGCAACAGTTGCAAGATCGAGCGCTCGGTTGCTGATGACGGACTGCTGCAATCGGTTCGCTACTTGATGGTTGACAAATCCGGCAAGGAAACCGAGCACGACAAGATCAGCTACGAGTACGACAGCTATGGGCAGTTGAGCAAGGCCAGTCCAACGTTGGGCGCAGCTTCTTCATTGACCTACGATAGCGCCGGGCGGCTGCTCAGGACCCGCCGTGACAACGTCGACCTTAGCAATATCTACCCTGCGGTCAGCCTCGCACCGGTGGCAAGCGAGAGCCGCGTCAGCAGTGGCGATGTCACCCATACCCTGGGAACGCAGAGCGTCGACATGCTGGGACGAGTTGTCAGCCAGCGCATAGGCGAGTCAACCATCGTATTCAGCTACGAAGGCGGGTCGACGGTGTCGGCGCTGAAAACCCCAGGAACAAGGCCAACCACACTGACCGGTTGCAGCAGTAAGGTCGACGGGAACACCCATACCCAAGTCGTGACCATGGGCAAGGTGGAACAAGCTTCGGTGCTGGATTTCAGTACCAGCGGACGCCTGTTGTCGTTTACCGACTTGACTGGTGCGACGACAAAGTATGAATACGACTTCTTCAATCGGGTAACACGCTCCGTTAACGAGCATTGTGAGTGCACTTTCACTTACGCCGACAATGGCTTGCTCATGAGCGAAGTAATCAAGGCAGTAAAAGCGACCAGCATGACCATGAAGGTCGCCTACAGCTACGATGAATTGGGTCAGGAAACAAGCCGAACCTTTGCTTGTGAGGGTGTCGATACATTGACTCTCGAGCGAACTCTGCTCACTGATGGAAGACTGGCCGGCACAACGCTGAAAGCCGCAAAAAAGGAGAAAGCGAAGGTTACAGAGACGGACGTATTCGTTGAAATCTACGCGTATGACGATTCGAGGCGTTTGAGCGCGGCGGCTAGCGGGGACTCGGGGGAATACCTGTATCGATATGACGCCTTGGGCAATCTGCTCAGAGCGGGCTATCACTCGTTCTTCTATCACGATACGAATGTTGAGCAGGTCCGTCATGCGAAGGAATTTTTACTGGTCGACAAGGGGACCGTCACTACCACTCATGACGATCATGGTCGCCTGACAAGTAGCACGGGACGGAAACTGAGCTACCACGGCAATGGCCAACTCAAGACCTGGTCGAATGAAGACGACTCCATCATCTACACCTTCAACTACGACGCCGAAGGGCGGATGCGTGGTGGTACGCTCGGCAAGAAGACCGATACCTACCACTATCGTGGCAACTGCGTCTATGCGCTGGTCCAGAGCGATGGAGACAAGAGCGAGGGGTTCGGTAATCGCACCCTCGTACTACGCAACGAGAGCAGGGCGTGTCTTTACCAGGACGCCATCGTCGACACAGATGGCAAGAACAACAGCCGGTCTTTCGAATTGCGGGATGCCAGCGGTACGGTATTCGCGAGCATTGATCTTACAACCAAGACAATTACCTACTTCCGCTATACCGCGTACGGCAAACGACTCACCGGGACCAAGTCGCAAAACTGGCTGGGCTTCAAGGGTGAGCCGCTGCACCGTATGGGGTTCTACTATCTGGGCAACGGTTATCGACCATATGATCCCGAATGGGGACGCTTCCTCACGCGTGACAGCTGGAGCCCCTTCGGTGCCGGCGGCGCGGCGAGCTACGTGTTCTGCAGCGGTGACCCGGTCAACAACCACGACCCCAGCGGCCACCAGCTCGTCGCCCAGTACGAGCGCTGGGGGACCATGCCTCTGGTCCAGACCACGGCCTTCCGTATCGTGGTGGGCGCCATCGGCGTAGTGCTGTCACCTTTTACTGCAGGAACCTCGGTCTTGCTGGCTATCGCTACCACGGCGCTGGCGGCTGTTTCATTCGCCTTCGACGTGGCCTCGATCATCGTTTCGGAAAGCGATCCGGAACTGGCCCGCACCCTGGAAACCTGGGGCCAGGTCTTTGCGATCGCCGGTGCGGCGGCGGGGCTCGCAATGACGCTGAATGGCATCAAGGGCATACCGAACAACATGTTGAAGATGCGCGGCGGCCTGCCCACCGCAACGCCGACCAAGCTGCTGAGAACGCCCGCCGAGCTGCGCCATGCCCAGCAGGTTCGCTCCAAGGCACTGTCCGGGCTGATCCGCGGTGCGGAAGAGGCCAAGGCCGCGGGCACCTACGATGTGTTCAAGGCGAAGTACTTCCACCCCGAAGTGACATCGGTGAATTCGGTGGTGCCTGCGGGTAGCAACGGAGTGCGGCTGACCCAGCGCGCTGGCAATACCGCGAAGAACCTGGTCACCGGGATCGTCACCCAGTTCGATGACTCGATGGCGGATGCGTTCGGGACCTTGCTGGACCTCCACGCTGGCCCGAACACCCTGGTGCAGAAATTCGTCGAGCCACATCCCGGCGCAACCACCATCGTCTCGATCGTCGCCGGCCCCATCGCCGGGCGGGAAAAGCTGTTCCCGTGACACCACGCCGCGAGGGCCCTCGCTCGGCCCTCGCGGCGTCGCCGCTACGCCTGCCGGCGCTGTCGCGCCAGGGTCATCGCCGTGTCCTCGATCATGTCCTCCTGGCCGCCGACCATGCCGCGCCGGCCCATTTCCACGAGAATCTCCCTGGCCGACACGCCGTATTTCTTCTCCGCGCGCTTGGCGAACAGCAGGAACGAGCCGTAGACCCCGGCGAAGCCCATGGTCAGGGCATCGCGGTCGCTGCGGATGGGGAAGTCCATGATCGGCACCACCAGGTCCTCGGCGACGTCCTGGATCTGGAACAGGTTGACCCCGGTCTCGATGCCCATGCGCTCGCACACGGCTACCAGCACCTCCATCGGCGTGTTGCCGGCGCCCGCGCCCAGCCCGGCACAGGCGGCATCGATGCGCGTGGCGCCGGCGGCGATGGCGGCGATGGAGTTGGCCACGCCCATGGACAGGTTGTGGTGGCCGTGGAAACCGATCTCGGTCTCGGGGTTCAGCGCCGCCCGCAGGGTGGCGACCCGGGCGCCGACGTCTTCCGGCAGCAGGTAGCCGGAGGAGTCGGTCAGGTAGATGCAGTTGGCGCCGTAGCTTTCCATCAGCTTGCCCTGTTTCGCCAGGCCTTCCGGGCTGTTCATGTGGGCCATCATCAGGAAGCCGACGGTGTCCATGCCCAGCTTGCGCGCATGGGCGATGTGCTGCTCGCTGACATCGGCCTCGGTGCAGTGGGTGGCCACGCGGATGGTCGAGACCCCCAGTTCGTGGGCCATCTGCAGGTGCTCGACGGTGCCGATGCCGGGCAGCAGCAGGGCCGAGACCTTCGCCTGCTTCATCAGCGGGATCACTGCCGACAGGTACTGCTCGTCGCTGTGCGCCGGGAAACCGTAGTTCACCGAGCTGCCGCCGAGGCCATCGCCGTGGGTGACCTCGATCAGCGGCACGCCGGCGGCGTCGAGGCCGCTGGCGATGTCCTTCATCTGCTGCAGGGTGATCTGGTGACGCTTGGGGTGCATGCCGTCGCGCAGGCACATGTCGTGCACGGTGATGCGTTTGCCGTGAAGATCCATGGTCGGCTCCTTAGACGTGGGCGGGCTGGGCGGTGGTCGGGCGCAGTTGCAGCGCGCCCTTGAGGATGGCTTCGGCGTACATCTCGGCGGTACGTGCCGCGGCGGCGGTCATGATGTCGAGGTTGCCGGCGTATTTCGGCAGGTAGTCGCCGAGGCCTTCCACCTCCATGAAGATCGACACCCGGTTGCCGTCGAACACCGGGCCGTTGACCAGCTTGTAGCCGGGTACGTAGCGCTGCACCTGGGCGATCATCGCGTCGAGGGCGGCGCGGATGGCATCCTGGTCCGGTTCGTCGGCGGTCAGGCAGTGCACCGTGTCGCGCATGATCAGCGGCGGCTCGGCGGGATTGATGACGATGATCGCCTTGCCTTGCCTGGCGCCGCCGACCTTCTCGATGGCGCTGGCGGTGGTGCGGGTGAATTCGTCGATGTTCTTGCGCGTGCCCGGGCCCACGGATTTCGAGGCGGCGGTGGCGATGATCTCGGCGTAGTCCACCGCCTGCACGCTGGCCACCGCGGCCACCAGCGGGATGGTGGCCTGGCCGCCGCAGGTGACCATGTTGACGTTCATCACGCCCAGGCCGAGGTTGGCCGCAAGGTTCACCGGCGGCACGCAGTAGGGGCCGATGGCCGCCGGGGTCAGGTCGATCATCAGCACCCCCAGTTCGTTGAGCTTGCGGCTGTTCTCGGCGTGGACGTAGGCCGAGGTGGCGTCGAA
The DNA here is from genome assembly GCF_032621685.1 of Pseudomonas sp. zfem002. Taxonomy (NCBI): domain Bacteria; kingdom Pseudomonadati; phylum Pseudomonadota; class Gammaproteobacteria; order Pseudomonadales; family Pseudomonadaceae; genus Pseudomonas; species Pseudomonas sp. zfem002. The sequence goes on along the minus strand of NZ_JAVYJH010000023.1, from coordinate 19,161 downwards.
GGCGATCTGGATACCGTCGTCGAGGACATGCGGCAGCAGGCCGTCAACGCCCTCGGCGGTGGTCTTCAGGCCCAGCTCGCGGGCCCGCGCCAGGCCCTCGGAGGTGGCGTCGATGCCGACCATCCACACCGGCTCCAGCACCTCGCTGCGCTTGAGCTTGTAGAGCAGGTCGGTGCCGATGTTGCCCGGCCCGATCAGCGCACAGCGGATCTTCTTGTTCATGGTCGATTACTCCGGAAAAGGCAGTGCTCAGGGCACGAAACGCAGGCTGGACTGGCCCAGCCCGCTCATGGAAAGGCTGATGCGATCGCCCGGGCCCACCGGTACCAGCGGGGCGAGGGCGCCGGAGAGGATGATTTCGCCGCGACGGAAGGGGATGCCCAGCTCGCCCAGGGTATTGGCCAGCCAGGCCACCGCCGCGCACGGGTGGCCCTGGACCGCCGAACCTAGGCCGCTGCCGGCGGGCTGGCCGTTCTTCAGCAGGTGCATTTCGACTCGGGCCAGGTCCAGCTCGCGCGGGTCGATGCGCTGGGTGCCGAGGGCGAACACGCCGCAGGAGGCGTTGTCGGCCACGGTGTCCTGGATGCGGATCTGCCAGGCGTCGATCCGCGAGTCGACGATCTCGAAGCAGGGCACCACCGCCTCGGTGGCGGCCAGCACATCGTTGGCGGTGATGCCGGGGCCTTGCAGGTCTTCGCCGAGGATGAAGGCGATCTCGCCCTCGGCGCGGGGCTGGATCAGGTGGTAGCGGGCCAGGCTGACCTCGCTGGCGTCGGCCACCTGCATGGCGTCGGTGAGGAAGCCGAAGTCCGGTTGGTGCACGTCGAGCATTTCCTGCACGGCGCGGCTGGTCACACCGATCTTCTTGCCGATCACGCGCTCGCCGAGGGCTTCGCGGCGCTGCAGGAAGCGCAGGGAGATGCGGTAGGCGTCGTCGAGGGTGATGTGCGGGTAGCGCTCGCTGAGCGGGGCGAGGGTCTTGCGGCTGCGCAGGGCGTGGAACAGCTCGGCGCCGAGGGCATCGATCAGGGGGGCGTCCATGGGAGGGGCTCGTTGTGCTGGGAAGAAAAAAAGGCCGGTCCCAACGGGTTCACCAGGTGCCGGCCAAAGGGGGAAGAGGGTTCAGCCGACCCACACCGTGGAGTCGGCGCCGCCGTCGACATCGATGATCTTGCCGGTGACCCAGGCCGAGGCCGGGCTGGCCAGGTACAGGGCGGCGGCGGCGATGTCTTCTGGGCTGCCCAGGCATTGCAGCGGGGTATTGGCTTCCATGCTCTGGCGCATGGCGGCCGGCATTACCCCGGCGAGGGCGTCGGTCAGGGTCGGGCCGGGGGCGACCGCGTTGACCCGTACCTGCGGGGCGAAGTCCTGGGCCAGCAGGCGGGTGAGGTGGCTCAGGGCGGCCTTGGCGCTGCCGTAGGCGCTGAAATGGCGCTGCGAATAGCGCGCCGCCACCGAGCTGACATTGACGATAGTGCCGCCGCCGGCCTCGCGCATCAGCGGTACGCAGAGCTGGCAGAAGGCGTAGGCGGTGGAGACGTTGAAGCGCAGGATCTCGTCGAACTGCTCCGGGGGCATCTGCAACGGATCGTTGGGCCCGCCGCCGCCGACGTTGTTGACCAGATGGGTGAGGCGGCCCATGTACTCGTGGCTGCGGGCGACCAGGGCCTGGCGTTGCTGGCTGTCGTTGACGTCGCAGGTGATGGCCAGGGCGCGCCGACCGAGGGCGCGGACCTCCTCGGCGACCGCCTCGACTTCGGCCTGCGAGCGGGCCGAACAGACCACATCGGCGCCGGCTTCGGCATAGGCCAGGGCGATGGCACGGCCGATACCGCGGCCGCTGCCGGTGACCAGGGCGACACTGCCGTCGAGGCGGAAGCGATTGAGGATGCTCATGGGGGTGTCCTTTTTCCGGTTGCCATTGGGGCGATGGAAGGACTATGGCGGGCGGGGCGGGGTGGGGCATCGTCTCAATGGACTAGCGGGAAAAGGTAGGGAGGCCTTCAGGCGCTTGTCTTGAGAGTGTCAGTGTTCTTGAGATCGAGCGCCGCCCGCGCGGCGCATCGCGGATGAATCCGCTCCCACATTTGTTGCAACGTACCTATGTCTGACAGGCCATAGTTGACCGCCTTGTGTGTTCGACTCGATATCGAGTCGGGCTCAACAGCCTCCCCGCGATGCATCGCCGAAAAAACAAAGGCTGACAACCCAAATCCAACAGGCCATGGCACGTTGCAACCGATGTGGGAGCGGATTCATCCGCGATGCGCCGCGCGGGCGGCGCTGGATCTTGAGGGCGCCACAACAACCCAAGGCATGCATCCCGAAACCCCCGCCTAGTCCGCTTTGACGATGATTCCCCCTCATCCCCAACCCGATGATTCTCCCCAGCCCGCAACCGAATCCGGAGAGTCGAACGATGTACAGCACACGTGACAAGAACGAAGAAGAAATCGAGCTGATCGAACGGGCACGCCGCCTGGTGCCCCTGCTCAAGGAGCGCGCCGCCCAGGCCGAGCGCGATCTGCGGGTGCCGGACGAGAGCATCATCGAACTGCAGGCCGCGGGCCTGCTGCGCGCCCTGCAACCGCGCGCCTTCGGCGGCTACGAAGTGGACCCGCGGACCTTCTTCGAGATCCAGATGATCCTCGCCGAAGGCTGCATGTCCACGGCCTGGATCTACGGCGTGATGGGCGTCCATCCCTGGCAGCTGGCGCGCTACCCGATCGAGGCACAGCGCGAAGTCTGGGCCGACGACCACGGCGCGCTGATTTCCTCGACCTACATGCCGGCGGCCAAGGTCAGCGTGGTCGAGGGCGGCTATCGCATCAGCGGGCGCTGGGGCTTCTCCAGCGGCAGCGAGCACTGCCAGTGGGTGTTCCTCGGCGGCATTCTCCCGGCCGACGGCGATTTCGCCAGCGAACACGGCACCTTCCTGCTGCCCCGCGCCGACTACCGCATCGAACGCAACTGGGACGTGCTCGGCCTGCGCGGCACCGGCAGCCACGATATCGTGGTCGAGGACGTGTTCGTGCCGGCCCATCGCGTGCAGCGCACCAACAACTGGCGCATCGAAGCCACCCCCGGCCGCCTGGTCAACAACAACCCGATCTACGCCATTCCCTTCGCCCAGGTGTTCTCCCGGGCCGTGTCGACCTCGGCGATCGGCGCGCTGCAGGGGGCGATCAACGAATTCCGCGCCAATGCCGCCGCGCATATCGGCAAGCACGGCGCACGCACCGCCGACGACCCGGTGGCGCAGATCGCCGTGGCCGAGGCGGCGATCACCGTCGATGCCCTCAAGCTGGTGCTGGAGCGCAACTACGCGCACCTGATGGACCTGGCCCGCAACGGCGAGTACCCGGACACCGAAACCCGCCTGCTGTACCGCTACCAGTCGTCCTACGTGACCAACGTCTGCGCCGACCGGGTCGACGACCTGCTGCGCAGCATGGCCGCCTCGGGCCTGTACAACAGCAACCCGGTGGCGCGGATCTTCCGCGACCTGCACCAGGCCCGCGGGCATATCGCCAACAACTTCATGGCCTACGGGCGCAGCTTCGGCGCGGTGCAACTGGGCCTGCCCAACCCGGATCCGTTCGTCTGAGCCCCTCCGCCTGCCCGTGGCCCACGGGCAGGCCGCACCGAGTACCGAACCATGACTGACTATCTTGCCCTGCGCGTGGCGCGGGTGATCGAGGAAACCGCCGATGCCCGTTCGCTGGTGTTCGAGGTACCCGAGCATCTTGTTGAGCGCTTCCGCTATCGACCGGGCCAGTTCCTGACCCTGCGCGTGCCCTTCGCGGGGGGCTGGCTGCCGCGCTGCTATTCACTGTCGAGCACGCCGCTGCTGGATGAACCGCTGCGGGTGACGGTCAAGCGCGTGCGCGACGGCCGGGCCTCCAACTGGCTGTGCGAAGCGCTGCAGGAAGGCCAGCAGCTGGAGGTCCTGCCGCCGGCGGGGGTGTTCGTCCCGCGCTCGCTGGACGACGACCTGCTGCTGTTCGGCGGTGGCAGCGGGGTCACCCCGGTGCTGTCGATCCTGCGCTCGGCGCTGCTGGGCGGGCGAGGGCGGATCCTGCTGGTCTACGCCAACCGCGACGAAGCCTCGGTGATCTTCCGCGACGAGCTGCGCCAACTGGCCAGCGCCCATCCGCAGCGCCTGCAGATCGTCCACTGGCTGGACTCGATCCAGGGTGTGCCGGCCAGCGCGCAACTGGCCGAGCTGGCACGTCCCTTCGTCGATGCCCAGGCCTTCATCTGCGGGCCGGGGCCGTTCATGGACGCCGCAGTGGAGGCCTTGAAAAGCCTGGGCATGCCCAACGGCCGGGTGCATGTCGAACGCTTCGTCTCGCTGCCCGGCGAAGGCGAGGAACTGCCCCAGGTGGCGAGCACAGCGGCGATGGCCGCGCAACTGGCGGTGCGCCTCGACGGCGAGGACCACAGCCTGGCCGTGGACAGCGGCGAAACCGTGCTCGACGCCATGCGCCGCGCCGGCCTCAACCCGCCCAGCGCCTGCCGTGTCGGCGGCTGTGCGTCGTGCATGTGCACCCTGGAAAGCGGTGAGGTCGAGCTGCTGATCAACGACGCCCTGGACGCCGACGAACTGGCCGACGGCTGGATCCTCGCCTGCCAGGCCGTGCCCACCAGCGCGCAATTGCGTATCCGCTTCCCCGAATGATGAACGAGCCCATGACCGATCCGAGCCTGAATCCCGCCGTCACCGCCACCGAGGCGCCCAGCAGCATCGCCCGGCTGCTGTTCGCCAGCGCCCGGCGTTTCGCCGGGTACGCCGCCATCGAAGAACACGGCGAGCGTCTGGACTACGCCGACCTGCCCGAGCAGGTCATGACCATCACCCGCGGCCTGATGGCCCTGGGCATCCAGGCTGGCGACCGGGTCGCCGTGTGGGCGCCGAACAGTCGCCAGTGGATCCTCGCTGCCCTGGGTATCCATTGCGCCGGCGCGGTGCTGGTGCCGGTCAACACGCGGATGAAGGGCGTCGAGGCCGCCGATATTCTGGAGCGCAGCGGCTGCCGGGTGCTGTTCGTGCAGCGCTGCTTCCTCGATGTCGACTACCTCGAACTGCTCGCACCGCACCGCCCGGCCAGCCTGGAACACCAGGTGATCCTCGATGCCGACAGCGCGAGCGACCGCCGCGACCTCGGCTACCGCCAATTCCTCACCGGCGCCCTGACCATCGAGAAACTCACCGCCGAACGCCGCGCCCTGTCCATCGGCCCCGAGGCCATGTGCGACCTGCTGTTCACCTCCGGCACCACCGGCAAGCCGAAGGGCGTGATGAGCGCCCATGGCCAGAACCTGCGAGCCTTCAGCGAATACGTGCGAGTCATCGGCCTGGTCCCCGGCGACCGCTACCTGATCGTCAATCCGTTCTTCCACGCCTTCGGCTACAAGGCCGGCTGGCTGACCTGCCTGATCGCCGGGGCGACCATCCTGCCCCACGCGGTGTTCGATGCCGACGCGGTGTTCCAGCGCATCGCCCGCGAACGCATCAGCGTGCTGCCGGGGGCGCCGACCCTGTACCTGTCGCTGCTGGCCCATCCGCGCCTGGCCGAGACCGACCTGTCCAGCCTGCGTATCGCCGTCACCGGCTCGGCGAGCATCCCGCCGAGCCTGATCGAGCGCATGCGCAACGAGCTGGGCTTCAGCGTGGTGACCACCGCCTACGGCCTCACCGAGTGCGGCGGCCTGGCGACCCTCTGCGACCCGAACGACTCGGCGCAGACCATCGCCGGCACCAGCGGGCGCGCGCTCAAGGGCACCGAAGTGAGCATCCGCGACCCGCAGAACCAGGCGCTGCCCGGCGGCGAGACCGGGGAAATCTGCCTGCGCGGCTTCCACATCATGCAGGGCTATTTCGAGAACCCCGCGGCCACCGCCGAAGCCATCGACGCCGATGGCTGGCTGCACACCGGCGACGTCGGGCGCCTCGACCCGCAGGGCAACCTGGTGATCACCGACCGCCTCAAGGACATGTACATCGTCGGCGGCTTCAACTGCTACCCGGCGGAAATCGAGGCGGCGCTGATCGCCCATCCGGCCATCGCCCAGGTCGCGGTGATCGGCATTCCCGACCCGCGCATGGGCGAGGTGGGCTGCGCCTGCGTGGTGCTGCGCGAGGGCCGGGCGCTGGCCGAAGCCGAGCTGATCGCCTGGAGCCGCGAGCGCATGGCCAATTACAAGGTGCCGCGCCAGGTGCGGGTATTCACGGCCTTGCCGCTGAATGCGTCGAGCAAGGTGGCGAAGAACGAACTGCGTGCCCTGGTGGCCAGCGCCTGAGTTTCACCAAACGGACGATGTGCCCTTGCCGGCGCTGTTCCACCCTGCGCTGGCAAGTCCGAACAACAACAAGAAAGGAGAGGAGCATGTCTTTGCATCACCGGATCGCCCGTACCCCGCGTGGCCTGCTGGCCCTGGCCGTCGCCCTGGGCAGCGGCACGGTCAGCGCCGGGCCGAGCTTCGAACTGGGGGAGAACACCACCCTGGAGTCGTCGCTGACGGTCAACTACACCGCCTCGATGCGCACCGCCAAGCCGGCCCACGAGTACCTCAACGACCTCAACAACGACGACGGCACGCGCAACTTCAAGCGTGGCGCGCTGATCAACAACCGTGTCAGCCTGTTCGGCGAGCTGATGCTCAAGCACGACAATCTCGGCGCGGTGCTGCGCGGCAGCCACTTCTACGATGACGTCTATCACCAGCGCAACGACAACGACTCGCCGGCCACGGTGAACAAGGTCGGTCGCGCCGACGGCTTCGGCGAGGACACCCGGCGCCTCAGCGGCAGCAAGGCGCGCCTGCTGGATGCCTATGTCTACGGCAACTTCGACGTCGGCGAAACCCAGTACCTGTCGGTCAAGGCCGGCCGCCACCTGGTGGCCTGGGGCGAGAGCCTGTTCTGGGCCAACATCAGCCAGGGCCAGGCGCCGGTGGACGCGACCAAGTTCAACGTGCCCGGCACCGAGGCCAAGGACTCCTACCTGCCGGTGGGGCAGATCTCCGCATCGTGGTCGCTGAACGAGGACCTGGCCCTGGTCGGCTACTACCAGTACGAATGGGAAAAGACCCAGCTCAACCCGGTCGGCGACTACTTCGGCAGCGACACCTTCGGCCCTGGTGCCGAGTTCTACCGGCTGGCCCCGGGCGTGATCGCCAACCTGCCGGACCAGAGCTTCACCGCGGTCAACTATGCCGGCGAGCTGAAGCCGCGGGACAGCGGCCAGTGGGGCCTCGGCGTGCGCTACCGGATCACCGAGAACACCGAGGTCGGCCTGTTCCACTACCGCTACCACGAGCGGATCGGCTCGCTGTTCTTCGACTTCAGCGGGCACACCCAGTACTCCTCGCTGCCGCGCCTGGCCCGGCACAGCACCGCGGACGCGGCGCCGCAGTACCGCCTCGGCTACTTCGAGGACGTCAAGCTGACCGGCATCAGCTTCAGTTCCAAGGTCGGCGACTCGGTGCAGTACGCCGGCGACCTGAGCCTGCGCGACGGTGCCTCGGTGTACCTGAACAACGGCGCGCCGACCACCGGGCGGATCTGGCAGGGCAACCTCAATGCCTCGTACATCCTCGGCCCGAGCTTCCTCGCCCAGCAGACCACCTTCATGGGCGAAGTGGTGCACCAGCGCATCGAGGATGTCGACACGTTGGTGGTGAGTGGGGGTGGGCCCGGTGTGGATGGGGTCTACGATGAGTTCGAATCGAAATCCCAGACCCGCGGCTCGACCCTGCTGGGGATCGGCGCCTACATGGACTACCCGTCCATCGCCAACGGCCTGGACCTGACCACCAAGGTAGTCTGGACGCAGAACGTCGACGGCAGCGCCTACCAGGGCCTGGGCCGCGACGAGAAACGCCTGACCGTCGGTGGCGACTTCAAGTACCTGGGCAACTTCCAGGTCGGCCTGACCTATGTCGCCTACCTCAGCTCGCCGGATGTCGCCCAGGGCCGCCTGATGGCCGACCGTGACTACCTGTCGTTCAACGCCAAATACACCTTCTGAGGCCAGCGGCCACGTCCTCGCGACGTGGCCGACTGCTTTGCCCAACCGTCGAGGCCCGTCATGAAATCCACGCAATCGCCGTTCAGCCCGCTCACCATTGGCCCGCTGACCCTGAAAAACCGCTTTATCAAGGCTGCCACCAACGAAGGCATGAGCGCAGGCGGCGTGCCGTCCAGGCAACTGGCGCTGTTGCATGCCAACCTGGCGGGTGGCGGTGTGGCCCTGACGACCGTCGCCTATTGCGCAGTCAGCCGGGATGGCCGCACCTTGCCCAACCAGTTGATCCTGGAACCGGCCAGCCTGCCGCACTTCCGTGCCCTGACCGATGCCGTGCACGCCAACGGCGGCCTGGCCAGCGCGCAGATCACCCATGGCGGCTGCTTCACCTTCATCCGCGAGCGCGCGACCCGGCGGCCGTTGTCGGCCAGCGGTGGTTTCAACAAGATCGGCATGATGAGCGGCATGTTCCTCAAGCAGGCCATGACCGAGGCCGACATGCAGCAGGTGGTCGCCGATTTCGCCCAGGGTGCGCGCCTGGCCCGCGAGGCCGGCTTCGATGCGGTGGAGATCCACATGGGCCACGGCTACCTGCTCAGCCAGTTCATCTCGCCGCTCTACAACAAGCGCCGCGACCAGTACGGCGGCAGCCTGGAAAACCGCCTGCGCTTCCCGCGCCGGGTGCTGCGCGCGGTGCTCGATGCGGTGGGTCGGGAGATGGCGGTGATCTGCAAATACAGCATCACCGAGGGCACCCGCGCCGGCAACAGCGCCGAGGACGGCGCGAAGATCGCGCGCATGCTGGAAGAAGAGGGCGCGCACCTGCTGGTGCTCAGCGCCGGGATGAACGCCGAGTCGATCACCACCATGTTCGGTTCGTCCTTCCCCAAGGAAAACCGCGTGCAGCAGAAGAACCCGGTGATCGCCCTGGCCATGGCTATCCAGCGCATGACCGACCCGGTGGTGGAGTTTCGCGAGCTGTACCTGCTGGAGCACGCGCGCAAGGTCCGCGCCGCGGTGAAGATGCCGCTGGCCTACCTGGGCGGGGCGAAAAGCCTGAGCAGCATCGAGCAGGTCATGAGCGAAGGCTTCGACCTGGTCGCCATGGGCCGCGCGCTGATCGCCGAACCGGGCTACGTGAACAAGCTGGCCAACGGCGAAGGGCGCAGCAACCGCTGCACGGCGTGCAATCGCTGCGTGGCGATGATGTATACCCCGGGCGGGACGTCGTGCGTGCTGGGCCAGCCGGGGGATGCGGAATTGAATCGAGTACCGGCGGCGGGGTGACTGGCCGAGGGAGGATGATTGTGCGGTGGGTCCGGGTCTTGGCCACGGACTCACCGTGCTGCTCGATTTATTTCTTCTCGTAGGAAAAACTCTACGAATCTGTCGGAACTGTAATTCCAGAAATCTATTGTCATCCCTCGCAAAGAGCGGATGCGTCTTATTTCTATCTCCCTGCTTCCTGAATTCAAATTGGCTCTCGCAGCGCTTCGATAGTCGGCCTGAAAATAAGCTGCACAGGTGGAAATCAGTATCGAGTCACTTAACGGCCAATCGCAGACGGAACTCGCCGCTCTTGCGTCGACAGGGATGCCTGAAACCAACGCCGATCGTAACGGAGCGCAAGACGGATATTGCTGAACGGAAGGGTCGAGTTGAATGTTCGCCTGGATAAAGTTGGTCATGGGGCTCCCACCCCCATTGAGACTGAGGGTCTTGTGGGCCACCGGCTTTGGATTGACGGGATTGGCAATCGTATTCATGTCTGCTTTCTGGCAGAAACCCGTTCCGTCATCGGAAAGTCAGTGGATAGCCGTGAGCGGATACGTGAGTACCGAGCCGGAACCATGGTCGGAAGACCGTTCGCTGTTTTACTTTGCCGTGCGCTATGTGGTGCCTGAAGGGATGCGTGACAGAGCACCGGCATACTCAGCGAAACGACCTTACGCCTTGGCCCAGGTGAAAAAGGGCAGCAAGGTGCTGGTGGATATCGAATATGTCGACGGCAAGGTGATTGTCCAGCGAGTTCGCTCTCTGCAAGGCATCCAGCTCTTCGATCCCCTCCTGCGGGCCTATGTTCGCCAGGTGGAGAACAGATCGCTCATGCTCTCGTGCGGTGTCTTTGTCGTGTTCGGGTTTTCTTGCCTGGTTGCCGCTGTTTTTCTGCACTTTCGAAAAGCCTGAAAGGCACAACCGCAATGCTCCATGAGCATAGGTATCTACACCTCTTTGATTCCCGGCTCTGCTCTTCTTTCACAAGTCGCCTGAACGCCGCCAAATAGGCCCGTCAGCCGGCCGAGTGGAGGTATCGACTGAACGTTCTACGCAAGAAAGGCAGAAACGGAAAATATCTGTAGATACCTATGCAGCGATGAGGCCACCAGGGTCCTCACACGATTTATGTCCATCCCCTCTCAAAAAATCCCTACATGCCTGTCAGACGCATCCGATGTTTTTCCCAGCCTCAAGCTTTCAGGGTTGCAGGTTCCCAACCGACACGCACCGCTGCATTTTCATTCCGAAGAAACAGGCGGTGCTTATGAGCAAGGAGCCATGCCATGCAATGCCTTACCCAACGAATTCCCGACGAAGGCCTTTCGAGCAACGTGCGTCTCGGCAAGAGCGAGGACTGAGCCATGACCCGTTCGACATTCAACGGCCTCGGCCAGGGCCTGCACGGCGACGAAACCACCACCGGCGCTGTCTGCTACAGCAGCCTGCCCAACTCGACTCAAGGCAACCGCGGCGTACTGCGGGTCGGCGACAAGACCAGCAAATGCCCGCGCTGTGGCCAGCAGGGCTCGATCGTCGAGGGTTGGGCAGGGTTCAAGTGGCATGGCGCGCCGACTGCACTGCATGGTGCTCAGGTGCAATGTGGTTGTCCCGCTGGCAGCAATCGACTGATCGCCCAGGACCCGCCGGCGCGTTCCACCCGGATGGCCAGCCCGGCTGCAGTAGCCGCTACTGCCCGGACAACACCACCCACTCCGCCTGACCCCACAGCATTCCCCATCGCACCAGCCTCGCCCTTCTCGACGGAACAGGACGACGAGCCCGCCGAGCCAGGCTTCTATATCGTGCCGCAATCCATCTCCCGCCAGCAGTTGGTCGCCGAGCTGTTCGGCGATGCGCCTTCATCGGAGGTGATGCGCAAGTTCAATGGCCTGAATGGCAGCCTGGGCGACGGTATCGTCAAGGCGGGGCAGTTGGTGGTGCTCGCGGATCCGCGCAACTACATGTGCATGCGAGAAGAAGCGCATCTGATGGGGGGGGCGGAAGAGGTAGGTGTGGCGTTGGCTGACCTGACGCCGGAAGATGCGGATTTCATGAGCAAGTATCACGGCGACATCGCCTCCTTTCTCGGCAGCACGTCGACATGGGCGGGCGTCACCATGACAGTGATGGAAAAGCACTTGGACAAGTTGACCAATACAATGAGAGATGGTCAACGCATCGTCCAGGATGCCTTTATTCGAGGAGATAAGAAATTTAAAGGCGTGGAATACACAACCGCCCGTAACAGATGGATTTCAGAACTTGATGGCCAGTTATTCAATTCGAGAAAAATACGAAACCTGACTACTTTAGGGGATCATCCAACGCTGAAAAAAGCCTTGGGTATTTCCACAAAAAGCCTCGCTCACCACTGGAAAAAGGTGGGCGTTGGAGACATACCTGGATATGCCAGGCACATAGATGCAATGGCAAAGGCCACCCAATACATGAAGCGCGGGGGATATGTAGCGATTGGCCTTGGTTTTGTTTCATCGCTTTCGGATATTCTGGAAGTATGCACTGAAGGATTTACAGATAAGTGCGAAAGAATCGCGATGACAGAAGGAGGGAAATTCATTGGGTCTACCTCTATCGGTTATCTAGCCGGAGCGGTGGGCGGCCAACTGGCTCCAAGACTGTGTGCCGTAATAGGATTCAACCCAGTCGGTAGAACCTTATGTGCGGGTATAGGAATAGGTGCGGGAGCGTGGGGAGGAGGCGAACTTGGCGGGCGGGGCGGTGAACACCTGGGTGAGTTGATTTACAAAGGCGACTTCATATGACTCTCAGTGACATGAACTCATGGCCATACAATATTGCACTCCTGTTTGTAGGCGGTGGGTTTTTTGTTGCATTTATCAATATCGGCATAAAGCTATTCGTAAGCCACAGGTATTTTTCTTCTTTGCTGGGGGCCTTGCCAAATAGCTTGTACGCGCAGTCCCTTGCTAGAAATATAAATACAAATGGCCTTGTTTCAAAATCCCTGGTTTTCAGCCTGATCGCCGGACTCATCGTATTCAAAAAAACCTTCATGCATAACGGAGATCTTGACAAGGGTGATATGAACGTTTTCCCCAAGAGACTGGAACGGATCATAAGATTCGAATTCTTCTTTTCAATCACAACACTGACCTGGATGATCTTGGTCGGGGTCTTGTCAACGCTGAAGAGTGAAAGTCCATTTTAGTCCCGCACCAGATGATGCCCCTTCAACTGTGAGGGGTATCCTCAAACTACCAACCCACATCGGAAAACTAATGAGTCTCGAAAAGTTACTCATCACATTCTCTATGGTTTGGATAGCCCTGTTCATTTCGCTACGAGAGTTGTGAGGGGCCGCGTTGGCGGCGCCTGAACGTTCTGCGCAAGAAAAGCAGAAGCGATAAAAATGTGTAGAGACCTATGCCCCATGAGGCCCCGCGGAAAACCGAAGATGCCGATCCTGTTTCATCCAGGTAAAGGCAGGTTTCCCGCAGGGCTCAGGGGCAGTCCCAACAATCAGGCCCCCGGCCCACTGGCCTCGATACGAATCCTGTCATCACGACACTCATTGCGATCGCTGCCGCGAGCGGAGAGGAAGGCCTGGCCGATCGCGCCCTTGAGCGAGCGCTCGCCCTGGAAGTCCTTCGGCAACGCTACCCGGACTTCCTTCAGGTAGTCGCCGCTGCAGATCAGTTGCACGTTGTTCTGCACGGCCTGGTTGCCGAAGTCATCGGTCAGTTTCGAATAGAACTGCGCTTTGGACATCTCGCCTCCGGCATTGCCGCGCACGTACGCGCCGGCGCTGGAGTCGTTGAACGACTTCACCAGGTCGACGGCCAGGCGGAAGTACTCGTCATCACTCAGTGCCGTCTGGCACACCCCGTGTTTCTTCCATTCGTGATTGCCGAACTGGGTGCCGTAATTGAAGTTGGGCATCCACGGCCTGATGTACTCGACGGTGGCCTCGCTCAGGTCCAGCTCGGGGCCGGCGCATTTGCCGTAGTCGATGCCGCAGGCCTGCTTGTTCGGCCACAGCCCGTGCAGGGTGAAGTGGTCGACCTTGAGTTCGCCTTCCTTCATCGCCTGGCATTCAGGCTTGGCCGGTCCGCCTTTGTCGCGTTCGCAGAAGCCGGGCTGCCAGGTCACCGCCAGCACGTGGCTGTCGTACTGGTCGGGGATACGACAGGCCTGGGTGCCGGTCTCGGCGATCTGCAGGCCCTCGACCCGGCCACAGGCAGCGGAAACCCAGCGCAGGTCCTTGCCGCCCAGGTCGACCCGGACCCACTGGTAGCGCTCGCGGTTGACCTCGACGATGCGCAGCGTCTGGCCCGGCTGGACCGAGCGCTCGCCCGGGTTGGTCTGGTTCTTGAACGACTGAAAGGCTTCGCAGCGCTGGGTGAGGGTGAAGGTACCGGCGCTGGCGTCCGCGGCCAGCGTGGTGTCGATGTTCAGCAGCGCGATTGCGCCTGCCAGGGAAAATGCGGCCAGACGGCCCATGGTGATGTCCTTCGGTGATGGAGGGGGCCTGTAGTGTCGGGAGCGCTCCGGGTCACTGGAACCGGGACACCGTTCATCGGGCCTGCATGCGTTGGCGCGGGATATTACCTGGGTCGTGGCCGGATGGCGCGGAAAACCGCGCCTTGGCGATCAGCCCTGATCATCCAGGGTCAGCACGCCGTCCTTGCGCGAGAACCAGTGCATGTCGAACTCCACCCCGGCACCGCCCGGACGCTCCAGCTTCTGCGCAATCAGCACCCGTTCGCCGTTGCTGCGCAGGGTGATCATGCCGTAGGTGGCGACGATTCGCTCCTTGGCCGAGAGCAGGCTGTCGATCTCCCTGGCGATCTGTGGCTTGCGCTGATCACTGGCAGTCTCCAGTTCGGCGATCAGCGCCTTGGCCTGTTCGCTACTGCGCAGGTTGAAGGACTTGAACTCCGGCGAGGACCGCATGAGCTCGGTGGAGAAGATGCACGGCCGCTCGCCACGCCCGTAGCGGCCGAGCGCGCCCAGGGTTTCGGGCCGTGGATGGCAGTAGGGCTCCTCGTCGCCGCTGGAAATGACCGTGGCGGTGGCGTCGATGGCGCGCAGGAAGGTGGTGGAGAAGTCGGCCGAGCCATGGTGGCAGGACTTGGCGATGTCCGCGCCGAAATGCCTGCGCGCCTCCTGCAGGTAGGCGTCCCACTGTGCGGCGGCGTCGCTGGCGGCGGGGGCCTCGCGCTGGGTTTTCTGGCGCAGCAGGTGCAACTCGGCGGGGACGTTCAGGTCGCCGCCCAGGAGGAAGCGCAGGCTGCCATAACGCAGCAGCAGGACCACCGAATGGCCGTTCTTGCTGATACCGGTGTCGCTGCCCAGCTTGGGTAGGCCGCGCTGGCCGTCGCCGGCCAGCGGCACGGGACCGAGGACCTCGATGCTCAGGGGCTTGCCGCCGAGGGTCTGGTGCTGTTCGTCGAAGCCTTCCAGGTAACGCTGTTCGCTGGTGATGCCGCGGACGCTGTCGGGGCCGAAGCGCTGGGCCGCGGCGCCCAGCAGGTTGAGGTAGGTCTTCTGCGAGTCCGGGTGTTGCGCGAGCAATGCCGTCAGCTGCTCGCCGGATTCAATCAGGTCGAGGTAGCAGGTCACCCCGCCGATCTTGCCGCGGGCCCCCAGTTCGTCCGCGGCGCTGGCGGCCTTACGTTCCACCAGGGTGTTGTGGTAGATCCGCTTGAATTGCAGGTGCTGGCTTTCGAACAGGTACTTGAAGCCGCCGAAGTGGTCCTTGTCGCCGTGGCTGATCAGGGCGAACTCGAAATTCACCGTGCCCGGCGTGGTTGCGGCTGCGAGCAGCGGGCGGTCCAGGCGCAGGTTGAAGCGCCAGGAGAGGAACCGCCGCATGTTGCTCGAAGCCCCGGCATCGACCAGCGCCAGCTGATTGTCGGGGGTGACCAGAAAGGCGCCGTCGCCCTGGCCGACATCGACGAAGTTGATCTCCAGCAGGCGCTCTTCGCTCACTTCGTCCTTGTGCAGCCAGCCTTTTTCGCGACGGCCGATGACCTGCAGCCAGTCGCCGCTCGGTGGCGCATCCAGCAGGCGGATCTCGTCGCCCCACAGCAGTTGCTGGATACGCTTGCCCTTGCGCTCCGGTGCGTCGCGCACGAAGACGTTCCCGGCCACGGCAAACCGCAGTTGCTCCCCCATCGCACACCTCCCTCGTTGACTTGCCAGAGGGTATAGATGGCCCTTTGCTTTCAGGCAAGCGCAATACGGACGCCGCGACGCCGGGCAGGGCGCCGGTTCAACCGAAGCGCAGGAACTCCAGGCAACTGCGATTGAACAGCTCGCGGTGCTCCACCTGCACCCAGTGCCCGCACTGGTTGAGCACGATGAAGCGCGCCTGCTTCGCGCCGTCGATGATGCGCTGCGCACCGCCGACCGGGTTGAAGTTGTCGTTGCTGCCCCAGAAACCGAGGATCGGGCAGTGGATTTCGCCGAGGCGGCTTTCCATGTTCGGCACCATCATCGTGCTGAACAGGTTCTTCGGCTGGGTCACGGCCACCGCCACGCGCTCCTGCAGCAGGTCTTCCGGAAGGATCGACGGGTCGAACAGTTGCAGGCTCATCATGCTGCGCATCTCGGCCATGCCGATGGGGCCGGCGTTGAACAGGCTGACCATGCGCAGGATGCCGGACATCTGGAAGTAGGTTTCCCGTTCTTCCACGCCGCCGGGGGCGAGCAGGATCAGCCGCTGCGCCAGGGCTGGCTGGTGCAGCGCCAGGCCCAGGGCGATGGCGCCGCCCAGGGAGTTGCCGAGCAGGGTGCAGCGCTCGACGCCGATCTGGCCGAGGAAGGCGGCGACGCACTCGATGAAGAACGCCAGGTTGTACTGCACGTCCTCGGGTTTGTCCGAGCGGCCGAAGCCGGGCAGGTCGAGGAGGATGTTGCGGTAGCCGGCGGCGACGAACTCCGGGTAGTTGCCCTTGAAGTTGCTGAACCCGCTGGCCCCCGGCCCGCTGCCGTGCAGCCACAGGACCACGGGACCCTGGCCTTCGTCGAGGTAATGCAGGCGCAGGCCGCTGGGCAGGGTCTGGTACTGGCCGACGGGCAAGGGCAGGTCTACGGATTGGTTCATTGGATTCTCCTGGTCCGGGAAGGGGCGCGCAGACCGGCCGGGCGCGGTGGATGAGCGAAGGGGTAAGCCACGCCCGGCACGGAATGCACCCGGGCATGCTCGGCCTTGCCTGGGCGCGCGGCATCGTCCGTTCAGACCACTAGTCCTGTTGGACGATGTTCGCCGTCCGGGCGCGCCCAATCATGCCGGGGAGGGCCCGTTGTCCGCGGGCCGTGTCGTACATCCAAGGAGAACGCTATGAAGTTGCACAACAAGGTGGCCTTCGTCACCGGCGCCGGGCAGGGCATGGGCCAGGCCATCGTGCGCCGTTTCGTCGCCGAAGGGGCGCGGGTGGTCGCGGTCGATCTGCACCGCGAAGCGCTGGCCGAGAGCCTCGCCGACCTCGGCGAGCAGGTGCTGGCCCTGGCCTGCAACGTCGCCGACAGCGCTTCGGTGGCCGACGCCATGGGCCTGGTCGAGGCGCATTTCGGCGGCCTGGATATCGTGGTCAACAACGCCGGAGTCGGCGCCCTCGACAGCTTCCTCGACACCCCGGACGAGAGTTGGGCGCGGGTGATCGGGGTCAACCTCGGCGGCACCTTCCTCTGCGCCCGCGAAGGCGCGCGGCTGATGCTCAAGGGCCAGCGCCGGGGCGCGATCATCAACCTCTCCAGCACCGCCGCCCTGACCGGCGAAGGCCCCAGCCACTACTGCGCGTCGAAGGCCGCGGTGATGGGCCTGACCCGCTCCATCGCCCGTGAACTGGCGGCCAGCGGCATCCGCGTCAACACCCTGGTCCCCGGGCCGACCAACACGCCGATGATGGCCGGCATCCCCGACGAACACATGCAGGCCCTGCTGAAGAACGTGCCCCTGGGGCGCATGTGCGAAACCGACGAGATCGCCCGGGTCGCGGTGTTCCTCGCCAGCGAGGACGCCAGCTTCATGACCGGGCAGAACATCGCCGTCAACGGCGGCATGGCCTTTATCTGAGGAGTCGACATGAGCAAGCGTCTGCAAGGAAAGATCGCCTTCGTCACCGGTGCCGGCTCCGGCATCGGTGAAGCCACCGCCCTGCGTTTCGCCGAGGAGGGCGCCGTGGTGGTGCTCTGCGGCCGTCGGCCCGAGCCGCTGCAGCAGGTGCGCGAGAAGATCCTGGCCCAGGGCGGCCAGGCGGAAATCGCCGTGGCCGATGTCAGCGACGAGCAGGGCTACGTCGCCGCCCTGGAAAACACGGCCAGGCGCCACGGTCGCCTCGATATCCTGGTCAACAACGCCATGGCCTACACCTGGGGCGGCATCGACAGCATGAGCACCGCCGACTGGCACGCCAACTTCAGCACCACGGTGGACGGCACCTTCTGGGGCACCCGTACCGCCATGCGCCTGATGCAGGGCAACGGCGGCGGCGCCATCGTCAATATCGCCTCGATCTGCGGCCTGTTCGGCACTGCGTGGATGGCCGGCTATTCGGCGGCCAAGGCGGCGGTGATCAACTTCAGCCGGGCCGCGGCCAGCGAAGGCGCGCCGCACAGGGTGCGCTGCAACGTGGTGATTCCCGGGGTGGTCGATACCCCGGCCACCGCCGGCATGCTCGGTGATGCCAGGGCTCGCGAGAACACCGAGAAGGTCATTCCGATGAAGCGTGTCGGCCTGCCGGTGGAACTGGCCAACGCCATCCTGTTCCTCGCCAGCGATGAAGCCTCCTATGTCACCGGGGCCAGCCTCAGTGTCGATGGCGGGCGCAGTTCCGACCTGTACACGGTGCTGGACTGATGAGCATGGACGACGTTTCGCTGTTGCAGCGCATCGACCGCCTGGAGTCCCTCGACGCCATCCGCCAGCTTGCCGGCAAGTACGCCCTGGCCCTGGACATGCGCGACATGGACGCCATGGCCAACTGCTTTGCAGCCGACGTGCGCGTCGGTCGCGAGCAGAGCGGCCGTGCGCACCTCAAGGCGTGGCTCGACGAGACCATGCGCAAGCAGTTCCACGGCACCTCGCATCACCTGGGCCAGCACATCATCGAGTTCAGCGACGCGGAGCATGCCACTGGCGTGGTCTATTCGAAGAACGAGCACGAGACCGGCCCCGAGTGGGTGATCATGCAGATGCTCTACTGGGACGACTACGAGCGTATCGACGGGCGCTGGTACTTCCGCCGGCGCCTGCCGTGCTACTGGTACGCCACGGACCTGAACAAACCACCCATCGGTGGCTTGAAGATGCGCTGGCCGGGGCGCGAGCCCTATGCCGGGACCTTTCATGAGCTGTTTCCGTCGTGGGATGGGTTCTGGGCCAAGCGGCCGGACAAGGACCAACTGCCGCAGGTCGCCGAGCCGGCGCCGCTGGAAGGGTTTTTGAAAGCCATGCGGGGTGGGGCGGGGGATCCGAAGATTCGGGTGCGTTGAGGCGACTGGCTTGGGGCTTGCGGCGCCCTTGAGATCGAGCGCCGCCCGCGCGGCGCATCGCGGGCTACGCCCGCTCCCACATTTGTTGCAACGTACCTATGTCTGTCAGGCCATGGTTGACCGCCTTGTTGGTTCGACTCGATACCGAGTCGAGCCCAACAGCCTCCCCGCGATGCATCGCCGAAAAAACAAAGGCTGACAACTCAAATCCAACAGGCCATGGCGCGTTGCAACAAATGTGGGAGCAACTGTCTTCGAGGACTTTTTTAAAAACGATTCCTCCAGACATAGCTTCGCCAGCAACACAGCTCTCCGGTGTTGCTGGCGAAAACCCCGCTCAATATTTCAGTCCTGGTGCTTTTTCAGGCAGCGG
>NZ_JAVYJH010000022.1:0-123692 GCF_032621685.1 Pseudomonas sp. zfem002 | reverse complement strand
TCTGACTATCAGTCCATTATCACAAGCACCCACACGAATTGCTTGATTCAGTTGTTAAAGAGCGGTGGCTGAAGTCTTTCGCTTCAACCGAGGCGCGCATTCTACGCTTTCCTCTAAGTCTGTCAAGCGTTTATTTTGAAGTTTTTCAGACTCGTTCAACTTCAAACACTTGACTCGCTGCGATCTCTCGTTAGCGGGAGGCGAATTCTACAGCGTTACAACCTGCTGTCAACTGCCTTTTTCAACCGCCTTCGTCTACGACCGAAGCACTTCCGATACTACCTGAAACATCTAACTCGTTGATTCTCAAGGAGTTTTCCGTTTCGACTGCGCCGGAAGTGGGGCGAATTATAGAGAGATAACACGGGGCGTCAAGCACTAATTTGAAATTGCTTCAAATCAGCGCCGATGCCCCATTTTCCCTCTATATAGGAAGAGCGCTGTCAGAGCACCCCAGCTTCGCGCAGCCGCTGGATATCCCCATCGGCCAGTCCCAGCAAGCCAGCAAGGATCTGCTCGGTATGCTCGCCCAGCAGTGGCGGCGCATTGCGATACTCCACCGGCGTCTCGGACAGGCGAATCGGGCTGGCCACTTGCGGCACGCTCCCGGCCAGCGGATGCGGGATGTCGATCGCCAACCCACGCGCCTTCACCTGGAGATCAGCGAACATCTGCGCCAGATCGTTGATCGGCCCACAGGGCACACCCGCCTGTTCCAGCTGGCTGACCCATTCAGCCGTGGTCTTGAACACCGTGGCCTGGCGAATCAGCGGAATCAGCTCGGCACGGTTGGCCACCCGCAGCTTGTTGGTGGCGAAGCGGGGATCGTCCGCCCACTGTGGCTGACCTGCCACCTCGGCGAACTTGCGGAATTGCCCGTCATTGCCCACGGTCAGGATGAAATCCCCATCCGCGGTAGGAAAGTCCTGATAAGGCACGATGTTCGGATGCGCGTTACCCAGCCGACGTGGCGCAGTACCCGTAGTGAGGTAGTTCATTGCCTGGTTGGCCAGGCAGGCCACCTGTACATCCAGCAGGGCCATGTCGATATGCTGCCCGCCGCCGTTCTGCTCGCGATGGGCGAGGGCGGCCAGGATCGCCACGGTGGAGTACAGCCCGGTGAGAATATCGGTCAGCGCCACGCCGACCTTCACCGGCCCGGCGCCTTCCTCACCCTCGGGACGCCCGGTCAGGCTCATCAGCCCGCCCAGCCCCTGGATCATGAAGTCGTAACCCGCACGCTTGGCATAAGGTCCGGTCTGACCGAACCCGGTAATGGAGCAGTAGATCAGATTCGGATTGATCTGACGGAGGCTTTCGTAGTCGAGCCCATAGGCGGCCAAACCACCGACCTTGAAGTTCTCGATCACCACATCGGACTTCGCCGCCAGCTCGCGCACCAGGCGCTGGCCCTCGGGCTGGGTGAAGTCGATGGTCACCGAACGCTTGTTGCGATTGGCCGACAGATAATAAGCCGCCTCGCTGGTGTTTTCGCCCCTGGCATCCTTGAG
The DNA here is from genome assembly GCF_032621685.1 of Pseudomonas sp. zfem002. Taxonomy (NCBI): domain Bacteria; kingdom Pseudomonadati; phylum Pseudomonadota; class Gammaproteobacteria; order Pseudomonadales; family Pseudomonadaceae; genus Pseudomonas; species Pseudomonas sp. zfem002. The sequence goes on along the minus strand of NZ_JAVYJH010000022.1, from coordinate 122,181 downwards.
GAAGGGCGGCCCCCAGGCGCGAGTGTCGTCCCCGCTGCCTGGTCGCTCGACCTTGATGACCTCCGCGCCCAGATCCGCGAGGATCTGGCCGGACCATGGCCCGGCCAGTACCCGCGACAGATCCAGGACCCGCAAATGAGAAAGCGCGCCCATGGAGTGATTCCTTTATTAGAAGAAAGCCTGGATGCCGGTCTGCGCACGACCGAGGATCAGCGCGTGAACGTCATGGGTACCCTCGTAGGTGTTGACCACTTCGAGGTTGACCAGGTGACGGGCCACGCCGAACTCGTCGGAGATGCCATTACCGCCCAGCATGTCCCGCGCCATGCGCGCGATATCCAGGGCCTTGCCACAGGAGTTGCGCTTCATGATCGAGGTGATCTCCACCGCGGCGGTGCCTTCGTCCTTCATCCGCCCCAGGCGCAGGCAGCCCTGCAGGCCCAGGGTGATTTCTGTCTGCATGTCGGCCAGCTTCTTCTGGATCAGCTGGTTGGCGGCCAGCGGGCGACCGAACTGCTGACGATCCAGGGTGTATTGCCGCGCGGTGTGCCAGCACGCTTCGGCGGCGCCCAGTGCGCCCCAGGAAATGCCGTAACGCGCCGAGTTCAGGCAAGTGAACGGACCTTTCAGGCCCCGCACATCCGGGAAGGCGTTTTCTTCCGGCACGAACACATTGTCCATGACGATCTCGCCAGTGATCGACGCACGCAGGCCGACCTTGCCATGAATCGCCGGAGCACTCAGGCCCTGCCAGCCTTTTTCCAGGACGAAGCCACGGATATCGCCGGCGTCGTCCTTCGCCCAGACCACGAACACGTCAGCGATCGGGCTGTTGGTGATCCACATCTTGCTCCCGCTCAGGCGATAGCCACCGTCGACCTTCTTGGCCCGGGTGATCATCGAGCCCGGATCGGAACCGTGGTTCGGCTCGGTCAGGCCGAAGCAGCCAATCCACTCGCCACTGGCCAGCTTCGGCAGATACTTCTGTTTCTGCGCTTCGCTACCGAATTCGTTGATCGGTACCATCACCAGCGAGGACTGCACGCTCATCATCGAGCGGTAGCCGGAGTCGATACGCTCCACTTCGCGGGCGATCAGGCCGTAGCACACATAGTTCAGGCCGCTGCCGCCGTACTGCTCGGGGATGGTCGCGCCGAGCAGGCCGACTTCACCCATTTCGCGGAAGATCGCAGGATCCGTCTGCTCATGACGAAAGGCTTCCAGTACACGGGGTGCCAGCTTGTCCTGGGCGAACTGGAAAGCGCTGTCACGCACCATGCGCTCTTCTTCAGTGAGCTGCTGATCGAGCAGCAGCGGATCGATCCAGTTGAAGCTTGCTTTGCCGGCCATGAGCGAATCCTCGAATGGGAAATGGGATGGTTTTTGTCGTGCATTGATCCTAGGCCCGAACGGGCAGGGCGACAAACGAGGATTGCGCATAGTGTTGTGCTAATTTCTCACTCCGTAACAACAGCGAAGGCCTTTTCCAAGGCGAATTAGTGAGGTTGACGTATATGCGGCGCAAGATCCCCAGCACCACGGCCCTGGTCTGCTTCGAGGCCGCAGCCCGCCACGAGAGCTTCACCAAGGCCGCGCAGGAACTGTCCCTGACCCAGGGTGCCGTCTGTCGGCAGATCGGCGGACTGGAAGAATTCCTCAACGTCGAATTGTTTCGCCGTTCGCGGCGCGGGGTGAAGCTCACCGAGGCCGGGCTGTCCTACAGCCGGCGGGTGGCCACGCAACTGGACGCGGTGGAGCGCGACACGCTGTCGGTGATGGGCCAGCAAGGTGCCAATGTCATCGAACTGGCGGTGGTGCCGACCTTCGGCACGCAATGGCTGCTGCCGCGCCTGAAGGACTTCCAGCAGCGCCACCCCGAGGTCACGGTCAACCTGACCAACCGCACCCGTCCATTCCTGTTCGCCGACACCCACTTCGACGCCGCCATCTATTTCGGGGATGCCGACTGGTCCGGTACGCAATCCCACAGGCTGATGGGAGAAAGCCCGGTGCCGGTGTGCAGTCCGGCGTTACTGGGCAAGCACAGGGTCCTCACGCCGCAGAGCATTGCCCAGCTCCCGCTGCTGCAGCAGACCACCCGGCCCTATGCCTGGCGACAGTGGTTCGACAGCCTGGAAATGAATGTCGCCCGGGACATGACAGGTCCGCGTTATGAACTATTCTCGATGCTGGCCCAGGCAGCCATGCACGAGATGGGCATTGCGCTGATTCCGCCATTCCTGATCCAGCGCGAACTGGAGGAGGGGCGTCTGGTCGTCGCCAACCCCCATGGCCTGTCCAGCGTCAAGGCGTATTACCTGATGATCCCCGAGCGGAAGGTGGAATCGGCTTCCCTGCGCGCTTTTCGCGATTGGCTGGTCACTGAAGCTCAGCGCTATGCCGCGGCCCACAAGGACGAAAGCGGTTTATTGACCCAGTAGTCAATTATTCTGAACACCTACAGATATAAGCAAATGTCGCTTTTGTGACAACTGTTTCAGTCACCCTGAAAACCGCGTCAAAGCCCTTTGTTTAAAGGGTTTCCCTCGCCTCAAAACGACGTTTTTCGTCGTCTTCACGAAAATTGTCAGAAAATTTTTAATTTTTATCTTAATGTCGCGAAAGCCCGTGTTTAACGGGCTGCAGTCGCATGGGTGCGACATGCAGTCACAGGGTGACTTGTAGTTTGCTTGTAGTTTCCATTCAAGACCCATTGATACGACTAAAGATCGCTTGCAAAATGCGGCGCCCCGTCTGTTTTCGGACGGGATCGTGCTGATCGGCCGCCCAGACGCACCATCCGTAGTGCGCTGGTTCAACAAAAAAAGATCACGCAGGAGAAATGACGTGCACATTGGTGTTCCTCTCGAAACGCAGACGGGCGAAACACGGGTCGCTGCCACTCCCGAAACCATCAAGAAACTGGTGGGACAGGGTCATCAGGTGACTGTTCAGCGCGGAGCCGGCATCAACGCCAGCATCCCGGACAGTGCCTATGAGGCGGTCGGCGCCGTTCTTGGTAGCGCCGCCGATGCGTTTGGCGCACAGCTTGTCCTGAAAGTTGTGGCGCCCAACGACAGCGAACTGGGCCAGATCAAGAGCGGTACCGTGCTCGCGGGCATGCTCAATCCGTTCAACAACGACCTCATCGCCAAGATGGCCGAATGCGGCATTACCGCTTTCGCCCTCGAGGCCGCGCCACGCACCTCCCGGGCCCAGAGCCTGGACGTGCTGTCCTCGCAGGCCAACATTGCCGGTTACAAGGCCGTGTTGCTCGCCGCGCACCACTATCCACGCTTCATGCCGATGCTGATGACAGCCGCAGGTACGGTGAAAGCCGCTCGCGTCCTGATTCTCGGCGCCGGTGTGGCCGGCCTGCAGGCAATCGCCACGGCCAAACGCCTGGGTGCGGTGATCGAGGCTTCGGACGTGCGTCCGGCGGTGAAGGAGCAGATCGAATCCCTCGGGGCCAAGTTCCTCGATGTGCCGTACGAGACCGACGAAGAGCGCGAGTGCGCCGAAGGCGTCGGCGGCTATGCCCGGCCCATGCCGGCGAGCTGGATGCAGCGCCAGGCGCAGGCCGTGCACGAGCGCGCCAAGCAGGCCGATATCGTCATCACCACCGCACTGATCCCGGGCCGCAAGGCACCGACGCTGCTCAGCGCGGAAACCGTGGCGCAGATGAAACCCGGCTCGGTGGTCATCGACCTCGCCGCAGCCCAGGGCGGCAACTGCCCGCTGACCGTGGCCGACCAGGTCGTGGTGGAGAACGGCGTGACCATCGTCGGCCCGACCAACCTGCCGGCCCAGGTCGGCGCCGATGCCTCGGCGCTGTACGCACGCAACCTGCTGGACTTCATGAAGCTGCTGTTCGACAAGGACGGCACCCTGACCATCAACCTCGAAGACGACATCGTCGCCGCGTGCCTGATGTGCCGCGACGGCCAGGTCATCCGCAAGAACGGATAAGGAGCCCGCTATGGAAGACATGCTGATTTCCCACGGCGTCTACAACCTGATCATCTTCGTACTGGCGATCTACGTCGGTTATCACGTGGTCTGGAACGTCACACCTGCACTGCACACCCCCCTGATGGCAGTCACCAACGCCATTTCCGCCATCGTCATCGTCGGTGCCATGCTCGCCGCGGCCCTGACCGTGACCCCGCTGGGCAAGATCATGGGCACCCTGGCCGTCGCTCTGGCGGCGGTGAACGTGTTCGGTGGATTCCTCGTCACCCGGCGCATGCTGGAGATGTTCAAGAAGAAGGCCGCGAAGGCAGAGGGGCAGAAGTAAACATGAGCATGAACCTGGTAACTCTTCTCTACCTGGTCGCTTCGGTGTGTTTCATCCAGGCCCTCAAAGGCCTGTCGCACCCGACCACGTCCCGCCGCGGCAACCTGTTCGGCATGCTCGGCATGGCCCTGGCGGTGTTCACCACCGTCGGCCTGATCTACAAGCTCGGCGCCGAGCTGGCTACTGACGGCATCGCCTACGTGCTCGTCGGCCTGCTGATCGGCGGCAGTGCCGGCGCGATCATGGCCAAGCGCGTGGAAATGACCAAGATGCCGGAGCTGGTGGCGTTCATGCACAGCATGATCGGCCTGGCCGCGGTCTTCATCGCCATCGCGGCGGTGGTCGAGCCACAGTCCCTGGGCATCGTCAGCGCCATCAGCGACCCGATCCCGGCCGGCAACCGCCTGGAACTGTTCCTCGGCGCGGCCATCGGTGCGATCACCTTCTCCGGTTCGGTGATCGCCTTCGGCAAGCTGTCGGGCAAGTACAAGTTCCGCCTGTTCCAGGGCGCACCGGTGCAGTTCGCCGGCCAGCACAAGCTCAACCTGGTGCTGGGCCTGGCCACCATCGGCCTCGGCCTGGTGTTCACCTTCACCGGCGACTACACCGCCTTCGCCGTGATGCTGGCCCTGGCCTTCATCATGGGCGTGCTGATCATCATCCCGATCGGCGGCGCCGACATGCCGGTGGTGGTGTCGATGCTCAACAGCTACTCGGGCTGGGCGGCGGCCGGTATCGGCTTCTCGCTGAACAACTCGATGCTGATCATCGCCGGCTCCCTGGTCGGTTCGTCCGGTGCCATCCTCTCGTACATCATGTGCAAGGCGATGAACCGTTCGTTCTTCAACGTGATCCTCGGTGGTTTCGGTGGCGATGCCGATGCCGGCGCGGCCAGCGGTTCGAAGGAGCAGCGCCCGGTGAAGTCCGGCTCCGCCGACGACGCCACCTTCCTCCTGAGCAACGCCGACAGCGTGATCATCGTGCCTGGCTACGGCCTGGCGGTGGCTCGTGCGCAGCACGCGCTGAAGGAGCTGACCGAGAAGCTGACCCACGCCGGCGTGACCGTGAAGTACGCGATCCACCCGGTGGCAGGGCGCATGCCTGGACACATGAACGTTCTTCTGGCCGAGGCCGAAGTGCCGTATGACCAGGTGTTCGAGATGGAGGACATCAACTCCGAGTTCGGCCAGGCCGACGTGGTCCTGGTGCTTGGCGCCAACGACGTGGTCAACCCGGCGGCGAAGAACGATCCGAAATCGCCGATCGCCGGCATGCCGATCCTCGAAGCCTTCAAGGCCAAGACGATCATCGTCAACAAGCGCTCGATGGCCAGCGGCTATGCCGGCCTGGACAACGAACTGTTCTACCTCGACAAGACCATGATGGTCTTCGGCGATGCCAAGAAGGTCATCGAGGACATGGTCAAAGCAGTGGAATAAGCCACTTTCGCGACTGTGACAAAAAGCCCCGGTTCGGCAACGACCGGGGCTTTTTCGTCCCCGTAGTACCGACGGAAGGCTCTATTTCAGGGGCTGAACTACGACCTTGGTCGCGGGACGAGTTTTCGGGAAAGCAATAGACTGCGCACCTAGCTTCAGTAGCCCGAGATAACAATCCATGTACCGTGATCGTATTCGCTTGTCCTCGCTGCACAATAAAGTCATGAGCGCGGCCGATGCCGCCGGCCTGATCCAGGATGGCATGACCGTTGGCATGAGCGGCTTCACCCGCGCCGGTGAAGCCAAGGCCGTTCCCCACGCGCTGGCCGAGCGGGCCAAGCAGTCGCCGCTGCAGATCAGCCTGATGACCGGCGCCAGCCTGGGCAACGACCTGGACAAGGAACTCACCGAGGCCGGCGTGCTGGCACGGCGCATGCCGTTCCAGGTGGACAGCACCCTGCGCAAGGCCATCAACGACGGCAAGGTGATGTTCATCGACCAGCACCTGTCGGAAACCGTCGAGCAACTGCGCAACCAGCAGCTCAAGCTGCCGGACATCGCGGTGATCGAGGCGGTGGCGATCACTGAACAGGGCCATATCGTGCCGACCACCTCGGTAGGCAACTCGGCGAGCTTCGCGATCTTCGCCAAGCAGGTGATCATCGAGATCAACATGGCGCACAACGCCAACCTCGAGGGCCTGCACGACATCTATATCCCGACCTACCGTCCGACCCGCACGCCGATCCCGCTGGTGAAGGTCGACGACCGCATCGGCAGCACTGCGATCCCGATCGACCCGGCGAAGATCGTCGCCATCGTCATCACCGAGCAACCGGACTCGCCATCCACCGTGCTGCCGCCGGACGACGAAACCCAGGGTATCGCCAACCACCTGATCAACTTCTTCAAGGAAGAAGTGGCGGCGGGGCGCATGACCAACAAGCTCGGCCCGCTGCAGGCCGGTATCGGCAGCATCGCCAACGCGGTGATGTGCGGCCTGATCGAATCGCCGTTCGAAGACCTGACCATGTACTCGGAAGTCCTCCAGGACTCGACCTTCGACCTGATCGACGCCGGCAAGCTGGGCTTCGCCTCGGGCAGCTCGATCACCCTGTCGAGCCGGCGCAACGCCGACGTGTTCGGCAATCTGGAGCGCTACAAGGACAAGCTGGTGCTGCGCCCGCAGGAAATCTCCAACCACCCCGAAGTGGTCCGGCGCCTGGGCATCATCGGCATCAACACCGCGCTGGAGTTCGACCTGTACGGCAACGTCAACTCCACCCACGTCTGCGGGACGCGGATGATGAACGGCATCGGCGGCTCCGGCGACTTCGCCCGCAACGCGCACCTGGCCATCTTCGTCACCAAGTCGATCGCCAAGGGCGGCGCGATTTCCAGCGTGGTGCCGATGGTCAGCCATGTCGACCACACCGAGCATGACGTCGACATCCTGGTCACCGAACAGGGCCTGGCCGACCTGCGTGGCCTGGCACCACGGGAACGGGCACGGGCAATCATCGACAACTGCGTGCACCCGGACTACCGCGAGGCGTTGAACGACTACTTCAACCGCGCCTGCGAGCGTGGCGGGCATACCCCGCATATCCTGCGCGAAGCACTGGCGTGGCATGAAAACCTGGAAGAGACCGGGCGGATGCTGGCGGGCTGATCCGTTCCCGGGCCGCCTGCTTCGCGAGCAAGCTCGCTCCTACAGGGGTAGGAGCGAGCTTGCCGGAGCGCCGAACCGTCGCGAACGTGCAGCCGCAACCCCCTCACCAAAACAGTTCGCGATCGGCAATCGACAAAAACTGTTCTACTGTACCGGTCAAAACCACCCGTTTTTCCTCTCTCAATCCCCTCTCGCACCAAAAAACGCACTATATTGGCGCAGACCAGTACAGTTGCGTTCATTTCAGGTGCAACAGCACCCTAAAACAGTTAACTGGACCATCACAATGCTGGTGAACTGTATCTACTGTTATGGACGACGGAGGAGGATCATTGGCATCAGTTAAATCACTCCTCAATGCCGCCATAAGCGGAAGGACGCACATCATGGAACGTACCCTCAGTTCCGGTCTGGTTTTCGAAAGCAACGTTCAACAATCCAAAGCTGCCCTGCCACTGCGCCTTCTGGCCAACCTGGTCCTCTGGCAGCGCCGCATCTCCAGCCGCCACCAACTGGCTCGCCTGGATGCCCGCCTGCTGGCCGACGCCGGTATCAGCGAAGCACAACGCTACGAAGAGCTGAGCAAGCCTTTCTGGCGCTGATGCAAGGCCCGCCGGCCACGGCCGGCACCGAATTCCGAAAAACCCGTCGCAGGTGACTGCTGACGGGTTTTTTCGTTCTGCAAGGCGCGTAATAGAGCCTTCGCAGTCGTGACATGTACAGTTTTATATACTCAAAAACAGACCATAACAGTTGTCAGTAACGCCGTTTCGCTTGCGCCGTGATACGCTTGTTTCAAACGGCTTGCTTCGTCATGTACCACAGCAAAACAAGCAAACGTCTGATATCTGAGTGCATAAGTACTACCCAGGAGATTCATCATGTTCCGTACCCGACTGCTTGGCGCCGCGTTGATGCTGGCTCTGGCTTCGACCGCCCAGGCCACCAGTTTCGTGGTGACCACTGACGCCGTCGTCGGCGCCGTGGCGGCGTCCACCGATGCCACCTCCGACATCACCTCCTCGTTCCGCGATGACAAGATCGTCCGCGCTGCCCGTGACGACGCCGCCAGCTTCGTGGCCAGCAATGGCGACATCCGCGGCGTGAAGCTGGAAAGCGCCTTCGCCCACATCCGCCAGCAATTGCCGACCCTGCAGGCGAGCGACGCACAACTGGCCCAGGCCATCCTCGCCATCTGAAGCGTCACGGGGATTCGTCCCCCGGCAACAAGGTGCAAAACAGCCGGGCCAGCCGTTCTGGCCCGGGCTGATGCGTTGGGATAGCCTTGGTCGCCTTGTTTGCAAGGCAACTGTTCCCCATGCTGCGTTATCTGCTTCTGCTGTCTGCATTGCTCGGGCCCGGAACGGCCCTGGCGTTCGATACGACCACCGCCACCACTGTCATCAGCGGCTACGCCACCAGCCAGGTGAGCAGCGCGCCCTTCGATCGCAAGTGGGTGCGGATCGCCCGGGACGACGCGGCGCTCTTCATCGCCAGCGACGGTCGGGTGCGCGGCGCGCGACTGGAAGCGGTCATTCGGCGGCTACGCCAGGAAAACCCCGAACTTCATGGCGGTGACCTTGAACTGGCGCAGGCGATTCTCGTCCAATGAACACACTGTTTTTTCCCCGGAGAAGTTCCATGCGTAACCCGCTGATCGCCGCGACCCTCGGCTTCCTCCTGCTGGCCGACGTGGCCCAGGCGCACACCCTGGTGGCTACCAGCAACATCATCGTCCGCGCCTTCGGCCGCTCGATCGATTTCACGTCCGACACCACCACCTCGATCCGCGATTCGAAAGTCGTCCGCGAGGCCCGTGACGATGCCGCCAGCTTCGTCGCCAGCAACGGCGACATCCGTGGCGCGCAACTGGAAGCCGCATTCGACACCCTGCGCCAGCGCGTGCCCGAAGCACGTCAGGCCAGTGACCAGGTCCTGGCCGAAGCCATCCTCGCGCTGTGAAGCCCTTGCGTGCCTGGCTGCTGGGCGGCGTGCTCGCGCTGCTCGGCCTGCCCGCCATGGCCGACTTGCAACTGCGCTTGCAGGACGATGGCCTGAGCACGGCGCAACGGCAGGCCAGCCAGGCACTGCTCGATGAAGCCCTGCAAAAGCTCCCGCCCGGTTTCAAGGCCCGGCTCGAGCGCACCGTCGTGGTCAGCTGGAGCGCCAGCATGCCGGAGGACGCCTACGGCCAGGCCTCGCTGGTCGCGACCCTGCAACTCAACCGCCGCCTGCTGCCGGGCCTGACCGACGGCAGCGCCGCGACCGAGCAGACCGGCCGGCCGCACGGCACGGTGCGCGAGGAGCTGCTGGCCACCGTCCTCCATGAGCTCACCCATATCTATGACCGCGCCCGCCTGTGGCCGGCGGACCAGCGCCGCCTGATCGTCCAGTGCCGGCGCCAGGCGCAGAGCCAGGGCGCGGTCGGCCTGCGCGACGAATGCCGCGGCCAGCCGGAGCGGCGCTTCACCCTCAGCGACGACCCGCGTTTCCTCGATATCGCCGGCTGGCCGCAGTACGTCGGCCGTCGTGGCGAGCGCGAGCAGGCCAATCATCAGGATGTACGGACCCCGGACAGCTACGAGCTGAGCAGCCCGAAGGAGTTCGTCGCGGTCAACATGGAGTACTTTCTGCTCGACCCGACCTACGCCTGCCGCCGCCCGGCGCTGCATGCCTACCTGAGCGAGCATTTCGCCTGGAGTCCGGCGCATCCCCCGTGCGAGACGGCCTTGCCGTACCTGAACGCAGGCAATGATTTCGCCCGGCAACCGCTGGGCCAGATCGACCCGGAGCGGGTGTATTCGGTGGATTACCTGCTGGCCGAGGCCAACCAGAACTGGGTCAGCCGCTGGGGCCACAGCATGCTGCGCCTGGTGATCTGCGCGCCCGGCCGGCCGCGGGGCCCGGACTGCCGGCTCGACCTCGACCAGCACCTGGTGCTGTCGTACCGCGCGTTCGTCAACGACGTGCAACTGTCCAGCTGGGACGGCCTGGTCGGTGCCTATCCGTCGCGCCTGTTCGTGCTGCCCCTGGGCCAGGTCATCGACGAATACACCAAGACCGAACTGCGCAGCCTGTCCTCAGTGCCGCTGAAACTGTCGCGCGAGGAGTTGGAGAACCTGGTGCGCCAGGCCCTGGAAATGCACTGGAGCTATGACGGCAACTATTACTTCCTGTCCAACAACTGTGCGGTGGAAACCCTCAAGCTGCTGCGCAGCGGCACTGCCAACCCGCGCCTGACCAGTCTCGACAACATCATGCCCAACGGCTTGCTGGAAGTGCTCAAGGGCCGCGGCCTGGCCGACACCAGCGTGCTGGACGACCCGCGCGAGGCGCTGCGCCTGGGCTATCGCTTCGATTCGTATCGCGATCGTTTCGAGGCCATGTTCCAGGTCCTCAAACAGCAGCTGCCGGTGCCCCAGGTCAGCGTCGAGGCCTGGCTGGAGCAGCGCGCCGAACGGCGCCGGACCTGGTTCGAACGCGCCGACCTGCGCACCAGCGCGGCCATGCTGCTGCTGGAGCAGGCGGCGCTGCGCCGGCAATTGCTGCTGGCCCAGGACGAGGTCAAGCAGCGCTACCTTGGCGGCCGCTCGCGCAACGACGGCAGCGTCGACAAGGCCAACAAGACCCTGCAGCAGATCCTCGCCAACAGTGGTTTCCTCAGCCGACCCGCGGAATTGCTGGGGCAGGGTGGCTACGGTTTGCCCCAGACCGAGGAGCGGCGCGAACTGGAGGAAAGCAGCAGCGAGCGCCAGGCCCAGCTGCAGCGCCTGAGCACCGACCTCGACAAGGAAGCCCGCGCCCTGCTGGACCCGGCGCGCGACGCGGAGATCCGCGCGGTGGAGGCCAATACCAAACTGATCGGCGACCACCTGCGCGCCCTGCACAAGGCGGCGGGCGGGCTGGAGCTGCCCTGACCTCAGAGCGTCTCGTGGGCCTCGCCGGGCAGGTGTTCGTCCAGATGCAGCCAGGGCAGGCGGCTTTCGGTCCAGATGTGGCGGTCGGGGCGGACGGCGCTCGGGTCATCCAGGGTGGCGATGGTGATGTCGATGGTTTCCGGGCTCAGGTCGGTGGTCAACGCCAGGTGCGCGCCACAGCGGCTGCAGAAGTAGCGCACGCAACTGGCGGACGAGTCGTAGCGCTTTGGCGTACCGCTCAGCCACTGGAAAGCGGCGCAGGACAGCGTGGCCCAGGTGACCAGCAGGCCGCCGGAGACCTTGCGGCAGATCGAGCAGTGGCAGTGGGCAACGTCGGTCAGCGGCCCCTCGACCCGGTAGCGCAGGGCGCCGCAGTGGCAGCCGCCTTCTTGGGATTGGTTCATTTTCAGGTTCTCCTTGAGTTTGGGGGCCGCTTTACGACCTTTTCGCGGGCAAGCCACGCTCCTACCGGGAAAGCGCGCACGCCGTGATCCGCAAATATGCCGTAGGAGCGTGGCTTTGCCCGCGAAAGGACCGCAGCGCGATCCCGAAAACACCACTGGTCAGCTTTCAGTCCTCGAAAGCTGGCTGAAAGCTTAGCCCCTTAGCATCGCCTCACCACCGGCATAGCGACCGGCGTGCCAGGGCATCCTGACTTCAATGGAGCCCGGCCTGATCAACAAAAACAATGGTGATTCCGATGTCCTTCCGTACCTTCTCGCGCCTGCAGTTTCCCTCGCTACTCCAGACCCGGCGCCCCCTGCGCTGATCCGTCCGTCACGTCCCCATCCCGACGCACCACGCCTGGAGTACTCCCATGCTGACCTTCCTCGGCTTCGCCATGGTCATCACCTTCATGTACCTGATCATGACCAAGCGCCTGTCGGCCTTGATCGCGCTGATCCTGGTACCGATCCTGTTCGCCCTGTTCGGCGGCTTCTCCGCCAAGATCGGCCCGATGATGCTGGAGGGCATCAGCAAGCTCGCGCCCACCGGCGTCATGCTGATGTTCGCCATCCTGTATTTCGCCCTGATGATCGACTCCGGCCTGTTCGACCCGGCCGTGCGCAAGATCCTCAAGCTGGTCAAGGGTGACCCGCTGAAAGTCTCGGTCGGCACCGCGGTGCTGGCCCTGGTCGTGTCCCTCGACGGTGACGGCGCCACCACCTACATGATCTGCTGCGCGGCCATGCTGCCGCTGTACAGCCGCCTGGGCATGAGCCCGCGGATCATGGCCGGCCTGATCATCCTCGCCGGCGGGGTGATGAACATGACCCCCTGGGGCGGCCCGACCGCTCGCGCCGCCAGCGCCCTGCACGTCGATCCGTCGGACATCTTCGTACCGATGATCCCGGCCATGCTCGCCGGCGTCGTGGCCATCCTGGTCATCGCCTATATGTACGGCAAGCGTGAACGCGCCCGTCTCGGCGAGCTGCACCTGCCGGGCGACGAGGTCGACCACAGCGAAATCACCGTGTCGCAGTACCCGGATGCCCGTCGTCCGAAACTGCTGTGGTTCAACGGTGCCCTGACCGCCGCCCTGATGGTCGCGCTGATCGCCGGCCTGCTGCCGCTGCCGGTACTGTTCATGATCGCCTTCAGTATCGCGATGATCGTCAACTATCCGTGCCTGCAGCAGCAGAAGGACCGCGTCGCCGCCCACGCCGGCAGCGTGCTGGCGGTGACCGGGCTGATCTTCGCCGCCGGTATCTTCACCGGCATCCTCTCCGGCACCGGCATGGTCGAAGCCATGTCGAAAAGCCTGCTGGCGGTGATTCCGGAGGCCCTGGGCCCGTACCTGGCGGTGATCACGGCGATCGTGAGCATGCCGTTCACCTTCTTCATGTCCAACGACGCCTTCTACTACGGCGTTCTGCCGGTACTTTCCGAAGCGGCCAGCCACTACGGCATCTCGCCGGTGGAAATGGCCCGCGCCTCGATCGTCGGCCAGCCGGTGCACCTGCTCAGCCCGTTGGTACCCTCGACCTATCTGCTGGTCGCCCTGGCCGGTATCGAGTTCGGCGACCACCAGCGCTTCACCTTGAAGTGGGCGGTGCTAGTCTGCCTGTGCATAATGTTCGCCGCGCTGCTCATGGGCATTTTCCCGCTGTTCAGCAGCCTCCAGTAAACGAACCACCTCAACCCGTTCGCGCGCCTGATCCGGCGCGCGACGCCTTACGCTCGAAGGAACAAACATGGAATGGCTGACCAGCCCGGAAATCTGGGTTGCCTTTTTCACTCTGACCGCACTCGAAATCGTGCTCGGGATCGACAACATCATCATGATCTCGATCCTGGTCAGCCGCATGCCCAAGCACATGCAGCAACGCACGCGGATCTTCGGCCTGGCCCTGGCCATGGTCACGCGGATCATGCTGCTGCTCTCGATCACCTGGGTCATGCGCCTGACCGATGACCTGTTCCACGTGTTCGGCCAGGGCATTTCCGGGCGCGACCTGATCCTGTTCTTCGGCGGCCTGTTCCTGCTGTGGAAAAGCTCCCAGGAGATCTACCACGGCCTCGAGGGCGAGGACGAAACCCAGGACGAGCCAAGCGCCGGCAAGGGCGGCAAGTTCTTCTACACCATTATCCAGATCGCCATCATCGACATCGTGTTCTCCCTGGACTCGGTGATCACCGCGGTGGGCATGGTGTCCCACGTCCCGGTGATGATCGCCGCGATCATCGTCGCCGTGCTGGTGATGATGCTCTGCGCCAAGGCCATCAGCGACTTCATCGAGAAACACCCGTCGCTGAAGATGCTCGCCCTGTCGTTCCTCATCGTGGTCGGTACGGTGCTGATCGCCGAGGCCTTCGAAGTCCACGTGCCGAAGGGCTACGTCTACTTCGCCATGGCCTTCTCGCTGGCCGTGGAAGCGATCAACATCCGCATGCGCACCGCCATGGCGAAGAAGCGCGACCAGCAACCGAGCGAGCCGGTGAAACTTCGCAAGGACATCCCGGGTCAGTAATACTGGCCAGTCACTGAATCAAGGCCCCTTCCGGGGCCTTTTTTCATTGTGGATCAGTGACAAACGCGCTGGCGCCATGGCGTGTGCCGGACTAAAGCTTAAAGGGAGCACTGGAAACAATCGCCGTCTCCACGGCCAGGCTCCGAGCGTCATTCATTCGCCCCGCTGGGGCACGGAAAACAGGGGGCCCAGCATGCTGACCCTGCTCAATCTATTGTCAGCCGTCGCCCTGCTGATCTGGGGCACACACATCGTCCGTACCGGCATCCTGCGGGTCTACGGTTCCAACCTGCGCCGCGTCATCGGCCAGAACATGGCGCGAAGGCCACTGGCGTTCATCGCCGGGATCCTGGTCACGGCCATGGTGCAGAGCAGCAACGCCACGGCGATGCTGGTCACCTCGTTCGTCGGCCAGGGGCTGATGGCCCTGACCCCGGCCCTGGCGATCATGCTCGGCGCCGACGTCGGTACCGCGCTGATGGCGCGGGTGCTGACCCTCGACCTGTCATGGCTGTCGCCGCTGCTGATCTTCCTCGGCGTGATCTTCTTCCTCTCGCGCAAGCAGACCCGCGCCGGCCAGCTCGGGCGGGTGGGCATCGGCCTGGGCCTGATCATCCTCGCCCTGCAGCTGATCGTCGAAGCGGCCACGCCGATCACCACGGCGCAGGGGGTCAAGGTCCTGTTCGCCTCGCTGACCGGCGATATCCTGCTCGACGCCCTGATCGGCGCCCTGTTCGCGATGATTTCCTACTCCAGCCTGGCCGCGGTGCTGCTCACCGCGACCCTGGCCGGGGCCGGGGTGATCGGCCTGCCGGTGGCGATCGGCCTGGTGATCGGCGCCAATATCGGCAGCGGCCTGCTGGCCTTCATCGGCACCAGCATGCGCAACAGCGCCGGACGCCAGGTGGCGTTGGGCAGCCTGCTGTACAAGTTGATCGGCCTGCTGGTGACCATTCCGCTGCTGCATCCGCTGGTCGAGTGGATGGACAGCCTGAACTTCCGTCCCGCGGAGCTGGTGATCGGCTTCCACCTGCTCTACAACAGCCTGCGTTGCCTGACCCTGCTGCCCACCGTCGGCCTGATGTCGCGGGCCTGCGCCTGGCTGCTGCCGGAGCGCCCGGAAACCAATGGCCACACCACCCCGCGCCACCTCGACGCAGCGGCCCTCGCCACCCCCAGCCTGGCCCTGGCCAACGCGGTGCGCGAGACCCTGCGCCTGGGTGATCTGGTGGACAGCATGCTGGAGTCGATGAACGGCGTGCTGCGTGGCACCCACACGGCGGTCTCCCAGGAGGTGCGTATCCTCGGCGACGATGTCGAGGCGCTGTACAACGCGATCAAGCTGTACCTGGCGCAGATGCCCCGCGAGGACCTCAGCGAGCAGGACAGCCAGCGCTGGGCCGAAATCATCGAACTGGCGCTGAACCTGAAGATGGCCAGCGACCTGATCGAACGCATGCTGCGCAAGATCCAGCAGCAGAAGACCTCGCAGCGCCGCGAGTTCTCCCAGGTCGGCCTGGAGGAACTGACCGGCCTGCAGAGCCAGTTGCTGGCCAACCTGCGCCTGGGGCTGTCGGTGTTTCTCAGCGCCGACCCGGAAAGCGCGCGCCAGCTGTTGCGGGAAAAACGCCGTTTCCGTGCCCAGGAACGGCGCCTGGCCCATGCCCACGTCAGCCGCCTGCAGCGCAAGGTGGTACAAAGCATCGAGACCAGCGCCCTGCACCTGGAGCTGATCGCCGACATGAGAAGATTGAATTCATTGTTCTGCGGCAGTGCCTATGTGGTACTCGGTGGTCATGACACGGGCGCGCTGCTCATCGACAGCGTGCCGGACGAAATCCATTCACCGTGACCCCGTGCCACCTCGAACCGATTCAAGGAAGTCGTTCATGCGTTGCCTGATATTCGTCTGCCTGTTGCTGGGCTGTGCCCCCGGCTTTGCCCTCGATCGCAACCAGGTCGAGGGCTACCTGCTGCCCAACGGCCTGCAGGTGCTGCTCAAACCCGGCTACGAGCGCGACCATGTGTCGATCCGCCTGGTGGTGGGCATCGGCTTCGATGACTTCCCCTGCGCGCAGAAGGAACTGCCGCACCTGCTCGAACACCTGCTGTTCAGCGGCATCGACGACGACGGCGAGGGTGGCCTGGAGAAACGCATGCAGGCGCTCGGCGGCGAATGGAACGCCTACACCAGCAGCGCCGACACCACCTTCGTCATCGAGGCCCCTGCGCGCAACCAGCGCAAGGTCCTCGACCTGCTGCTGGCGATCATTCAGCAGACGCGCATCGACGACGATGCCCTGGCCCTGTCGAAACGCATCGTCGAGCGCGAGGACGGTGGGCATTACACGCACCTGCAACGCTGGCTCGACCGCCAGGACCTCGGCCAGCGCTCCAGCGATCAACTGGCGGTGGAACTGGGGCTGAAATGCGCCGAACGCTCCGATGTCGAGGACATGACCGTGGAGCAGGTGGAGGAGGTGCGCAAGCGCTGGTATGCGTCGAACAACATGACCCTGATCGTCGTCGGCGGGCTCGACCGGGTACTGCCGGCCTATCTGGAGCGCAGCTATGGCGAGCTGGAACCGGTGGAACCGGTCGAGCGCCGGACACTGGCGGGGGTCACCCGCCAGGCCGAAGCCGAGCGCACCCTGATCCACGGCGTGCTGGGCAACAGCACGCGCTTGAGCTGGCTGTTCCTGGAGCCGGTGCTGGACAGCGAGCACGACGAAACCCTGGAGCTGCTGCAGCGCTATCTGGACTGGGCGCTGTACGACGAGCTGCGGCTCAGGCATGGGCTGTCCTATGGGCCCTGGAGCCAGCGCGAGACCTTTGGCGACAGCGGCTTGCTCAGCCTCAATGCCGATCTGGAGCGAGACCAGGTGGCCCAGGCCGAAGCCGTGGTCCGGGACCTGCTCGAACGCCTGCGCGAGGACGGACTGGATCCGCGCACCTTCGAGCGGGTCAAGGCCGCGGCCATCGCCCGCGAGGCCTGGACCACCCAGGGCAACAGTGCCCTGGCGGATTACTACTGGGGGGCGCTGAACGGCTATGCCGACGGGCGTTTCGTCGATCCGGCGCAGCGCATGCGCGGGGTGAGCCTGGACGAGGCCAACCAGGCCATGCGCCTGCTGTTCAAGGCGCCCGGGTGGGTGAGGGTGGAGAAACCGTTGCTGGGGTATGACGAGCTGTTCTGGGCGGGGGTGCTGGGGGTGTTGCTGGTGGTGGTCGGTGGGGGGATCTGGTATCGGCGCAGGTCAACAATATAGGGTGTGGTGGTTTCGGGCCTGCCTTGCAGGCCTTCGCGGGCAAGCCACGCTCCTACGGAATGATGCGTGCCCCAGTAGGAACGCGGCGTGCCCGCAGGAACGCGGCTTGCCCCCGTAGGAGCGTGGCTTGCCCGCGAAGGACCGCGTAGCGGTCCCCAACGGGACACACGTTCGAGGATCAAAAACCCGGTATCCTTGTAACCATATTTTTCAGCCCTTCACGTACTCCGCAAATGCCCATCTACATCCAGCGCATCATCGAACTGATCCAGCGCTACCCCGGGGTCATCGCGCTCGGTGGCTTCATCTCCGGTATCGGCAGTTTCATCCTCGTCGACCGCCAGGAAAGCCTGGCCAGCTGGGTGGCCATCCTGATGCTGGTGAGCTGGGTCTGGCTGATGCTGGAAAACACCTTCACCGAACTGTTCAGCCGCACCTTCAAGCGCGAGATCCCGCAGCCCCTGCTGCGCTACGCGACGCAGATGATCCACCAGGAAAGCCTGTTCTTCACCCTGCCGTTCTTCTTCGTCACCACCACCTGGAACAGCGGCCAGCTGATCTTCACCGGACTGCTCGGTGCCGCCGGCCTGGTGTCGATCACCGACCCGCTGTACTACAAGTGGCTGGCACCACGGCGCTGGCTGTTCATGGCCCTGCACACCCTGACCCTGTTCGCGGCGCTGCTCACCGCGCTGCCGATCATCCTCCACCTGACCACCGCGCAAAGCTTCAAGCTGGCCCTCGGCACGGCCATGCTGCTGTCCTTCCCCAGCCTGGTCAGCAGCTTCCCGATCCGGCACTGGCGCCGCGGCGTGGCCCTGGTCCTGGTGACCCTGGCGGTCGGCGGCGCCGGTTGGCTGCTGCGCTCCTGGGTGCCGCCGGCGACCCTGTGGATGACCGAGGTGGCGATCAGCACCGAGGTGCAGAACCGCACGCCCGGCGAAAGCCTCAAGCAAGTCGCCGCCAGCCAGATCCGCGGCGCCGGGCTCTACGCCTACACCGCGATCAAGGCCCCGCGCGGGCTGAACGAGCGGATCTACCATGTCTGGCAATTCAACGGCAAAGAGGTCGACCGCATCGCCCTGGACATCAACGGCGGGCGCAAGGAGGGCTATCGCGCCTGGACCCACAAGCAGGTGTTCCCGGCCAACCCGGTGGGGCGCTGGCAGGTGCGGGTGCTGACCGAGGACGGCCAGGTCATCGGTGTCCTGCGCTTCACTGTCATAGACGACGGTCAAGCACCTGCCACGTAGTGGCGCTATGCTCTGAGGCTGCGCAGCGACGTGCCGAAGGAACGCCTGGAGCCTATGACCAGCAACGCCATCCCCGCCAGCGTCACCCTGGATACCCGCAGCAGCCCGAGCTGCCTGCGGCTCAGCGGTGACTGGACCCTGAGCAACTACGCCAGCCTCAAGCACAGCGCCGCCGCCCTCGGCGGCCAATACGACCAGGACACCGCAGTGGACCTGAGCCAGCTCGGCAAGCTCGACACCGCCGGCGCCTCGCTGCTGGTGGAACTGCTCGGCCCGCAACGCCTGGCCCAGCTGGAAGCCGACAGCCCGCTACCGGCGGCCAGCCGCAAGCTGCTGCACAGCGTGCAGGGGTCGCTCGAGGCGTTCTGCATCCCGCCGCGCCATGTCCAGATCCCGGTGCTGACCCAGCTCCTGGCGCGCATCGGTGCGGCGGTGGACACCCTGTACCAGGACAGCCGCCAGCTGCTCGGCTTCATCGGCCTGATCATCGCCACCCTGGCCCGTCGCGCCCTGCAGCCGCGGCGCTGGCGGGTCACTTCGGTGGTCGCCCATATCGAACAGACCGGCCTCGACGCCGCGCCCATCGTCGCCCTGCTGACCTTCCTGGTCGGCGCCGTGGTGGCCTTTCTCGGCGCCACGGTGCTGGCCAGCTTCGGCGCCAGCATCTTCACCGTGGACCTGGTGGCGTTCTCTTTCCTGCGGGAATTCGGCGTGCTGCTCACCGCCATCCTCATGGCCGGTCGCACCGCCAGCGCCTTCACCGCGCAGATCGGCTCGATGAAGGCCAACGAGGAGATCGACGCGATCCGCACCCTCGGTCTCGATCCGGTGGAGCTGCTGGTGATCCCGCGGGTCCTGGCGCTGCTGATCGCCCTGCCGTTGCTGACCTTCCTCGCCATGCTCTGCGGCATCGTCGGCGGTGGCGTGGTCTGCGCGCTGTCGCTGGACATCTCGCCGGCCATGTTCCTCTCGCTGCTGGAAAGCGATATCGGCGTGCAGCACTTCCTCGTCGGCCTGCTCAAGGCGCCGTTCTTCGCTTTCCTGATCGCCGCCATCGGCTGCCTGGAGGGCTTCAAGGTCAGCGGCAGCGCCGAGTCGGTCGGCGCCCACACCACCTCGGCGGTGGTCCAGTCGATTTTCGTGGTGATCATGCTCGACGCCGTGGCCGCGCTGTTCTTCATGGAGATGGGCTGGTGAGCGACGACACCCGGGAAAAAGTCATCGAGGTCCGCGGCCTGTGCAACCGCTTCGGCGCGCAGAGCGTGCACGAGAACCTCGACCTCGACCTGTACCGTGGCGAGATCCTCTCCGTGGTCGGCGGCTCCGGCAGCGGCAAGTCGGTGCTGCTGCGCAGCATCGTCGGCCTGCGCCGGCCCAACGAAGGCCAGGTGCGGGTGTTCGGTGAAGACCTGTCCAGCGCCGACGCGCAGCAGCGCTCGCTGATCGAACGGCGTTTCGGCGTGCTGTTCCAGAAGGGCGCGCTGTTCTCCTCGCTGACCGTGACCGAGAACGTTGCCTTGCCGCTGATCGAGCACGCCGGCCTGAGCCGCGACGACGCCGAGCACCTGGCCGGGGTCAAGCTGGCCCTGGCCGGCCTGCCGCAGTCGGCGGCGGACAAGTTTCCCGCCTCGCTGTCCGGCGGCATGATCAAGCGCGCCGCCCTGGCCCGGGCGCTGGCCCTGGACCCGGACATCCTGTTCCTCGACGAACCCACCGCCGGCCTCGACCCGATCGGCGCCGCGGCCTTCGACCAGTTGATCCTGACCCTGCGCGATGCCCTGGGCCTGAGCGTGTTCCTCATCACCCACGACCTGGACACCCTCTACACCATCAGCGACCGCATTGCCGTGCTGGCGCAGAAGAAAGTGCTGGTGGCCGCGCCGATCGACACCGTGGCGGCGACCGATGACCCGTGGATTCACGAGTATTTCCATGGCCCGCGTGGCCGTGCGGCCTACGCGGCCGCGACAGCGCTGAAGGAGAAGTGAGATGGAAACCCGCGCGCATCATGTACTGATCGGGATGGTCACCGTGCTGGTGGTGGCTGGCGCCATGCTCTTCGGCCTGTGGCTGGCCAAGTCCAGCGTCGACGCGACGTTCAAGGACTACGAGGTGGTGTTCAACGAGGCGGTGACCGGCCTGTCCCGCGGCAGTGCCGTGCAGTACAGCGGGATCAAGGTGGGCGACGTGATGAACCTGCGCCTGGACCCCAACGACCCGCGCCGGGTGCTGGCGCATATCCGCCTCAACGCCGACACCCCGGTCAAGCAGGATACCCAGGCCAAGCTGACGCTCACCGGGGTCACCGGCACCTCGCTGATCCAGCTCAGCGGCGGCACCCCGGACAGCCCGCCGCTGGTGGGCAAGGGCGGCAAGCTGCCGGTGATCGTCGCCTCGCCGTCGCCGATCGCCCGCCTGCTGACCAACAGCAGCGACCTGGTGACCAACATCAACCTGCTGCTGCACAACGCCAACCGGCTGTTCTCCGAAGACAACGTCAACCGCCTCGGCGCCACCCTGGAAAACCTCGAACAGACCACCGGCGCGGTCGCTGCCCAGCGCGAGGACATCAGCCAGGCGATCCGGCAGCTGTCGACCCTCGGCCAGCAGGCCGGCACCGCGCTGCAACAGACCGGTGAGCTGATGCGCAACGCCAACCAGCTGCTCGGCAGCCGTGGCGCGGATATCGCGCAAAGCGCCGATCAGGCCATGAAGTCCCTGGCGCAGAGCACCACGACCCTCAACGCCCTGCTGGAAAGCAATCGCGAAGCCCTCGACAGCGGCGCCCAGGGTTTCCGCGACCTGTCCCCGGCGTTGCGCGAACTGCGCGACACCCTCAATTCGCTCAAGGCCATCTCCCGCCGCCTTGAGGCCAACCCCAGCGGCTACCTGCTCGGCCGTGACCAAAGCAAGGAGTTCGAGCCATGAGCCTCGCCAGCCGCCTGTCCCTGGCCCTGTTGATCAGCTTGAGCAGTGCCTGTTCGATCCTGCCCAAGGCCGAGAACGCCGATGTCTACCGCCTGCCGGCCGCGGCCGTGACGCCATCCGGCGCGGCGCCGGTGAGCTGGTCGCTGCGGGTCAACAAGCCGATCACCAGCGATGCGCTGAACGTGCCGCGCATCGCCGTGGTACCGCAGGGCAACGTGCTCAGCAGCTACAAGGGCGCGCGCTGGACCGATCCGGCCCCGGCGCTGCTGCGCAACCGCCTCCTCGATGCCTTCCAGCGTGACGGGCGGGTGCCGCGCCTGAGCGCCGACGACAGCAACCTGCAATCGGATTTCGAACTGGTGGGCGAGCTGCAGGCCTTCCAGAGCGAATACACGGCCGCGGGCATCGACGTGGTCGTGCGTCTCGATGCGCGCCTGGTGGACGGACGCAGCCAGCGCATGATCGCCAGCCGCATCTTCGAGGTGCGCCAGCCACAGCCCGACAAGAGCGTACCGGCGGTGGTCGCCGGGCTGGGTCAGGCCACCGACCGGCTGAGTGCGCAACTGCTGGACTGGACCCTGAAGCAGGGCGAGCAGTACCCGCGGGCTTCAGGCAATCAGGCGAAGAACCAGTAGCACACGCCGATGGCGCCCAGCACCCCGGCCAGCTCGGCGAGCAGGGCACAGCCCACGGCGTGGCGGGTGCGCTGGATGCCGACCGCACCGAAGTACACCGCCAGCACGTAGAAGGTGGTCTCGGTACTGCCCTGCACCGTGGCCGCCACCAGCGCCGGGAAGCTGTCGACCCCGTGGGTCTGCATGGTCTCGATCAGCATGGCGCGCGCCGCGCTGCCGGAGAACGGCTTGACCAGCGCGGTGGGCAGGGCGTCGACGAAGCGGGTGTCCCAGCCCAGCCATTCCACCGTGTGGCGGATGCCGTCGAGGCCGAACTCCAGCGCCCCGGAGGCACGCAGCACGCCAACCGCACAGAGCATCGCCACCAGGTAGGGCAGCAGGTTCTTGGCCACGTCGAAGCCTTCCTTGGCGCCTTCGACGAAGGTTTCGTACACCTTGACCTTCTTCAGCGCGCCGATCAGCAGGAACAACATGATCAGGCCGAACAGGGTCAGGTTGCCGAGGATCGACGACAGGCTGGCCAGGGCCGCGGCCGACATGCTCGCCAGCAGCGCCATGAACCCGCCGAGCAGCAGCGCGCCCGGCACCAGGTAGGCCAGCACCACTGGGTCCCACAGGCGCAGGCGCTGGACGATGGCCACCGAGAGCAGGCCGACCAGGGTCGAGCAACTGGTGGCGAGCAGGATCGGCAGGAACACCAGGGTCGGGTCCATGGCGCCTTGCTGGGCGCGGTACATGAAGATGGTCACCGGCAGCAGGGTCAGGGACGAGGCGTTGAGTACCAGGAAGAGGATCTGCGCGTTGGTCGCAGTGGTCGGGCTGGGGTTCAGCTCCTGCAACGCGCGCATCGCCTTGAGGCCGATGGGCGTGGCGGCGTTGTCCAGGCCCAGGCCGTTGGCGGCGAAGTTCAGGGTGATCAGGCCGAGGGCCGGGTGCCCGGGCGGGACTTCCGGCATCAGGCGGCGGAACAGCGGGCCGAGGACCTTGGCCAGCCACTCGACGATACCGGCCTGCTCGGCGATCTTGAGAAAGCCCAGCCACAGGGTCAGGGTGCCGAACAGCAGCACCATCACCTCGACCGAGAGCTTGGCCATGGCGAAAATGCTTTCCACCATCGCCGCGAAGATTCCTGCGTTACCCCCTGCCAGCCACTGCGCCAGGGCGGAAATGGCCGCCACCACGAAAAAACCGAGCCAAAGGCCGTTGAGCATTCGAATGTCCCCTTGAAGATGGGCTGAATGATAGCGGAAGCCATGCGCAGAAGTCCGTGCAGGCGCGCGGCGACTGTAGGAGCGAGGCTTGCCCGCGAAGGACCGTGGAACGGTCCCCAATGGCGTTGCTGTCGGGGACCGCTGACGCGGTCCTTCGCGGGCAAGCCACGCTCCTACAGGGGGGTGTCGTGAAGCCAATAAAAAAGCCCCGACGAGTCGGGGCTTTGTTCATCCAGCAAGGCTCAGGAATTGACGGTCTTGCCAGCCGGCGCCGCTTCCTTGCTGCGCCAGTGCGGCAGCGAGTTCCAGTACTTCTGGCCTTTCTCGGCGTCGTACATGCCTTCCCAGCGCGCGATCACCAGTACCGCCAGGGCATTGCCGATCACGTTCAGCGCGGTACGCGCCATGTCCATGATGCGGTCGACACCGGCGATGAAGGCCAGGCCTTCCAGCGGAATACCCACGCTGCCCAGGGTCGCCAGCAGGACCACGAAGGAAACGCCCGGCACGCCGGCGATGCCCTTGGAGGTGACCATCAGGGTCAGGACCAGCAGCAGTTGCTGGCTGATCGACAGGTCGATGCCGTACAGCTGGGCGATGAAGATCGCCGCGATGCTCTGGTACAGGGTCGAACCGTCGAGGTTGAACGAATAGCCGGTCGGTACCACGAAGCTGCAGATGGCCTTCGGCGCGCCATAGGCTTCCATCTTCTCGATGACCCGTGGCAGCACGGTTTCCGAGCTGGCGGTGGAGTAGGCCAGGACCAGCTCGTCCTTGAAGATGCGCATCAGCTTGATGATCGAGAAGCCGAACAGGCGCGCCACCAGGCCCAGCACCATGAAGGCGAAGAAGGCGATGGCGAAGTACACCAGCAGCACCAGCTTGGCCAGCGGCAGCAGCGAGGCGAAGCCGAAGTTGGCGACGGTCACGGCGATCAGGGCGAATACACCGATCGGGGCGTAGTTCATGATCATGTGGGTGACCTTGAACATGGCTTCGGACACGCCCTGGAAGGTCTTCACCAGCGGATCGCGGATTTCCGCGTTGAGGCTCGACAGGCCCAGGCCGAACAGCACCGAGAAGAAGATGATCGGCAGCATTTCACCGCGCATCAGCGCCGCGAAGATGTTCGACGGGATCAGGTTGAGGATGGTCTCGATGAACGCATGCTCGTGCTGAACCTCGGCCGCGGTGGCCTGGTACTTGGAGATGTCCACGGTGCCCAGGGTGCTCATGTCGATGCCGGCGCCCGGGTGGAACAGGTTGGCCAGGACCAGGCCGACCACGATGGCGATGGTGGTGACGATCTCGAAGTAGATGATGGTCTTAAGGCCGATACTGCCAAGTTTCTTCGCGTCGCCAACCCCGGCGATACCCACGATCAGCGAGGAAATCACGATCGGGATGACGATCATCTTGATCAGGCGAATGAAGATGTCACCGGCAGGCTGCAACACGTTGCTGATCCACCATGCCTTTTCCGCACTGAAGTGATTCAGCAGGGCACCGATGGCGATACCCAGGACGAGACCGATGAGGATCTGCCAGGCGAGGCTTAGTTTTGCCTTCTTCATGTCATTACCTTTTTCTTCAAGTGGACACGGGCATTGCGCTGTAACCAGCGTTCCAGAGAGGCTATAAGCCAATCAGGAAACTTCTTCGGCAACAGTCAAGGGCACCGCAGAAGGTCGTCGCGAGCGAACGGAAACGAACGCTGGCTGGCGAAAAAAGGCGCAACTATTCAGGCGGGAGGGGGCTCAGTCTAATGCCGTAAACGAGTGACCTATGCCGAATCGGCATGATCTTTTTATGAAAAAACCTGCGTCTCAGCAGGTTGGCAAAGCGTTGTTCGGAATTCCGAATAGGACCGATCCGCCATATTTCGGCAGATTCACACGGTATACCGACAACAGGATGTGTCAGTGTTCGACAATCCGAATGGGTGAAAATGATCTTTGAGCCGTAGGGAAAATCCGAAAAATATTTTCCCGGACAGACGAGCGGGTGACCGATTTGCCATCTATCGCAAAGGTCAACACCGAAAATGCGGAGGTATGCTGCCGGGACAGTCCGTCGCAGGTATCCCGACCTGCAGGACACCCTGACGGACTCGTTCCCGGCCTTGCTTGCCTGACCCGGCCCTCGGCGGAGGCACTCCTTGTACCCCTAGGCCCCTCCGATCCTGCAACAATCAGAGCGGCCCGGCCCCTTGGTCATGCGCCCACCCTCCTCGGGTGAGCGCAGCATGGAAAGCTGAAAGGGAGAAAGGTTCAGCTTCCTCTAAAGCACCGACACGCCCGGCGGCGCCTCAGTACCAGTTCGGATCACGTTTGAGCTGCTCCCTGAGCATGGCCTGCATGCCCTCGTCGGGTTTGCCCAGCCAGCGATAGTCGGCGTGGCGGGTCGGTGACTTGTCGGCGGGCAGCCCTTCCGGTACTTCCACCAACATGCCGTAGGCCTTGTCCTTGTCCCAACTGAAGGCCACGATCAGACGCTTGTTCAGGCACTTGCCGGCGCTTTCGCAGACCGGTCCCACCAGGTATTTGTCGCCGTCTTCCTCGACCGCGGACATCTGGTGCTCGGAAACCCCGCTCAGATTGATCACCCAATCCGGCAAGCGTTCCTCTTTCCTGACCACGTCCTGCCAGGTTTGCCGATACTCGGGGTCCGAACCGAGCAGTTCGCTGGCCCGGACCTGGCCGTCATTGGCCGCCATTGCCACCGAACCGCCGCCCAGCAACAGGGCGACGGCCAGGGCGTTTCGTATCACGCCTTTCATTGATTCAGCCTCGACCGCGACGACCAAAGAAGAAGGAAGCCACGAACAGCACCAGGAAGATAATGAAGAGGATCTTCGCGATACCGGTAGCGGCGCCGGCGATACCACCGAAGCCCAGCACGGCAGCGACAATGGCGATAATCAGGAAGGTGATGGCCCAACTCAACATGGTGATTCTCCTTCTGTTTTGGAAAAGGTCCTGCTCATCCGCGGCTCAGAACACCCAGCGTTCACGCGGCGCCGTGGTGTCGACGCTGGCGGCCGGAAGTGCCCGTGAGCCCATGACGGGGGCGGTTTGCAAGGGCAGCGCGCGGCTTTCATGAATGCGCACGACCTGGACAGCGAGCTGGCTGTCGACCTGTCTGGCCTGCCAGGCGTGATGCAACTGCCCGGCGACCAGGGTCAACAGCAGCGCCAGGAGCAGAAACAGCGCCTGACGCAAATGATGTGGCGATATAAGCACCAGGGCGGCGGGGGTACGTTTCATGTGCCGGGCTCCTCTTGCTGCATCTTGTTATGACCTGGAAGGGTCATTGCAGCCTGCATGCCAGCCTTTTGAAATCTGATTTATCCTTACAAATCAGATAGTTAGAATTTCTTCCGAAAACAGCCGAAGCGCATCCTGCACGATGCCGCCTTGCGCGGTCGTGCGTTTTGCATGACGAACGAGGTGTTTCTCGCGGCCAGATCCCCGACGGACGGTCGGAAACCGCGAGCTAGCATGCATGGAAAGGAATGAATCAGAATCGACCATGCAACTTGCCCGATTTTTCCGACACTAACCAAGATAATTCCCAAGGAGCGCAGGAAAATGGAGTCAGCCCCGGACCCTCAAGGCCGCATTCTGCTGGTGGACGACGAGTCCGCGATCTTGCGGACCTTCCGTTATTGCCTGGAAGACGAGGGCTACACCGTTGCCACGGCCAACAGCGCCGCGCAGGCCGAGACGCTGCTGCAGCGCCAGGTCTTCGACCTGTGCTTCCTCGATCTGCGCCTGGGTGAGGACAACGGCCTCGACGTCCTCGCGCAGATGCGCATCCAGGCGCCATGGATGCGCGTGGTGATCGTCACCGCCCACTCCGCCGTGGACACCGCCGTGGATGCGATCCAGGCGGGCGCTGCCGATTACCTGGTCAAACCGTGCAGCCCCGACCAGTTGCGCCTGGCCACGGCCAAGCAACTGGAGGTACGGCAGTTGTCGGCGCGCCTGGAGGCGCTGGAAGGCGAGGTGCGCAAACCCAAGGACGGCCTGGACTCCCACAGCCCGGCGATGATGGTGGTGCTGGAAACCGCGCGCCAGGTGGCGACCACCGACGCCAACATTCTGATCCTCGGCGAGTCGGGCACCGGCAAGGGCGAGCTGGCCCGTGCCATCCATGGCTGGAGCAAGCGTGCGCGCAAGGCCTGCGTCACCATCAACTGCCCGTCGCTGACCGCGGAGCTGATGGAAAGCGAGCTGTTCGGCCACAGCCGGGGCGCCTTCACCGGTGCCAGCGAGAGCACCCTGGGGCGGGTCAACCAGGCCGACGGCGGCACCCTTTTCCTCGACGAGATCGGCGACTTCCCCCTGACCCTGCAGCCCAAGCTGCTGCGCTTCATCCAGGACAAGGAATACGAACGGGTCGGCGATCCGGTGACCCGTCGCGCCGATGTGCGCATCCTCGCCGCCACCAACCTGAACCTAGAAGACATGGTCCGCGAGGGCCGCTTCCGCGAAGACCTGCTGTACCGCCTCAATGTCATCACCCTGCACCTGCCACCGCTGCGCGAACGCAGCGAGGACATCCTGACCCTGGCCGAGCGCTTCCTCGCCCGCTTCGTCAAGGAGTACTCGCGACCGGCCCGGGCCTTCAGCGACGAAGCCCGCGCGGCGCTGCTCAACTATCGCTGGCCGGGCAACATCCGCGAACTGCGTAACGTGATCGAGCGGGCCAGCATCATCTGTCCCCAGGAAAAGGTGGAAATCAGCCACCTGGGCATGGCCGAGCAACCCACCAGCAATGCCCCGCGCATCGGCGCCGCGCTGAGCCTGGATGAACTGGAACGCGCGCACATCGGCGCGGTACTGGCGACCAGCGACACCCTCGACCAGGCCGCCAAGACCCTCGGCATCGATGCCTCGACCCTGTACCGCAAGCGCAAGCAGTACAACTTATGAAGTGGGCGATGAAGCTGCGCACGCGGCTTTTCCTCAGTATTTCCGCGCTGATGAGCGTGGCCCTGCTCGGCCTGCTGCTCAGTCTGGTCAGCGTGCAGCAGATGGCCAGCTCGCAGCAGGCGCTGATCCGCAACAACGCCTTCGTCCTCGACATGGGTCTGAAGCTGCGGCAGAACCTCAGCGAGCAACTGACCCAGATCCTCGACGACAGCGCCGACCCGCAGGTCCTCACCCACCTGCAGGAGCAGTTCCAGCAACTGCTCGACGAAGGCCTGCGGCAAGAGGAGCAGGTCGAGGGCAGCAAGGACTTTTCCCGGGCCAACACCGAGTTTCAGAATTTTCTCGCGCGCCTGCGCGAAAGCGCTGCGCCGGCGCGCAGCCTGAGCGTCGACGAACCCCTGGGCCAGGCGTTCAGCGCCCTGCGCGCGACCCTGATCGGCGCGCACAAGCAAGCCGTGGAGCAGATCCGCAGCGCCGAGAAGGTGTCCCGCGATCGCGCGGTGCTGATGTCCGGCGCCCTCGGGCTGATCGGCTTCGCCGTGCTGGCCCTGGGTTTTCTCACCGCCCACGGTATCGCCCGGCGCTTCGGCCAGCCGATCGAGGCGTTGGCCAGCGCCGCCGACCAGGTTGGCCTGGGCAATTTCGACGTGACCCTGCCGGTGACCTCGGCCCTGGAAATCAACCAGCTGAGCAAGCGCTTCAGCCTGATGGCCGAGGCCCTGCGCGCGCACCAGGCGACCAATGTCGACGAACTGCTGGCCGGCCAGCAACGCCTGCAGGCGGTGCTCGACAGCATCGACGACGGCCTGCTGATCATCGACCGCCAGGGCCGCCTGGAACACCTCAACCCGGTGGCCCAGCGCCAGCTGGGCTGGGACGATTCGCGCGCCGGCAGCCGCCTCGGCGAAGCCCTGCAACGCCCCGAGCTGGACCAGCAACTGCACCTGGTCCTGCGCGGCGGCAGCCTGGAGCGGGTGCCGGAAGACCTGCACCTGGAAATCGACAAGGAAACCCGCGTCCTCACCTACAGCCTGACCCCGGTGTGCCACCCGGACGGGCAGATCCTCGGCGCGGTGATGGTGCTCCACGACGTCACCGAGCAGCGCGCCTTCGAACGGGTGCGCAGCGAATTCGTCCTGCGCGCCTCCCACGAGCTGCGCACACCGGTGACCGGCATGCACATGGCGTTCGGCCTGCTGCGCGAACGGGTCAGGTTTCCCGAGCAATCCCGCGAGGGCGATCTGCTCGACACCATCGGCGAAGAAATGCAGCGCCTGACCCAATTGATCAACGACCTGCTGAACTTCTCTCGCTACCAGAGCGGCCAGCAGAAACTGGAGCGCAGCGTCTGCGCGCTCGACGAGTTGCTCGAGCGCGCGCGGACCCGCCATGCCGAGGCCGCCGCGACCCGGCAGATCGACCTGCAGCTGGAACTGGGCACGCCGCTGCCCAGGATCCAGGCCGATATCGCCCAGCTCGACAGGGTCCTCGACAACCTGCTGGACAACGCCATCCGCCACACCGGCAGCGGCGGGCGCATTCGCCTGCAAGCGCGCCGGCATGGCGAGCGGGTGATCATCAGTGTCGAGGACAGCGGCGAAGGCATCGCCTACAGCCAGCAAGGACGAATCTTCGAACCCTTCGTCCAGGTCGGCCGCAAGAAAGGCGGGGCGGGACTGGGCCTGGCCCTGTGCAAGGAAATCGTGCAGTTGCACGGCGGGCGCATGGGCGTCTATTCACGACCGGAACACGGCACCCAGTTCTACATGACGCTGCCGGTCTGATCAGGCCTCATCGTCGATTCGCCGCGGCCCGCGGCGGCGTCCGCGGGTAATCAGCTCGACGAACTGCCGCGCATTCAGCGGGTGGGCGAACAGCCAGCCCTGGCCGTAGTTCACCCCTTCGCTGTTGAGCAGCAGGGCCTGGTCCTCGTACTCGATGCCCTCGGCGATCACCCGCAGCTGCAGGGCATGGGCCATGCGGATGATGTGCGGGGCCACGCCGCTGCTGGCGGCGTCATGGCCGAGGGCATCGATGAAGGCCTTGTCGATCTTCAGGCAATCCACCGGCAGGGTCTGCAGATAGGCGAGACTGCAATAGCCGGTGCCGAAGTCGTCGATCAGCACCTGATGCCCCACCGCGCGCAGGGCCTGCAGGTTGTCGCGGGCGACCACCACGTCGATCAGCCCGCGCTCGGTGACTTCGAAGGCGATCTGGCTGGCCGCGACATGGTGGGCCGCCAGCAGGCGCGCGGCGACTCGGCCGATGCGCGGCACCATCACGTCGCAGGCGGCCAGGTTGACCGAGATGTACAGCTGCGGATTGGCTCGCAGCAACTGCCCCAACTGATCGAAGACCCGCTGCAGGACGAAATCGGTGATCTGGCGAATCTGCCCGGTGTTCTCCGCCAGCGGGATGAACAGCTCCGGGCTGGTCAGGGTGCCGTCCGGGCGCCGCCAGCGCACCAGGGCTTCGGCACCGACGCAGCGGCGGCTGTTCAGCTCGAAGATCGGTTGATACAGCACCTGCAGTTCACCGCGACGCAGCGCGCCCTGCAGCTCCGAACTCATCGAACGGCTCTGTTGCACCAGTTGCAGCACCGCCCAGCCAATGCACCAGGCCAGCAGCAGGCTGCCGGGAAACAGCAGCCAGAGCGCGCCGCTGAGCTTCAGCGGCTGGGTGCTGCGCGGCGCGATCAGGACCAGCTGGTAATCGGGGGACCGCGTCGGCATGCGATAGAGCAGGCGATCGGGCAGCTCGATCAGCGCATCGTTCGACACCGGAGGCCAGGCGACCCCCTCGGGAGGCCAGGGTTGCACCGCGCCCAGTACCGGTACCGCACGCCGGCCACGGTCGAGGACCACCAGCAGACTGCCGCCGGCGGGCAGGTCGACCACATCGGTCAGGTGCCCGCGCGAGGTGGACACGCGAAAGGGGCCGCGCCCGAGGATCAGGGCGGCGCGATTGTCGTCCGGCTCGGTGCTGGTGTTCAGCCAGTAGCTGTAGGTAGGGCCCTGGATATCCGGAGGCGGGAGGGATTCGAAGGTGCGGTCGTCGAGGCGGTTGGAACAGATCTGGTGATTGTCCAGGTACGCCGCCTCGAAGACGAAACGGTTATTGAACGCGACCTGTTGCAGGGCAGAGAGCATTTCGAAGCTGCAACCGCGGGTCGGCTGCGCCTGGAGCTGGTCGACGCCCTGGCGCAACTGGCCGAAGATCTGCTCCAGACGCTCGAGGAAACGCTCGCCACGGGCGTTCATCTGCTCGCTTTCATTGACCTGCAATTGGTGCATGGCCACGCCCAGACTGCCTAACAACAGCAAAATGGCGCTCGCCGAGGCTGCCAGCGTTGCCAGGAGCCAGGGTCGATATAACAGGCCGCGCAGCAGCTGGGCAGGTGACATCGGAAATATCCCGTTGAATACCAGAGGTATAGCAACAGTCCGCGAAGTCAGCCTGCCCGTTTGGCGGGGTTTTGACGGAATTCAGCGCGTGTTGTTCAGCACCTGCAGCATCGCCGCGGTCTGGGCATCGGGTTGCCCGTCGAAACGCTGCGGGCGGAAACGCATCTGGAAGGCGGCGATGACATGCCGGGTAGCCACGTCGTAGACCCCGGTCTGCTCGATGGCATAGCCGAAACGCGCCAGTTGCTGCTGGTACCAGGTGATGCTTGGCGGATTCACCGCGAAGCGCGCCTGCTGCTGCGCCACCGCTCGCGCATCCGGCCAGATGCCCAGGCCCTCGTCGGCCAGGCGCTTCCACGGGAACATCGGACCCGGGTCGAGCTTGCGCAGCGGAGCGATATCGCTGTGGCCGATGATGTGCCGCGGCTGGATGGCGTTGCGCTGGGCGATGTCCTTGAGCAGCAGGATCAACGACTGCACCTGCGCCTCGCTGTACGGATGCCAGACCCGCCCGGTGGGGGTGTCGGTGTAGCCGGGATTGACGATTTCGATACCGATCGAGGTCGAGTTCAGCCAGGTACGGCCTTCCCACTGGCTGTCGCCGGCATGCCAGGCGCGCCGGTTTTCATCGACCAGTTGATAGACGGTGGCATCACGGTCATCGCCGATCAGGTAATGGCTGCTGACCTCGCCGTGGGTCAGCAAGGCCAGCGAACGCTCCAGCGAGGCATTGGTGTAGTGCAGGATGACGAACTGGATGCGGCTGTCCTGGTTGACCGAGGTATGGCTGCGGTCCACGCGCAATTGCGGGCCGCTGCTGCAACCTGCCAGGACCGCGAGCAGGAGAACGGAGAAAAACGCTTTCATGGAAAAGGGGCAACGCCTGAAAAGTCTGCAATGCAATAGCATAACGTACCCCAGGAAAGGCCGCTCAGCCCTGTTCGACGCGATTGCGGCCCAGATGCTTGGCACGGTACAGGGCCTCGTCGGCGCGTTTGAGGACCACATCGCTGCGTTCGCCGGGACGGAACGCGGTGATGCCGACCGACAGCGTGATGGTCACCCGCTCGCCCTTGAAGTGGAACGGACAGGCCTCCACCGCCGCGCGCAGGCTTTCCGCCAACTGTAGACCACCGGCAAGCGCCGTCTGCGGGATCAGCAGGACGAATTCCTCGCCGCCGAAACGGGCGATGAAATCCCGCGCGCGCAGGCGCTTGCGCAATTCATTGGCGACGATCTTCAGCACCTTGTCGCCGGCCAGGTGGCCGTAGCTGTCGTTGATGCGCTTGAAATGGTCGAGGTCGAGGATCGCCATCAGCAGGTGACCGCCTTTTTCCTGCCACTCACCGAGTTCGAGGTCCAGACGCTCGGACCAGGCCGCGCGGTTGGGCAAGCCGGTCAGCGGATCGACCAGGGCTTTCTGCCGCTGCTCTTCCAGGTGCTCGCGGTAGCCCTGGGCTTCCTGCTCCATGTGCGCGACCCGCTCGGACAAGCCCTTGAGCCGCGTGGCCATTTCCTGCTCACGCTGATCGCGCTGCTGCTGATGCTCGTCCATGGTGCCGAGCAGTCCTTCGAGACGGCCTTCCAGCACATGCTTGAGGCTGTCCAGGTCGGCCGCGCCCTGCACGCTGCTGTGCAGGCCGTCGACCTGCTCGCGCAACTGGCTGTTCAGGTCGCGTTCGGCGGACTGGTTGTCGGCATGGCCTTCGCTGGCTTCCTGCAGATGGCTCTGGAACGACTCCAGGCGTTCGTTGAGCTGTTGCAGGTAGGCTTCGAATTCGTGCTGGCCGCTGTCGGTGATCGCCAGCATCAGCACCGCCAGGTCGTCCAGCACCGGCAGCAGCTCGTACCAGTTCAGGCCATGCTCCAGGCGTTCGCGCATCGACTCCGCCTGGGGCCGATGGCGCTCGGGCAGGCTGAGGTCGTCGAGCAGGCCGAGGAGGGTGTCCTCGATATGGGCCGCGACCGAACTGTAGGTCGGTTCGGTGCCGTCCGGGAGGGAATACAGCAGTTCCTCCGGGGTCATCTGCGCTTCGGCGGCTTCTTCGGGCTCGGGTTCGGGCTCGCCGGGTTCCACGGCGTCGGCGTCGGCATCAACGGCAGCGGGGGGCGGCTCGGTTTGCGCCTCGGCCTGGGGCTCAGGCTCGGCAACGCTCGGCGCGACCTCGACCGCGGCGGGCTCCTCGCGTACCGGCTCGATCAGCACCATCGGCTCGGCTTCGACCAGCGCCGGGCCCGCATGCCGCGACTCGGGAATGTCGAGCGCACGAGGCGCCGGCTTCAGTTCATCGACATCGGCGATGGCAAGCGCCTCGGCCTGACGCGCGACCACGGGCTGCACCTGGTCCTGCGCAGCGTATTCCGCGGCAGGCTCGGCAACGGCATCACGCCCACCGAACAGACGTTGCAGGAAGCCAGGCCGGTTGTGCTCTTCCGGATGGGTCAGTGCACCCAGCGCCTCGGCCTGCAACTTGCTCAGTTCGCTCAACAGCAGCGGGACTTCCCGCGACTGGCTGGCACGGGCTTCGACCTGCTTGCCGAGTTTCTTCAGCGGCCGCCGCACTTCGCTGGGCAGCGACAGCACCTGCAACTGGTTGACCAGCGAGGCAAGCGCGGTGGACACCTGGGATACCCGGGTCGCACGGCGCTGCTCGGAATCGAGCACGGCCTTTTCCAGACGGGGGATCAGGCCGGCTAGCGCGGCGTCCATGTTGTCGGTGCGGATGACATCGCGCATTTCCTTCATGCACTCGTCGACCACCCGATCGCTGCCTTCGGCGGCCAGGGTGCTGCGCACGAGACCGCGACGCAGCAGGTCGAGGCGAGCCTCCCAACGGCGTTCCAGCTTTTCCTGCTGTTCGATGCTCTTGAGGTATTTCTCTTTCCAGCGCTGTGCTTCGTCGCTCATGCCCGGGCCCGCAATCAGGGGGACTGACGCAAAACCGGAAGCGTATCCACAGTCAGTGCATCAGGCAAACGAATCTCAACCGCGACCGGCAAATGATCGGAAATCGGCTGGGAAAGAACCTCGACGCGCTCCAGGGTCAGGCTGGGGCTCAACAGAATGTGATCCAGGCAGCGCTGCGGTCGCCAGCTGGGGAAAGTCGCTTCGACCTGCGGCGCGATCAGGCCGAGGTCGCGCAGGGGCGAGTGCTGCAGCAGATCAGTGGCGTGGGTGTTCATGTCGCCCATCAGCACCTGGTGCCGATAGCCGCCGATCAGTTCGCGGATATAGGCCAGTTGCCGGGCACGGGTCCTGGCACCCAGGGCGAGGTGCATCATGACCACGACCAGGGCATCCTCACCTTCGCCGAAACGGACCAGGATCGCCCCGCGTCCGGCCGGGCCGGGCAGCGGGTGATCTTCGAGCAGGTGCGGTTTCAGGCGGCTGAGCACGCCATTGCTGTGCTGGGCGAAACGCCCGAGATTGCGGTTGAGCTGCTGGTACCAGTAGGGGAAGGCGCCGAGATGGGCCAGGTGCTCGACCTGGTTGACGTAGCCCGAACGCAGGCTGCCGCCATCGGCCTCCTGCAGGGCGACCAGATCGAAGTCGTTGAGCAGTTGGCCGATCTTCTGCAGGTTGCCGGCGCGCCCGGTGTGCGGCAGCAGGTGCTGCCAGCTGCGGGTCACGTAGTGACGGTAACGCTCGGTGCTGATCCCGACCTGGATATTGAAGCTGAGCAGGCGCAGGCGACCGTCCCGGGGCAGGTTGTCCTCGCCCACATGGTGCTCGTTGACTCGCGGGTCGCACAGACCGACGACCCGCTCGCTTCTCCAGCGTGCCATGGCAGTCGCCGCTTACTTCGCGGCGCGCTCCTTGGCGATCAGCTGGTCGGCGACATTCAGCACGCCTTCCGGACCGCCGGCGGTGCCCAGGTCGAAGCGGTACTTGCCGTTGACCACCATGCTCGGAACGCCAGTGATTTCGTACTTCTTCGCCAGTTCCTTGGCCTGGTTGACCTGGCCCTTGATGGCGAACGAGTTGAAGGTGGCGAGGAACTTGTCCTTGGCCACGCCCTGGGTTTCCAGGAACTCGGCCATTTCCTCGGGCTTGGTCAGGCGCTTGTGCTGGTTCTGGATGGCATCGAACACCGCGGCGTGGACCTTGTGCTCGACGCCCATGGCTTCGAGGGTCAGGAACATCTGGCCGTGGGCATCCCATGGGCCGCCGAACATGGCCGGCACGCGCTTGAAGTTGACGTCGGCGGGCAGCTTGTCGATCCACGGGTTGATGGTCGGCTCGAAGTGATAGCAGTGCGGGCAGCCGTACCAGAACAGCTCGACGACCTCGATCTTGCCGGGCTGGGACACCGGCACCGGGTTGCTCAGCTCGATGTATTCCTTGCCCGCGACCGGCTCCGCGGCCTGGGCAGTCATACCGAAGACGCTGGCGGCCACCAGCGCGGCGCTGAGAATCAGATTACGCATGCTTTACTCCTGAGCAGTCTTTGAGTCGCCCTTGAACGACGTGTCTTCTGACAGGCCAAGGCGGGTTCGAGTTCGTAAGTGTAACGGCAGAAACCATAAAAAAGGGCGGCCGAAGCCACCCTTTTCATGTTTGCGACGCGCCATTAACGCAGCGTTAACGTGCCTGCCCGGATCAGTGCAGACCCTGGATGTAGCTGGCCAGTGCCTGGATGTCCTTGTTGCTCAGCTTGGAGGCGATGGTGCGCATGGTGGTGGCATCGCCATCGTTGCTGCGGTCGCCTTCGCGGAAGTCGGTCAGTTGCTTGGTGACGTACTGCGCGTGCTGCCCGCCCAGGTGCGGGAAGCCGGCCGCGGCGAGGCCAGCGCCGTTCGGCGAGTGGCAGCCGGTGCATGCCGGCAGGCCTTTCTGCAGGTCACCGCCGTTGAACAGCGCGCGACCACGTTCGACCAGCGCCGG
The DNA here is from genome assembly GCF_032621685.1 of Pseudomonas sp. zfem002. Classification (NCBI taxonomy): domain Bacteria; kingdom Pseudomonadati; phylum Pseudomonadota; class Gammaproteobacteria; order Pseudomonadales; family Pseudomonadaceae; genus Pseudomonas; species Pseudomonas sp. zfem002. The sequence goes on along the minus strand of NZ_JAVYJH010000022.1, from coordinate 85,362 downwards.
GTCGGCGGCGCCAACGCTGCCTTTCTGGCTGGCGAAGTAGGCGGCGATATCGGCGAAATCCTGATCGTTGAGGTTGGTCAGCAGGCCGGTCATTTCCAGGACGGTGCGCTTGCCCGACTTGATGTCGTTGAGCTGTTTGATCAGGTAACGCTCACCCTGACCGGCAAGTTTGGGGAAGTTCGGGGCCATGCTGTTGCCGTCCGGGCTGTGACAAGCCCCGCAAACGGCCGTTTTTGCCTGTCCGGCAGCCGCATCGCCAACGATAGTGCCAGCGGCATTGGCGCCGCCTGTAACGCCCAGGGTCAACAGCAGACTCACGATAAGTTTGTTCATCAGCTAATCCAACTACGGCTAAGGGTGAAAGAGTTATGTATCGGGCCTACCGGCTCATCCAGCGGATGAGTGCCTGGTAGTCCTCGGCACTGCAGTCCATGCACAATCCACGCGGTGGCATAGCCTTGAAACCCCGGGTTACGTGCCCGACCAATATCTCCATACCCTGCGCCAGCCTTGGCTCCCAGGCTGCACGGTCACCCGCTTGCGGGGCCTGTGGCAGCTGCCCGGCGTGACAGGCCGCACACGTGCGGTTGTACAACGCCTCGGGATCCTGTGTAGCCTGAGCGCTGGAAAACGGTATCAAGACACCGATTGCAAGCAGCCATTTCGTCATCGAACGACCCTTCAGGGTTGGGGACTCATTGCGTTCTGTTGCGCAACCTTTAAAGTCTGGGCCCCCGTGCACATCGTCCTACGCTGGGATAATGCGCACACAAAATCTAGGGCATTATATACTCCCGTTGCCGAAACGGAAACGACACCACCTGCCGCACCCACCCCGGGCAACGCTCACTTCGGACATCCCATGCAAGTCAAAAACCCCATCCTCGGACTTTGCCAGACGGCAAGATTCGCCCTCAGTGCCGCCAAGGTCGACCAGTGTCCGCCTGACCAAGGCTACGAAGTCGCCTTCGCCGGGCGCTCCAACGCCGGCAAGTCCAGCGCGCTCAACACCCTGACCCACGCCAGCCTGGCGCGCACTTCGAAAACCCCGGGCCGGACCCAGTTGTTGAACTTCTTCAGTCTGGACGACGATCGGCGTCTGGTCGACCTGCCGGGCTACGGATATGCGAAAGTGCCGATTCCGCTCAAGCAGCACTGGCAGCGCCACCTGGAGGCCTACCTGGGCAGCCGCGAGGCCTTGAAGGGTCTGATCCTGATGATGGACGTGCGCCATCCGATGACCGACTTCGACAAGATGATGCTCGACTGGTCGAAAGCCAGCGGCATGCCGATGCACATCCTGCTGACCAAGGCCGACAAGCTGACCTTCGGCGCGGCCAAGAACACCCTGCTCAAGGTGCAGTCGGAAATCCGCAAGGGCTGGGGCGACAGCATCACCATCCAGCTGTTCTCGGCACCCAAGCGCCAGGGCCTGGAAGAAGCCTACGGCGTCCTCGCACGCTGGCTGGAACTGGCTGACAAGCCCGCGGAATAAGGGCTGCCCGGCAAATTCCGGGCAAAAAAAACCCCGGACTTCGTATGGGGAGGGGGAAGTTCGGGGTTCAAGTTCCGAACCGCTAGGGCGGGGTTCGGATATCTGCCAACACTTAACACAACATAGGAGCATTGAAGGGCTTCACCAGCCATTCAGTACCTCTGAGTGTCGGTTCACCGGATTAGTTCCGGGGGCGTTGAAACTATTTGCGATAAGTAGGAAATCTCTTAATGCCCGACCTTTTCAGTCGGGCAATGCCGCGACCTTATGTCGCAGCAGTTCCCTGCAAGATCAGTGCGCTTCGTCCCAGTTCGCCCCCACACCCACATCCACCAGCAACGGCACGTCCAGTTGCGCGGCGTTGCTCATGTGCGGGCGGATTTCCTCGCGAACGCGCTCGACCAGATCCTCGCGCACTTCCAGCACCAGTTCGTCGTGCACCTGGAGAATGACCCGGGCATCCAGTCCGGAGCTTTCCAGCCAGTTGTCCACGGCGACCATGGCGCGCTTGATGATGTCCGCCGCGGTGCCCTGCATCGGCGCGTTGATCGCCGTGCGCTCGGCCCCGGCGCGCTCCACCGGACGACTGGAGTTGATCGCCGGCAGGTACAGGCGGCGACCGAACAGGGTTTCCACGAAGCCCTGTTCCGCAGCCTGCTTGCGGGTACTCTCCATGTACTCGCGAACCCCTGGGTAGCGGGCGAAGTAGGCATCGATATAGGCCTTGGCCTGCTTGGTTTCGACGCCGATGTCCTTGCCGAGTTTCTTCGCCCCCATGCCGTAGATCAGACCGAAGTTGATCGCCTTGGCGCTGCGGCGCTGGTCGGACGTCACCTGGTCCAGCGCCACGTTGAACACTTCCGCGGCCGTCGCGGTGTGCACGTCCAGGCCGTCGCGGAAGGCGCTCATCAAGCCTTCGTCGCGGGACAGGTGGGCCATGATGCGCAGCTCGATCTGCGAGTAGTCGGCCGCCAGCAGCTTGTAGCCGGGCGGTGCGATGAAGGCCTGGCGAATGCGCCGGCCTTCGGCAGTGCGCGCCGGGATGTTCTGCAGGTTCGGATCGCTGGACGACAGCCGCCCGGTGGCTGCCACCGCCTGGCCGTAGGAGGTGTGGATCCGCTGGGTACGCGGGTTGATCTGCTCCGGCAGGCGATCGGTGTAGGTGCTCTTCAGCTTGCTCAGCGAGCGGTACTGCATGAGCACCCGCGGCAGCGGATAACCTTCTTCGGCCAGTTCGTCCAGCACTTCCTCGGCGGTGGACGGCTGGCCCTTGGCGGTCTTCTTCAGTACCGGCAGGCCGAACTTGTCATAGAGGATGGCGCCCAGCTGACGCGGCGAACCCAGGTTGAACGGTTCGCCCGCCAGCTCGATGGCCTCGCGCTCCAGTTCGGCCATCTTGTCGCCCAGTTCCTGGCTCTGGATCTTCAGCAGCTCGGGATCCACCAGCGCGCCCTGGCGCTCGATGCGCGCCAGTACCGGCACCAGCGGCATCTCGATATCGGTCAGGACGCTGGCCAGGCTCGGGATCGCCTGCAACTGCGGGAACAGGGCCTGGTGCAAGCGCAGGGTCACGTCGGCGTCTTCGGCGGCATAGGGACCGGCCTTGTCCAGGTGGATCTGGTCGAAGGTCACTTGCTTGGCGCCCTTGCCGGCGATGTCCTCGAACTTCACCGTGGTGTAGTCCAGGTACTTCTTGGCCAGGCTGTCCATGTCGTGGCGGGTCGCCGTGGCGTTGAGCACGTAGGATTCGAGCATGGTGTCGAAGGCGATGCCACGCACGCTGATACCGTTGGCCTGGTCGCCGTCGATGGCGCAGTTGGCCAGGATGTTCATGTCGAACTTGGCGTGCTGGCCGACCTTGAGTTTGGTCGGGTCTTCCAGCAGCGGCTTCAGGGCCTTCAGTACCGCGTTGCGGTCCAGCTGAACCGGGGCATCGGCGTAGCTGTGGGTGAGCGGGACATAGGCCGCTTCATGGGCCTTCACCGCAAAGGACACCCCGACCAGCTGCGCCTGGTGCGCGTCGATGCCGGTGGTTTCGGTATCGAAGGCGAACAGCGGGGCGTTCTTGAGTTTCTCCAGCCAGGCGTCGAAACGGGCCTGGTCGAGGATGGTCTCGTACACGGGCTCGACCGGCACCACGACTTCGGCCACCACCACCGCCTCCTCACTGACCGCAGCCACGGTCAGGTCCAGCACCGCCGCCGGAGCCGGTTGCGCGGCACGCCGGGCCTCACGCTCGAGCTCGTCGATCCAGCCCTTGAATTCCAGCAGGGTGTACAGCTCCAGCAGCTTGTCGCGGTCCGGCTCGCCCAGGTGCAGGTCTTCGAGACCGACATTCAGCTCGACGTCGCACTTGATGGTCGCCAGCTGATAGGACAGGAACGCCAGCTCCTTGCTTTCCAGGAGCTTGGCCGGCAGGGTCTTGGCGCCGCGGATGGGCAGGGTCGGGACCAGGTCGAGGTTGTCGTAGAGTTCCTTGATGCCGCCATTCACGCCGATCAGCAGGCCGACGGCGGTTTTCTCGCCGACACCCTTGACCCCGGGGATGTTGTCCGCGGTGTCGCCCATCAGCGCCAGCAGGTCGATGATCTGCTCCGGAGCGACGCCGAATTTCCCTTTTACGCCTTCGATATCCAGCACGGTTCCGGTCATGGTGTTGACCAGCGTAACGTGCTCGTCCACCAGTTGGGCCATGTCCTTGTCGCCGGTGGAGACCACCACCGGACGGGCCGCCGCGGCGCTGCTGCGGGCCAGGGTGCCGATCACGTCGTCGGCCTCGACACCCTCCACGCACAGCAGCGGGAAGCCCAGGGCGCGCACCGCGGCGTGCAGCGGTTCGATCTGCACGCGCATGTCGTCGGGCATGCTCGGGCGGTTGGCCTTGTAGTCGGCGAACAGCTCGTCGCGGAAGGTCCCGCCCTTGGCGTCGAACACCACGGCAAACGGGCTGTCCGGATACTGCTTGCGCAGGCTCCTGAGCATGTTCAGCACACCCTTGACCGCACCGGACGGCATGCCCTTCGAGGTGGTCAGCGGCGGCAGCGCGTGGAAGGCACGGTAGAGGTACGAAGAACCGTCCACCAGGACGAGGGGGGTTTGGCTCATGAGCGGAATCAACCTTTTCGACGGGCCCGGCGCTAGAATGTCCGGATCATTGACGACAAAGGGACAAGGTTATCATGGGTACATTAAATCGCCTGTTGTTGCTCGGCCTGCTGGTTGCCACGCCTGTCGTCGCCCTGGCAGCGGACGATGCACCCTCCGCCGAGCCGGAAGTAACCATTCGCCAGGAAGGTGACAAAACCATTCAGGAATACCGTCAGAACGGCTTCCTGTACGCGATCAAGGTCACACCGAAGAACGGCAAGCCGTACTTCCTGGTGCGTGCCGACGGTAGCGACGCCAATTTCATCCGGTCCGACCAGCCCGACATGCTGATTCCTTCGTGGAAGATCTTCGAGTGGTGATGCGGGCCTTTAACATCCACCCGGCACGTCGCGAGGACGTGCCTGCATGAGCCGTTTTTGACCATGTCTGTGTTCACCCCCCTGACCCGGCCCGAGCTGGAAACCTTTCTGGCCCCCTATGGACTGGGCCGCCTGCTGGACTTCCAGGGCATCGCCGCCGGTACCGAGAACAGCAACTTCTTCATCAGCCTCGAACAGGGGGAGTTCGTACTGACGCTGGTGGAGCGCGGACCGATCCAGGACCTGCCGTTCTTCATCGAACTGCTCGATGTGCTCCACGAAGCCGACCTGCCGGTGCCCTACGCCCTGCGTACTACCGACGGCGTGGCCCTGCGCGAACTGGCCGGCAAGCCGGCGCTGCTGCAACCGCGCCTGGCGGGCAGGCACATCAAGGCGCCGAATGCCCAGCATTGCGTGCAGATCGCGGAGTTCATGGCTCATCTGCACCTGGCGACCCGCGACAAGGTGCTGGAACGCAAGACCGACCGTGGCCTGGACTGGATGCTGGAAGCCGGCAACGAGCTGATGGCGCGCCTGACGCCTGCACAGCAGGCGCTGCTCAAGGGCAGCCTGGAGGAGATCAGCGTCAATCATGCGCGGATCATGGCGCTGCCACGGGCCAACGTGCATGCCGACCTGTTCCGCGACAACACCATGTTCGAAGGCACCCACCTGACCGGGGTGATCGACTTCTACAACGCCTGCTCCGGCCCGATGCTGTACGACCTGGCGATCACCCTGAACGACTGGTGCTGCGACGAGGCCGGCAACATCGACGCGCAACTCGCCCGGGCCTTCCTGGGTGCCTACGCGGCGCTGCGACCGTTCACCGCGGCGGAAGCCGAGCTGTGGCCGGTGATGTTGCGGGTGGCGTGCGTGAGGTTCTGGCTGTCGCGCTTGATCGCGGCGGAATCGTTCGCCGGGATGGATGTGCTGATCCATGATCCGGCGGAGTTCGAGGTGCGGTTGGCGGCGCGACAGAATGTCGAAGTGATGTTGCCGTTCGCACTTTGATCCATTGGGGCTGCTTTGCAGCCCCAACCCAGGCGCTACAGGCTTTCCAGGCACCCCGCCAGGCCATTCCCCAGGTTATCCAGCAGCGTCTCGTAGCCCTTGGCATCCACCGCCAGGGTCCCGCCCAGCGCATCCAGCTCGGCCAGTTTCACCGGCAACCCGGCCGTCAGGGTCTCGGCCAGACGCGGGCGCAGCGGCGGCTCGCTGAACACACAGGTCTTGCCCGCTTCCTGCAGACGCTTGCGCATCGCCGCCACATGCTGGGCCCCCGGCTGCACTTCCGCGGCCACGCTGAACACCCCGGCATGCTTGAGGCCATAGGTCGACTCGAAGTAGTCGAACGCCTCGTGGAAAACGAAGAACGGCTTGCCCGCCACCCCGGCCATGCGCGTCTTGAGGCGCTGGTCCAGCGCGTCGAGACGCTCGCCGAAGGCCTTCAGGTTGCTCTGGTAACGCGCCGCGTTGGCCGGATCGACCGCGCTCAGGTCGCTGGCCATGCGCGCCGCGATCACCCGGGCGTTGACCGTCGACAGCCACAGGTGCGCATCGAGGCTGCCGGGACGGTGGTCATGATCGTGCTCGTCAGGGTCGTCGCCGTGCTCTTCGTGTTCCTCGTGGGAGTGGCTGTCCTCGCCGAAGTGACGCAGGCTCATCCCCGGCAGGCTCTGCACCGCCACGCTGGGCTTGCCGCGACTGCCCAGGACGCGCGGCAGGAAACCTTCCATGTCCGGGCCGATCCAGTACAGCAGATCGACCTCGGCCACCCGCCGTACATCGGACGGGCGCAGCGCGTAATGGTGGGGCGAAGCGCCCGGCGGCAGCAGCACTTCCGGCCGGCCGACGCCGTCCTGAACCGCCGCAGCAATCAGTTGCAGCGGCTGGATGCTGGTCAGTACCCGGACCTCGGCGCGGGCCGGAGCCAGCACGACCAGCGTTGAGACAAAAGCGACAAAAAGGGCAAAAAATCGGGACACGATGAGCGCTCATTGATGCAAGAACAGGTAACATAATAACGTCTCTCACCAGAACCGTCGCCGCCCATGCCCAATACTCCCCTGGCCAGCCGCCCACACGATCATTCCCATTGCGTTCACACCGCCCTGGCCGAAGCCGATGCCCTGTGCGCACGCCAGGGGCTGCGCCTGACCGCCCTGCGCCGGCGGGTGCTGGAACTGGTCTGGCAGAGCCACAAGCCGCTGGGTGCCTACGACATCCTCGCCGTGCTGAGCGAACAGGACGGCCGTCGCGCGGCGCCGCCGACCGTCTATCGGGCGCTGGATTTCCTCCTGGAAAACAGCCTGGTGCACCGTATCGCCTCACTCAACGCCTTCATCGGCTGCAACCACCCCGAGCATGCGCACCAGGGCCAGTTCCTGATCTGCCGCAACTGCCACGTGGCGATCGAGCTGGAGCAGGCGACGATCAGCAACGCCATCGTCGCCAGCGCCAATGACGTCGGCTTCAGCGTCGAGGCGCAGACCGTCGAGGTGGTCGGTCTCTGCGGCAACTGCCGGAGCGCCTGATGAGCAACGCCTTGATCCGCCTGCAGCAGGTGGGCGTCGCCATTTCCGGGCAGACCATCCTCGACAGCATCGACCTGACCGTCGAGCCAGGGCAGATCGTCACCCTGATCGGCCCCAACGGCGCCGGCAAGACCACCCTGGTGCGTGCCGTGCTCGGCCTGCTCAAGCCGGGCAGCGGCAGCGTCTGGCGCAAGCCGAAGCTGCGCATCGGCTACATGCCGCAGAAACTCCAGGTGGACGCGACCCTGCCGCTCTCGGTGCTGCGCTTCCTGCGCCTGGTCCCTGGCGTGGACCGTGCCGCGGCGCTGGCCGCGCTGGAGGAAGTCGGCGCCGAACAGGTGATCGACAGCCCGATCCAGACCATCTCCGGCGGTGAAATGCAGCGCGTGCTGCTGGCCCGCGCGCTGCTGCGCGAGCCGGAGCTGCTGGTGCTGGACGAGCCGGTGCAGGGCGTCGATGTCGCCGGCCAGGCCGAGCTGTACAGCCTGATCACGCGCCTGCGCGATCGCCATCGCTGCGGCGTGCTGATGGTGTCCCACGACCTGCACCTGGTGATGAGCACCACCGACCAGGTGGTCTGCCTCAACCGCCATGTCTGCTGTTCCGGGCACCCGGAGCAGGTCAGCGGCGACCCGGCCTTCGTCGAGCTGTTCGGCAACAACGCGCCGAGCCTGGCGATCTACCACCACCATCACGACCACAGCCACGACCTGCACGGCTCGGTGGTCACGCCCCATGTCCACGGAGAAAACTGCAAGCATGGCTGATTTCCTGCTCTACGCCCTGCTCGCAGGCCTGGCCCTGGCCGTGGTCGCCGGTCCGCTCGGCTCCTTCGTGGTCTGGCGGCGCATGGCCTATTTCGGCGACACCCTGTCCCACGCCGCGCTGCTCGGCGTGGCCCTGGGCTTCATGCTCGACATCAGCCCGGCGCTGGCGGTGACCGTCGGCTGCCTGCTGCTGGCGATCCTCCTGGTCACCCTGCAGCAGCGCCAGCCGCTAGCCTCCGACACCCTGCTCGGGATCCTCGCGCCGAGCACCCTGTCCCTCGGCCTGGTGGTGCTGAGCTTCATGCACGACGTGCGCATCGACCTGATGGCCTACCTGTTCGGCGACCTGCTGGCGATCAGCCCGACAGACCTCGGCTGGATCCTCGGCGGCAGCGCCGCGGTACTGCTGCTGATGGTCGGCCTGTGGCGGCCGCTGCTGGCGGTGACCGTGCACGAGGAGCTGGCGCGGGTCGAAGGCCTGCCGGTGGCCGGCCTGCGCCTGGCCCTGATGCTGCTGATCGCAGTGGTGATCGCCGTGGCGATGAAGATCGTCGGCGTGCTGCTGATCACCTCGCTGCTGATCATTCCCGCCGCCGCGGCCCAGCGCCATGCCCGCTCGCCGGAGCAGATGGCCCTCGGCGCCAGCCTGATCGGCGTGGTCGCGGTGTGCGGCGGCCTGGCCCTGTCCTGGTTCAAGGACACCCCCGCCGGCCCCTCGATCGTGGTCTGTGCCGCGGTGCTATTCTTGCTGAGCCTGGCCCTGCCCCGACGCTGAGCGGGGCGTGGATCGCACGAGCGAGCGTGAAGGAATGATGTTTCCGACCTTGGACTGGGTGTAGACTTGCTCGTTTTTCGCGCAAATAGAGAGTCGTAGGAATGAAGCCGTTCGCCTCCCGTTATCTGCTCCTTGCCGCGTTTTCCCTGATTCTGTCCGCCTGCGCCAGCAAGCCGGCGGAAAGCCCCGCCGTGCCCGCCGCGCCAGATGCCTGGCAGCAGTTGCAGCAGAGCATCGCCAGCAACGAGCTGGCCACCGCCGAGGAGCAACTGGCCACACTGCAGGGGCAGGCAGCGGACGACAGCCGCCTGGAGCAATACCAGCGCCAGCTCGCCGAGGCTTACCTGCAACGCAGCCAGATAGTGCTGCAGAAGGGTGACGTCAACGCCGCGGCCACCGCCCTGAGCCGCGCCCGCGCGCTGATGCCCAAGGCCCCGGCGCTGACCGGCGGGGTCAACGGTGCCATCGCCCAGGCGCGCAAGGCCGAGCTGGAGCGCGCCGAAGCGGCGTTGAAGGCCGCCGAGTCCAAGCCCAAGGCCAAGCTCATCGACCCGACCGCGCCCAGCACGGTAATTGCCCTGGAGATTCGCGAGATCGGCAAGCTGCGTCGGCAACTCGATGACATTGCCGCCGATGTGGTGAATTACCAGTGCGAGGTGCTGTTCCAGGTGCCGCGCAAGGCGGACTATCCGTGGCTATCGACCTTGCTGGAGAAGCGGGTGAACAAGCGGGACCCGTCCTTCGAGTTGCAGCAGCGTCATGAAATCCAGCGCAGCCAGCCGGCGCAGGTAGTGCTCACTCCGCATCGCACCGAGTAAGATTTTTGGGGCTGCTTTGCGGCCCTTCGCGAGCAAGCTCGCTCCCACAAGGCCTGCGCACGATCCTGTGGGAGCGAGCTTGCTCGCGAAGGGCTGCAAAGCAGCCCCAGTGGATTTATCAAGCCGGAATGGCCTTCACCGCCGCCTCCCGCGACCATATCCGATGCTTGCCGATGGCCTCGACGAAGGCCTTGTAGGTCTTCGCATCGCTGCCCGCCAGCAACCCCGCATCGGCCTTCAGCCTGAGCTCATCGAACCAGGCCCTGGCCTCCTTGTCGCCGGCAACCGGCTTGAGGTGCTTGTAGGCCTCGAGGACAAAGTGCACCGCCGTGCCATCGGCCTTGAGCACCTCCACCACCCCTTTGCCACCCGCCACCCAGACCGCATCGAATGCCACCGAAGGCAGCCCCTCCATCGAGGCATCCACCGCCAGCGTCTTGCCATCCGCCGTCTTCACCGGCGCGGAAGTCGGGCCAAGCACCTTGATCTGCAGACTTTCCGCCTCCAGCGCCTTGGTCAGCTTGTCGGCCAGCGCGCCATCGACACCATCCGCCACCAGCAGTGCCACCTTGCGGCCCTTCACGCCTTCGCCCGGGTGATTCAACTGGCTCAGCGCCGGCGAAGCCTTCAGCGACAGCTTCGGTACCTTCACGGTCCCGCCCTTCGGCGCCGGCAGGCCCAGGTTGGCCGCGACCTTGGCCGCCAGCTCGAGGTCGATGTTGGCGAGAATCTCGTTCACCTCGCGGACACGGATCTCCTCGCGCTCGACCTTGCCCAGCTCGAAGCTGTAGGCATTGACGACATGCTGCTGCTCGTTGGCACTCAGGCTGTGGAAGAACAGCCGCGCCTGGGAAAAGTGATCGCCGAACGACTCGCTGCGCTGGCGGATCTTTCGTGCATCGATGCGCTCCTGGTACGACTCGAAACCACCGTCACGCGGCCCCGGCGGGGTTTCCTTCGGCCAGCCGCCATCGATGGAGTTGGGCTCGTAGGCGGCACGCCCCTTGTCGAGGGTCACCCGGTGCATGGCATCGCGCTGACCGTTGTGGTTCGGCGCCAGCGGCCGGTTGATCGGGATCTCGTGGAAGTTCGGCCCACCCAGGCGGCTGATCTGTGTGTCGGTATAGGAAAACAGCCGGCCCTGCAGCAGCGGGTCGTTGCTGAAGTCGATGCCCGGCACGATATGCCCCGGACAGAACGCCACCTGCTCGACCTCGGCAAAGAAATTGTCCGGGTTGCGGTTGAGCACCATCCTGCCCAGCGGGGTGACGGGCACCAGCTCCTCGGGAATCAGCTTGGTCGGGTCGAGCAGGTCGAAGTCGAACTTGTGCTCGTCGGCCTCCGGGACGATCTGCACGCCCAGCTCCCACTCCGGATAGTTGCCGGTCTCGATCGCTTCCCAGAGGTCGCGACGGTGGTAGTCGGTGTCCTTGCCGGCGAGCTTCTGCGCCTCGTCCCAGAGCAGCGAGAGCACGCCCTGTTTCGGCTTCCAGTGGAACTTGACGAGGCTGGCCACGCCCTCGCCGTTGATCAGGCGGAAGGTGTGCACGCCGAAGCCTTCCATGGTCCGCAGGCTTTTCGGGATGGCCCGGTCGGACATCGCCCAGATGACCATGTGCGCCGACTCCGGCACCAGCGAGACGAAATCCCAGAAGGTGTCGTGGGCGCTGCCACCGGTGGGGATCTCGTTGTGCGGCTCGGGTTTCACCGCGTGGACGAAATCGGGGAACTTGATCGCGTCCTGGATGAAGAACACCGGCATGTTGTTGCCCACCAGGTCGAAGTTGCCTTCGTCGGTAAAGAACTTCACCGCGAAGCCGCGCACGTCGCGTACCGTGTCGCCGGAGCCGCGCGGGCCCTGTACGGTGGAGAAACGCACGAACACCGGGGTGATCTTCTCCGGGTCCTGGAGGAAGCCGGCCCTGGTCAGTTCGGCGTGATTGCCGTAGGACTGGAAGTAGCCATGGGCACCGGTGCCACGGGCATGGACGATGCGCTCCGGAATGCGCTCATGGTCAAAATGCGTGATCTTCTCGCGCATGATGAAGTCTTCCAGCAGCGACGGGCCGCGGGCACCGGCTTTCAGGCTGTTCTGGTTGTCGGCGATCTTCACGCCCTGGTTGCTGCGCAGGGCCTGGCCGGTGGCGTCGCTGCGCACGTTCTCCAGGCTCTGCAGCTTGGCGTTGGTATTGGCCCGGTCGGGCGTCCGGGTTCCGGCGAGCTGGCTTTCCTTGGGCGCCTGTTTCTTGCTGGGCATGGCGTAGGTCCTCATCCGTTCATCGCGGTTCGCCCGTTGCGGGCTGTTTTGCTAGTGACTGAAGGGGACTGGCCGGCGTTCCATCGGATTGACCACTGATCGTGTTATGCCGGCGGCATTGGGCGATTACGAAATAAATGCTAAGAACCTCTAAGCGAACAGGCTAAAATGCGCGACCGGCTAACCGCTGATCCCATTCAATGCGCCCCACAAGGTTCGCTACGTGATCGAGTTCCAACAAGTCCACAAGACCTACCGCGTCGGCGGTAGGGACATTCCCGCGCTGCACCCCACCAGCCTGAGCATCGACAACGGCCAGGTGTTCGGCCTGATCGGCCACTCCGGTGCCGGCAAAAGCACCCTGCTACGCCTGATCAACCGCCTAGAAGCCCCCAGCGGCGGCAAGATCATCGTCGACGGCGAAGACGTCACCGCGTTCGACGCCAGCCACCTGCGCCGTTTCCGCCAGCAGGTCGGGATGATCTTCCAGCACTTCAACCTCCTCGCCTCGAAGACCGTCGCCGATAACGTCGGCCTGCCGCTGACCCTGGCCGGCGAGCTGTCGCGCAAGGAAATCGACGCGCGTGTTGCCGAGCTGCTGCAACGGGTCGGCCTGGCCGAGCATGCGAAGAAATACCCGGCGCAACTGTCCGGCGGGCAGAAGCAGCGCGTCGGCATCGCCCGCGCCCTGTCGACCCGGCCGAAGATCCTGCTGTGCGACGAGGCCACCAGCGCCCTCGATCCACAGACCACCGCCGCGGTCCTGCAACTGCTGGCGGAAATCAACCGCGAACTGAAGCTGACCATCGTCCTCATCACCCATGAAATGGACGTGATCCGTCGCGTCTGCGACCAGGTCGCGGTGATGGATGCCGGGCGCATCGTCGAGCAGGGCCCGGTGGCCGAGGTGTTCCTGCATCCGAAGCACCCGACCACCCGGCGCTTCGTCCAGGAAGACGAGCAGATCGACGAAGCCGAACAGCGCGACGACTTCGCCCATGTCCCGGGCCGCATCGTCCGCCTGACCTTCCAGGGCGACGCCACCTACGCGCCGCTGCTGGGTACCGTCGCCCGTGAGACGGGTGTGGACTACAGCATCCTCGCCGGACGCATCGACCGCATCAAGGACACCCCCTACGGGCAGCTGACCCTGGCCGTCACCGGCGGCGACATGGACGCCGCCTTCGCCCGCTTCAGCGCGGCCGACGTTCATATGGAGGTACTGCGCTGATGGACGCCCTGAGTTTCTTCGCCAACGTCGACTGGTCCGAGATCTGGCTGGCCACCGGCGACACCTTCATCATGCTGTTCGGCTCGCTGTTCTTCACCGTGCTGCTGGGCCTGCCGCTGGGCGTGCTGCTGTTCATGTTCGGCCCGCGGCAGATGTTCGAGCAGAAGGGCATCTACGCCCTGCTGTCGCTGGTGGTGAACATCCTGCGCTCGCTGCCGTTCATCATCCTGCTGATCGTGATGATCCCGATCACCGTGCTGATCACCGGCACCTCGCTGGGTGTCCAGGGCGCCATCCCGCCGCTGGTGGTGGGGGCCACGCCCTTCTTCGCGCGCCTGGTGGAAACCGCGCTGCGCGAAGTGGACCGCGGCATCATCGAGGCGACCCAGTCGATGGGCGCCAGCACCCGGCAGATCATCATGAACGCGCTGTTGCCGGAGGCCCGGCCGGGCATCTTCGCCGCCATCACCGTCACCGCCATCACCTTGGTGTCCTACACCGCCATGGCCGGTGTGGTGGGCGCGGGCGGCCTCGGTGACCTGGCGATCCGCTTCGGTTACCAGCGTTTCCAGACCGACGTGATGATCGTCACCGTGGTCCTGCTGCTGATCCTGGTTCAAGTTCTGCAGAGCGTCGGCGACAAACTGGTTGTGCATTTTTCTCGTAAATAAGGGTCGGCGTGACCGACACACCGGGGGTCGCAGGGCCCCCTCAAGGAGTGATGGAATGAAAAAACTGCTTGCTGCTGTCGCCGCCTTCGCGGCCATTTCCGCCAACGCTGCGGAAACCCTGAGCGTCGCCGCCACCGCGGTGCCGCACGCCGAGATCCTCGAGTTCATCAAGCCGACCCTGGCCAAGGAAGGCGTGGACCTCAAGGTCAAGGTCTTCACCGACTACATCCAGCCCAACGTGCAGGTCGCGGAAAAGCGCCTGGACGCCAACTTCTTCCAGCACCAGCCGTACCTGGATGAATTCAACAAGGGCAAGGGCACCAACCTGGTCAGCGTGGCCGGCGTGCACCTGGAGCCGCTGGGCGCCTACTCGAGCAAGTTCAAGAAGCTGGACGAGATCCCGTCCGGTGCCAACGTGGTGATCCCGAACGACGCCACCAACGGCGGTCGTGCCCTGCTGCTGCTGCAGAAGGCCGGTCTGATCAAGCTGAAGGACGCCGCGAACATCCTGTCGACGCCGAAGGACATCGCCGAGAACCCGAAAGGCCTGAAGATCCGCGAACTGGAAGCCGCCACCCTGCCGCGCGTGCTGACCCAGGTCGACCTGGCGCTGATCAACACCAACTACGCGCTGGAAGCCAAGCTGAACCCGGAGAAGGACGCGCTGGTCATCGAAGGCAGCGACTCGCCTTACGTGAACATCCTGGTGGCCCGTCCTGACAACAAGGACTCCCAGGCCCTGCAGAAGCTGGTCAGTGCCCTGCACTCGCCAGAGGTGAAGCAGTTCATCGTCGAGAAGTACAAGGGCGCGGTGATTCCGGCGTTCTGATGCATTCGCGGCCGCCACGCTATCCCGTAGGAGCGTGGCTTGCCCGCGAAAGGACCGCATAGCGGTCCTGGAATTCGAGATTGGGGACCGCCATGCGGTCCTTTCGCGGGCAAGCCGCGCTCCTACGGTGTCTCAATCCCGCTTCACCAACCCCGGCAATTGCGCCACCAGCTTCTGGTTGTTGAACGGCGCCCGAATGAACCCCCGCTGCGCTCCATCCGGCCCGATGATCGCCAGGTTGCCGCTGTGATCCACGGTATACCCCGGCTTGCTGGTATCGGCCGGAATGAACGGAATGCTCAGGGCATTGGCCAGTTTCTGCGTGGCGTCCAGCGAGCCGGTCAGGCCGCGGAAATCCTTGTCGAAATAGCCCAGGTACTGCTTGAGCTGCGCCGGCGTGTCGCGGTTCGGGTCGACACTGACCAGCACCACCTGCATGCGCTCCAGCGCCTCCTTCGGCAATTCACTCTTCACCTGGCGCAACTGCGCCAGGGTGGTCGGGCAGATGTCCGGGCAGAAGGTGTAGCCGAAGAACACCAGCGACCACTTGCCCTTCAGCTGGTCGACCCGCACCGGCTGGCCGTCCGCGTCGCTCATTTCCAGCTCGGGTACCGCGCGGCTCTGCGGCAGGAGGATGATGCCGGCATCGATCAGCTCGGCCGGATTGCCCTGGCTGCGGCCATTGAGCACCTTGTTGATGGTAAGCCCGAGAATCAATGCGACCAGGGCGACGAGGATGAAGACGGTTTTCTGGGTTCGAGTCATAGATTCAACAACAGGTAGTGGTCTACGAGCAGCGCGATGAAGAGCAGGAACAGGTACCAGACAGAGTACTTGAAGGTCTTGATCGCCGCGTGCGGCCGAACGCCACGGTACAACACCCAGGCCCACTGCAGGAAGCGCAGCCCCAGGAGCACGGCGCAGGCGAGATAGAGCGGCCCACTCATATGGATAGCGAACGGCAGCAGGCTCACCGCAAGCAATGCACAGGTGTAGAGCAGGATGTGCACCTTGGTGTAGTGCTCGCCATGGGTCACCGGCAGCATGGGGATGTCGGCCTTGGCGTATTCGGCCTTGCGATGGATGGCCAGGGCCCAGAAATGCGGCGGGGTCCAGGCGAAGATGATCAGCACCAGCAGCAGCGGTTCGGCGCTCAGGTGGCCGCTGACCGCCACCCAGCCGAGCAGCGGCGGCGCCGCCCCGGCCAGGCCGCCGATCACGATGTTCTGCGGCGTGGCGCGCTTGAGAAAGCCGGTGTAGATCACCGCGTAGCCCAGCAGCGAGGCCAGGGTCAGCCAGGCGGTGAGGGGATTGGTGAAGGCCAGCAGCAGGGCCATTCCGAGCAGCGCCAGCAGCAAGGCGAACAGCAGCGCCGGCAGCGGCGCGACCCTGCCCTCGGCCAGCGGACGCTTGTGGGTGCGCGCCATCAGCGCGTCGATGCGCCGGTCCACCACATGATTGACCGCCGCCGCCGCGCCGGCGCAGCAGCCGATGCCGAGGTTGCCGAACAGCAGCACGGTCCACGGCACACCCGCGCGGGTGGCGAGGAACATGCCGACCAGCGAGGTGATCAGCATCAGCACCACCACCTTGGGCTTGGTCAGTTCCAGGTAATCGCGCCAGCCGGCGCGGGCCTGGCTTTCGCTCAGAAGCGCTGCCATGGATTGTCTCCCAGATAGTGAACGTCACCCGCCAGGCGCAGCGGCGTGAGGCGCCAGCCAGGGCTGACCCGCCGTGCCCGCGGCTGCATGGCCAGGCGCGTGCGGTAGTTGACCAGGACCATGCTCAGCAGCAGCCCGGCGCCACCGGCGTTGTGCGCCACCGCCACCGCCAGCGGCAGGTGGAACAGCACGTTGCTGACGCCCAGGGCGACCTGCAGCAGCAGCGCCGCGACCACCAGCCTGGCCAGGCGGCGCAGGCCGAAGCGGTGCAGCTGCCAGGCCAGGGTCAGCAGCACGCAGGTCACGATCAGCGCACCGAGCCGGTGGGTGATATGGATCGCGGTACGGGCCTCGCTGTCGAGCTGGCCGCCGAGGTAGTTGGGGCCGATATGCTGGGTCAGGTGGAAGCCGTTGGCGAAGTCCGCCTGCGGCCACCACTCGCCATGGCAGGTCGGCAGGTCGATGCAGGCCACCGCCGCGTAGTTGGCGCTGACCCAGCCGCCCAGGGCGATCTGGCCGATTACCAGCAGCAACCCCAGCGCCGCCAGGCGGCGCAACCGCCGCGGCAGCCCGGGCAATGGCATATAGGCACGGGACAGCCGCAGGCTAAGGAGAAACAACAGGCTCAAGGTCGCGAAGCCGCCCAGCAAATGCGCAGTGACCACCTGCGGCCACAGTTGCAGGGTCACCGTCCACATGCCGAACGCCGCCTGCACGAACACTACCCCGAGCACCAGCAGCGGCAGGCGATAGGGCTGGCCGTCACGCCCGTGGCGGCGCAGCGCCTGTACCGCCAGCATAGCGATGACCAGGGCCAGGGTGCCGGCAAAGTAGCGGTGGACCATCTCGTTGCGGCCCTTGTGCGCCTCCACCGGCGAATCGGGGTAATGCAGCTCGGCATGGGCCAGCTGCGCCTCGGTCTTCGGCACGCTGATGAAACCGTAGCAACCCGGCCAGTCCGGACAACCGAGACCGGCGTGGGTCAGGCGGGTGTAGGCACCGAGCAGCACCACCAGCAGCGCCAGCCCGGTGGCGAACACGGCGAGGCGATATCCAGGTCGGGTCATGGCGCGCTCCTAACCGATATTGGACAGTTTGAGCAGGTGGCGCAGGTCGTTGAGCACATCCTTGCCCTTGACCCGCGCGTCGTAGCGCAGCACCAGGTTGCCGTGGGGATCGACGATCCACAGCTGCGCCTCGTCGCGCTTGGGCGCCAGCGCGCCATAGCGCAGGGCGTCCAGCGGATAGCGCTGCAGCTGCGGGTATTCGCTCTGCAGCCTGGCCAGGTAGTCGCCGCTCACCGGCTCGACGCTGGCCAGGGCATGCGCGGCGCGGCTGGCGTCACGACCCAGGCCGATATTGATCTGCCGCGCCAGGTAGACCAGCTGCTGGCAATCCACCGCGCAGTCCTTCGGCGCGCTGACCAGCAGTTGCCAGCGCGCGTCCTCGGCCTGCACACCGAGGTCGGCGAGGGTCTGGCCGTTGCCGATCATCTCGCCGTGATAGCTGCGACCGTCCGGCACCCAGAACTGCAGTTTGTACATGCCGGTGGCGAGCATCATCGGCCCGATCACCACCAGCAGGATCAGGATCAGTTGCAGGCGCCCCCTGGCCCGGCCACGCGGGGCCTTGCCGTCAGACATGTCGAGTGGTCCCGTGGCGACTCCCATGCGATTTCTCCTTTTTATCGTGTCGATGCCATCCGAAGTACAGGTAGAGCGCGATCAGGGCCGTCGCCAGGGCGAACCACTGCACGGCGTAGCCCAGGTGTTTTTCCGGGCCGAGGGCGACCGGCGGCCAGTCCACCCGGTAGCTGGCCGGACCCGCCTCCAGGCGCAGTTCGTGGGCGTAGCCGTCGCGGGCCAGTTGTTCCCAGAGGTGCGTCGGCTCGGCGCTGTTGAGCAGGCGCGGAAACTCGCCGGCGGGTGCATCGGCGCGCAGCAGGAAGCTGGCGCCGGGGGCGATGTAGATCCAGGCGGTCAAATCGAGCGTGGCGTGCGGGGTGGCGAAACTCACCGCCACGCGGCGGTCCGGCCATGGCAGCCAGCCGCGGTTGACCAGCCACCAGCGTCCGCTGGGTTCGTCGAGGAAGGGTTGCAGCAGTTCGACACCGGCCTGGCCGTCGCGCATGCGACTGTCCAGCAGCAGGCTGTGGTCGCCGTCGAAATGGCCGTGCAGGTGCACGCGGCGATACGCCGGGTCGGCCACATCCGGCAATTGCCCGGCCGGCACCGGCGCTTCTATTTCGCGCTCGGCATAGACCTCCAGCAGCGCGCGCTTCTGCTCGGCGCGGCCAAGCTGCCAGAGACCCAGGCCGACCAGCAGCGGCAGCAACGCCAGCACCACCAGGGTCGGCACCAGGCCGGGACGAAAGGGTCTCATCGGGCCCCCGCAAGGGCTGTCGCTATACTGAAAGGCATCACTTCCCCCGGAGTATTCGCCATGCTCAAAGCCGCGATCGTTGTGATGTTGCTGGCTACCATCGCCAGTCTGTTCAGCGGCCTGGTGTTTCTGGTCAAGGACGACGGGCAGTCCACTCGCCTGTTGAAAGCCCTGACCCTTCGCGTCTGCCTGGCCGCCGTGACCCTCGGCCTGATCACCTGGGGTTTCGTCAGCGGCCAGCTGGTGTCGCACGCGCCCTGGTAAAGCCTCCCGTCACAGCACGTAGACGAAGATGAACAGTCCCACCCAGACCACATCGACGAAGTGCCAGTACCAGCTGGCCGCCTCGAAACCGAAGTGCTTGTCCGCGTTGAAGTGACCGCGCAGGATCCGCATCAACATCACGAACAGAATCAGGGTGCCCATGGTCACGTGGGCACCGTGGAAGCCCGTGAGCATGAAGAAGGTCGCGCCGTAGATCCCCGAGCCAAGGGTCAGGCCCAGCTGGGTGTAGGCCTCGTGGTACTCGTAGGCCTGCAGGATGAGGAACGCCACGCCGAGGGCGATGGTCAGGGCCAGCCAGAATTTCAGCGGACCGCGATGATCCTTGCGCAGGGCATGGTGGGCAAAGGTGATGGTCACGCTGGAGCTGACCAGCAGGATGGTGTTGATCAGCGGCAGGTGCCAGGGATCGATGACCTCCTTCGGCGGCGGGAACAGTTTCGGGTCCGGGGTGTGCAACAGCGGCCAGGTGAACTGGAAGTTCGGCCAGAGCATGTGCGTCACGCCTTTCGCCCCTTCGCCGCCGAGCCAGGGTCCGGCCAGGTGACGCACGTAGAACAGCGTGCCGAAGAAGGCGATGAAGAACATCACCTCGGAGAAGATGAACCACGACATGCCCCAGCGGAACGAGCGGTCCATCTGCGGGCTGTACAGGCCGGCGTGGCTTTCCTTGATCACCGCGCCGAACCAGCCGAACAGCATGTAGGCCAGGCACAGGGCGCCGACGAAGAAGATCAGCGGGCCATGGGAGTCCGGGCGCCCGGCCTTCATGTCGTTGAACCAGGTGCCGAGACCGAACACCGTGATGAACATGCCGATGGTGGCGATGATCGGCCACTTGCTTTGCGCCGGTACGTAGTAGTGCTCGTGAGAGGCCATGGATTGTTCTCCTTATCGGGCGCTCTGCGGGTTCGTGCTGGCCACGTGGGCGACCGGCGGTTGGCGAGCGGTGATATCGAACAGCGTGTAGGCAAGCGTCAGGTGTTTCACATCCCTGGGCAGGTCGCGGTCGACGATGAAGCGCACCGGCATCTCGATGCGCTCACCCGGCTGCAGCACCTGCTGGCTGAAGCAGAAGCATTCGGTCTTGTGGAAATACGCCGCCGCCTCGGCCGGGGAAATGCTCGGGATGGCCTGGGCGGTCATGGGTTTGTCGGTCGGGTTGTGGGCGACGAAGATCATCTGGTTCACCGCCCCCGGGTTGACGTCGATCTGGTCGGCACTGGAGTAGAAATCCCAGGCCATGTCGATGGCGTTGGTGGAGAGGAACTGCACCTTCACCGAACGCTCCGGGTCGACCATCTGCGTGCCCTGGTACTGGCCGCCGGTCTTGCCGTTGATGCCAAAGGCGCGGCACATCACGTCGTAGATCGGCACCAGGGCGAAGCCGAAGGCGAACATCAGCACCGCCAGCAACAGCAGGCGGCTGACCAGGCGCTTGATCGAGATGCCCTCGCTCATGACCGCGGCCCTCCTTTATTTCACGTCCGGTGGCGTCTGGAAGGTGTGGTACGGCGCCGGCGACGGAACCGTCCACTCCAGGCCATCGGCACCATCCCACGGCTTGGCCGGGGCCGGCACGCCACCCCGGATGCACTTGATGACGATGAACAGGAACAGCAACTGCGTGGTGCCGAACATGAAGGCGCCGATCGAGCTGATCATGTTGAAGTCGGCGAACTGCAGGTTGTAGTCGGGAATGCGCCGCGGCATGCCGGCCAGGCCGACGAAGTGCATGGGGAAGAACGCCAGGTTCATGCCGACGAAGGACAGCCAGAAGTGCAGCTTGCCCAGGGTTTCGTCGTACATGTATCCGGTCCACTTCGGCAGCCAGTAGTAGGCCGAGGCGAAGATGCCGAAGATCGCCCCGGGCACCAGCACGTAGTGGAAGTGCGCGACCACGAAGTAGGTGTCGTGGTACTGGAAGTCCGCCGGGGCGATGGCGAGCATCAGCCCGGAGAAGCCGCCGATGGTGAACAGGATGACGAAGGCGATGGCGAACAGCATCGGCGTTTCGAAGGTCAGCGAGCCTTCCCACATGGTGCTCACCCAGTTGAACACCTTCACCCCGGTGGGCACGGCGATCAGCATGGTGGCGTACATGAAGAACAGCTCGCCCACCACCGGGATGCCGACCACGAACATGTGGTGGGCCCAGACGATGAACGAAAGGAAGGCGATCGCCCCGGTGGCGTAGACCATCGAGGTGTAGCCGAACAGCGGCTTGCGCGAGAACGCCGGGATGATCGAACTGACCGCGCCGAAGGCGGGCAGGATCATGATGTACACCTCGGGATGGCCGAAGAACCAGAACACGTGCTGGAACAGCACCGGGTCGCCGCCGCCGGCGGCACTGAAGAAGCTGGTGCCGAAGTGGATGTCCATCAGCATCATGGTCACCACCCCGGCCAGCACCGGCATCACCGCGATCAGCAGGAACGCGGTGATCAGCCAGGTCCAGACGAACAGCGGCATCTTCATCAGGGTCATGCCGGGGGCGCGCAGGTTGAGGATGGTGGCGATGACGTTGATCGCGCCCATGATCGAGCTGATGCCCATCAGGTGGATGGCGAAGATGAAGAAGGTCACGCTTTCCGGCGCATAGGTGGTGGACAGCGGCGCATAGAAGGTCCAGCCGAAGTTCGGTCCGCCGCCGGGCATGAACAGGGTCGAGACCAGCAGCAGGAACGCCGCCGGCAGCAGCCAGAAGCTGAAGTTGTTCATCCGTGGCAGGGCCATGTCCGGCGCGCCGATCATCAGCGGGATCATCCAGTTGGCCAGGCCGACGAAGGCCGGCATGACCGCGCCGAAGACCATCACCAGGCCGTGCATGGTGGTCATCTGGTTGAAGAACTCCGGCTGGACGATCTGCAGGCCGGGCTGGAACAGCTCGGCACGGATCACCATGGCGAAGGAACCACCCAGCAGAAACGCGCAGAAGGCGAACCACAGGTACATCGAGCCGATGTCCTTGTGGTTGGTGGTCAGCACCCAGCGCATCAGGCCCTTGGCCGGGCCGTGGGCGTGGTCATGCCCGGCATGACCGTGGTCGTCGATCACTGTGCTCATGTCCTGTCTCCTGAAAAGCGGCTCATTTGCTTTCCGCCTGCTTGATCGCCAGCACGTCTTTCGGCGTGACCATGTCGCCCTTGTTGTTGCCCCAGGCGTTGCGTTCGTAGGTGACGACCGCAGCGATATCGACTTCCGAGAGTTGCTTGCCGAACGCCGCCATGGCGGTGCCGGGCTTGCCGTGGAAGACGATGCTCAAGTGATCCTCTTTCGGCCCGGTGGCGATCTTCGAGCCCTTCAGCGCCGGGAACATCGGCGGCAGGCCCTGGCCTTCGGCCTGGTGACAGGCGACGCAGGTGGTGTGGTAGACCTTGTCGCCGCGCTCGACCAGCTCCTGCAGGGTCCATTCCTTGCTGGTCAGCTCCTTGAGCTTGGCCGCCTCGGCCTTGCGTTCGCCGAGCCAGGTCTCGTAGTCGGCCTTCGACTTGACCTCGACCACCACCGGCATGAAGCCGTGGTCCTTGCCGCACAGCTCGGTGCACTGGCCGCGGTAGATGCCGGGTTTCTCGATGCGGGTCCAGGCTTCGTTGACGAAGCCGGGGATGGCGTCGCGCTTGACCGCGAAGGCCGGCACCCACCAGGAATGGATGACGTCGGCGGCGGTGACCAGGAAGCGCACCTTGGCGCCCACCGGCAACACCAGCGGCTGGTCGACTTCAAGCAGGTAGTGTTCGTCCTTGGGCGCCTTGCCGTGGATCTGCTCGGCCGGCGTCGCCAGGTTGCTGAAGAACTCGACGTCCTGGCCCAGGTACTTGTAGTGCCATTTCCACTGGTAGCCGGTGACCTGGATATCCACGTCCGATTCGCTGGCATCGTAGATCTCGATCAGCGTCTTGGTCGCTGGAATGGCCATGGCCACCAGGATCAGGAAAGGCACCACGGTCCACATGATTTCCACCCAGGTGTGCTCGTGGAAATGCGCCGGCTGCTGGCCGGTGGAACGGCGGTGGACGATCATCGACCAGAACATCGCCCCGAACACCACGAGGCCGATCACCACGCAGATCCAGAAGATGGTCATGTGCAGATCGAACACGGCGTTGCTGACGACGGTCGCCCCCGGCGCCATGTTCACCGTCCAGGCGGCATGCGCCGGGGTGAATAGCGACCACAACAGGAGGCCCATCCAGACGTGTGGATGTCGCATCATTGCGGGTTCCCCTTATCGTTCTTGTTATCCCGGAGGCGGGACCTGCGGAAGGGGGCACGACGTCAAGACTGCGGACTTCGACGGCGGCCCCCCGCTGCACTTCAGGCGGGCCTCATCAGCCAAAACTCACTCACAGCGGAGTATAGACAGGGGTCTCGACCACGCAATGCGCTCTCTGCAAACGTCTTTCGGGCCTTAATCGATCCGCCCGAAATGCTGTAAGACATTGACTTATAATGGTGATGGCAATTCGATATAACCCTGTTATGCAAAGGGCCATATCGGTTATGAGAAATGAGTATTAGCGCACAGAAAAACTTGGCTAACTTAGTGTCTTCCGTTTGTCATCGCTTGTCCCTGGAGTTGTCATGAACATTGCCGCATTGCGCGAGCAGATCACCCGAGCCCAACAACACGAATCCGAAACCGGCCAACTGCAACAACAGCTCATCCACCAGTTGCCTCATCTTCATCCGTTGATCCAGTTACCCGAGCAGGACGCTCAGGGTGCGTTGAACCGTTTCGTCAACGCCTACATCGACCAGGTACCGGAAATGCTGGAAGCCGCGAACGCCGTTGCCCGCGAAGCGGGTATCGAGTCGCAGATCAAGCCGGTCCTGAAAATCGCCGAAGAGTATTTCATTACCCCACCGCAGATCATGCACGGCCATGTCGGCCTCGATTGCCTGCTCGACGAAGCCTACCTGGCCCACCGCCTGGTAGAAGAAGTCAACGACCTGTACATCAAGCACTTCCAGCAGCCGCTGATTCCGCTGGATACCACGGTAGCCAACCTGATTGCCCACCAGCTGATCGGCGAGGACTTCGCCAACCAGCTGGATGAAGTGGTGCATCACTCGCTGGACAACATGCTCGACGACGCAAGCTTCGCCCTGGAGTCGGTGGAAGCCTACCGCGAGAAGCTGAGCAGCCCGACGACGGGGGCGGCGTGGAAGCGCTGGCCGTGCCTGTCGCGACAACTGGGCGTCGGCCTGGAACTGGGGCAGGAACAGACTGCCTGATCATCCTTCGGCTGCTTCGCCGCCTTTCGCGCCGCTGCGTCGCGAAGGGCCGCAGAGCAGCCCCAACCGCTAAGCGCCCAATCCCCCGGTAGTACGCAACCGCCCCTCGACCCGCCGCTTCAGGCGCCGCGACTCGATCATCAGCCGCGAGCCGCTGCCCGCATTGGCCCGTCCCCAATCCTCCAGCAACTCAAGGCAGGCATGGTCGATGTAGCTCAGGTTGGCCAGCGGCACGTGCAAGGTGGTTCCTGGCGGCACGCCATCCAGCGCCTGGGTCAGTGCCGGCACCTTGAGGAAGGTCGCCGCCCCGCTCAGGCGCAGCTCCATGTGCCCCGGTTTTTCCAGGCTGGCGACACTGATCTTCAACCGCGCCGCCTTCAGCGCCAGCTTCACCAGGGTCAGGGCGAAGCCCAGCAGCACACCGGTGAGCAGATCACTGAAGACGATCGCCAGCGCCGTCGCCGCGTAGGTGAACATCGGCATCCGTCCATAGCGCCCCAGGCCGCGGAAGGCCTTCAGGTCCACCAGTTTCACCCCGGTGAACACCAGCACGCCGGCCAGGCTCGCCACCGGGATCTGCTGCAGCACGCTGCCCAGCAGCACGACGAAAGCCAGCAACCAGAGACCATGGAACACCGCCGACAAGCGCGTCCTGGCCCCGGCCTGCACGTTGGCCGAACTGCGCACGATCACCCCGGTCATCGGCAGCGCACCGAGGACGCCGCAGATCATGTTGCCTACCCCCTGGGCCGACAGTTCGCGGTCGAAATCGGAACGCTGGCCGCTGTGCATGCGGTCCACCGCCGCCGCCGAGAGCAGGGTTTCGGCACTGGCGATGAAGGCCAGGGCGAAGGCCGCGACCAGCAGCGCCGGATCGGCCAGGGCCAGCAGGTCCGCCGGCTGCAGCCAGTCGATGGCCTCGCTCAGGTTGTCCGGCACCACCACGCGCTGCACCGGCAGGGCCAGCGCGATGCTCAGCAGGGTCATCAGGCTCACCCCGAGCAAGGCACCCGGGACGAAGCGCAGGGCGTGGGGCTTGCAGCGCTCCCAGCCCCACATCACGGCGATGGTGCCCAACCCGAGCGCCCCGGCCTGCCAGCCGTTGCCGGGGTTTTCCACAGGCAGCGCCTCAGCCAGCACCGCGGGAAAGCCCAGCAGGTTTTCCAGGCCCGAGGGCAGGGGCGAGTGGTCGAACATCACATGGATCTGCGACAGCACGATCAGTACGCCGATCCCGGCGAGCATGCCATAGACCACCGCCGGCGCCGTGACCCGGAACCAGCAGCCGAGGCGAAAGCGCCCGGCTAGCAGTTGCAGCAACCCCGCCAGCAGCAGGATCGGCCCGAGCATGGCCATCCCGTGCTGGCGCACCAGCTCGAAGACCAGTACCGCCAGCCCCGCCGCCGGCCCGCTGACCTGCAACGGCGAACCGGCCAGCCAGCCCACCAGCAGACCGCCGACGATCCCGGTGACCAGGCCCTTGGCCGGAGGCATGCCCGAAGCGATGGCGATGCCCATGCACAGCGGCAGCGCCACCAGGAATACCACCACCGAAGCCAACAGATCCCGCGGCAAGGCCGCTTTGAAGTGCGTCATGTTCATCCTGTTCTCCTGTTCTTCCCGGCCCGTTCCTCTGGCCGCATGTGCCCAGGCGTCGGCCTCCCGCCCGGATCCCGGGCAGGCGCAGGCCGCCAACGTCGTGGCAAGCTGTCAACACGTTTTCGAAGGCAGCCGACACCCGTCCACAGGACCGCGGGCAGCGGTCCGTGGAGGGTCAGTCAGCGATGTTCAGGTGTCGCGATAAAGGCTTAGAAACGGCCTTTGGGGGTAGCGCTTGGAATCGGCTGGCCGCGGGTCAGCGGCAGGAAGGCGTCGCTTTCGGCGTCGTAGGCGGAGATCTCGCTGGTCTCGATGTTGTAGATCCAGCCGTGGATATACAACTGACCGGCCGCCAGGCGCGAGGCCACCGAGGGGTGGGTGCGCAGGTGGTGCAACTGGGCGATGACGTTTTCCCGGGTCAGGACCTGCATGCTCTCGTGCTCGGTGCCGCAATGGCAGTTGTCCTCGACCACGGTCCGGGCCACTTCGGCATGACGCAGCCAGGCCTTGACCGTCGGCATCTTCTCCAGCGTGTGCGGGTTGAGTACCGCGCGCATCGCACCGCAATCGGAGTGACCGCAAATGATGATGTGGTGCACGCCCAGCGCCATCACCGCGTACTCGATCGCCGTCGACACGCCGCCGTTCATCTGCCCGTAGGGCGGGACCACGTTGCCCACGTTACGGGTGACGAACAGATCGCCGGGCGAGCTCTGGGTAATCAGTTCGGGAACGATCCGCGAGTCGGCGCAGGTAATGAACATGGCCCGTGGCTTCTGGGCGTTGGCCAGTTTCTTGAACAGCTCTTCCTGTTGCGGGAAGACCTCGTGATGGAAATGCAGAAAGCCATCGACGATATGTTTCAGGGCGCCATCGGCAGTCTCGGCTTCGGGAGCAGCCGGGCCGGTCGGAGAGGGTTCCTTGTTAGACATGATTGATCCTCTGTGACGGGTTCGAAGGTAAGTCCATTTTACCGGGTTGGATTCAGACAGGCTTACGTCACTTGGATGACAGCTTTACGCGAGAAATCACAAGAAGCCGTGACTGAATTCCTACGCTACGGGTGAAAACTTAACTGAAACTGAATTTGAAGGCTCTAGGACGGGGGTTCCAGCCAGATAGACACCATCAGATCGCCACTAGCGGAAGCCTCCTTGATCTCCGAATTGATCTTTCTTCCCCCTGCGCCTCGTAGTAATGACTGGGGGCTTCAGCGGTAAAACCCTTCGCGTTTCCGACGGAAGTGCACTGCAGATCAGAAAATAATTGAGTAGGAAAATTCCTAAACCCGTTAAGACAGTGCGGTTATAGCCGAACAGGGTCACCTGCCGAAAGGCTCTAGGTAGAGCGAAATGAATGCGGCAGGCCAAACAAAATGTTTGCAGAAACATATCAGAAATAAAATGACATATGCCGTAACACGGGAAAGTTTCGCGATAAAACTGCACTCAGCTAACTTCAATTGCGTCGTCCATTGACGTCGACGCAACCAAAACCAAAAAATCTAAAAGGATATAGTATGAAGTCTGCTATCGAACTATTCGAAACCAAAGTAACCGGCGTCACCACCAAAGGCTTTTGTATGTGGTGATTGAGTAAGGGAGAGGGGGGGAGGTTCCTCCCTCTCTTGCTCACCAGTGGTCAAATTAATTTATTCAAGGAGATGACGGGACATGGAAGATGTGGGCTACCACACTTTATGGGACATAACCGAAGCAGATGCGAGAATATTAAAGGACGCCTCAGCGCTACATGACTTTTTTCTGTACGCCTTAAAGAACTCGAGATTCACTGTCCTTAACCACCTAACTCACAAATTCAGTGATGGCGGTGAAGGCGTAACCGGGCTGTATCTTTTGTCAGAGTCACACCTTTCGTATCACACTTACCCCGAGAATAGATACATAAGCATAGATGTTTATACTTGTGGCAGCAATAACAGCTCAATCAACGAGCCAATTTTAAAGTTTTTCGGCGGCAGTGCGAAAATTTCCAAGAGCACGATCCTTAGAGGAAGTCGCGTGAGCGCGTGACTGCACCAATCGGAGACCCAGTATGAAATTGATCAATAACGGCCTTATAAAATTCGACTACCAATTCCCCTTATACAATTTCTTTTTTCCAGCACAATCGTCAAACATATTCGCTCCAGACAGAAAACGTCTTTCGTCTCTGCTTGCTCGTGCAAGTGAAAAAGCCAATTCGAGAGCACTTTACTTCCACATTCCGTTCTGCGAAGAAATATGTTCCTTCTGCCCGTTCACTAGAGGCCTATATAAGTCTGATGAGGAAATTGATCGCTATACGCAAGCAATAATAAATGAAATCGAATACAAATCTAAGATAATCGACTATCGTTCGGTTCCTATCCGAGCTATATTTTTTGGCGGAGGAACTCCATCACTGCTATCTCCCAAAAATATAACAGACATAAGTGAGGCGTTGCACCGTCATTTCGACATGTCAGGTGTAGAAGAGTTTTCATTCGAGTTCAATATTACTAGCGTTACGCCGGAACGAGTGGCTGCTTTAGTAGAAGCGGGGATGACACATGCTCGATTCGGATTACAAACGGTGGATGCAACTTGGCGAAAGTTGTTCAACCTGAATGCAGACATTCGAAAAATCGACACCGCTGCACACTTACTAACTTCTCAAGTGAAGCACGTACTCTGCGATATTATCTACGGAATGAATGGAAGCACCGAGGATCAAACACTGCTAGATATCGATAAAGCAGTCAGCCTAGGCGTCTCGAATATTGATATCTACCCAATCAACAATGCTGCAACCTCAGTAAAGCTTCATAAGAAGATCAAAGAAACATTCAAAGATGTCATGCCAGCTATCAGAAAGCAAAATATGAAGCTGATGATAGACGAACACCTACGACAAAAAGGATTTATGCCATATAACGGACACGGTTATGTCAGCCATTCCAACCCAAACAACGAACTGATTACGAGAGACTACTCTTTCGTCTATCACGAGCATGTATACGGTTATGACGACCATGATGTACTGGGGTTTGGAACCGGCGCAATTTCCTCTATGGCAGAAAACGTGATAACAAACTCCACGTCACGAGCGCAGTATATGAAAAGTATGCTGCAGGACGAATACGTATGCCACGTCAGCAGTCATCCCCCGCTTCTTGATACCGTGAAGCCTTGGATTCTCAGGTTGCCTTATCATGGACATCTCGAAAAATCGAAAGTCGACAGGTCCAAACTTCCAGATGGCTTATCAAAAAAAATCAATGCACTTATTGATGCGAAGTTAATTCAAGAAACAGCCAATACACTGACCGTCACCCGACAAGGGTGGCTATGGTACAGCAATATGATGTTCTACCTGATGCCGGAGGGAGAGCAAGAGATATTGAAAAAAATTGTACATGAAAAGCTTAATGTCCCTGGCAGAGACATATTACAAAACGAGATTATCTATCCCTCCGCATGAACCACAAACGTTAAGTAGGGTAATCAAATGCGCGCGCTTGCGATAAACCATGACACGCGAAGACTTTCAACTGCCTATCTATTCTCAAAAATTGGCGAGTTCGCATTTGAAGCAGCGTTTGCTGTCTCTGTAGTTCAGCTTACCAACGCCAATCTTCTACTAATCGGCGTAATATACTTTCTTCGTTATATCCCTACTCTAATATTTTCCCCTCTAGGAGGCTGGCTTGCCGACAACTACTCCAAGAGGAAAATTCTGATTTCAGCTGAGCTTATCAAAGCAATCGCGGCAATTATTTTATTTTTTACATCAGAGGCGTTTGACTCACCAATAATAGTGATAATTTTTGCATCAATGATAATGACCACTGGCGATTGTCTATATAGCCCTACATTTAGATCTTACTTCCCTCATGTTGTCGAAAAAAATCAACTATCGTCACTCAATAGCGGATTGCAAGCCATTGAAGACTGTTCATCTATTATTGGCCCGTTGATATTTTCCCTGATAACCATTGCATTTTTCCCTGCATTAACTTTTTTATTTTTCCTGGCCTGCCTCATTGCATCAGCGGCCTGGCTCCTAGCATTGCGTGAGTTCCCGACAAGTAATACGACCGCACTTCAGCCTTACTCAATTATCAAAGAGGCAATGCAGAGCATTGGTCGAATCAGACAGAGCAATCCTTCGTTATTCACCGTAATTTGTTGCACCACGCTGTGCGCTATATTCGCAACGTCAATACTTCGATTCATACTTCCCGCTGCTGTACTCGAAGAATTCCATATAGAGGCGGCTGTAGGTTACGTGAATTCTCTTCTCGCTACCGGCACAGTTCTGGGAAGTATTCTTTACGAGAAATTTAATCTTCGCACATCATCACGTTCAGTAGTTCGATACTGGTGGATTTATGGATGTTTACTTTTCATTTCAGCATTAGCTTTGAACCTGAGCACATCCGCCTTCATAGCAAGCCTATTTTTCGTAGGATTTGTTGGAGCGTTCGTTGACATCTCGATAATCACAAACATTCAACTTCTATCTTTACAAAGCGAAACTGGAAGAAACTTTTCTCTTTACTACTTCACTGCAGTGCTTGGCGATGCACTATCAGGTCTAGTCGCTAGTATCGTATTCCTGATCGCAGGTCCTGCCACACTGATAGGCATGACGTTCCTTTTATCGGTCGCACCTCTAGCTTGGGGTGTAAAGAGTGATGAGGATGAAAAGCATGATTGTATATAGTGAAAATATTGAACTACCTCAACCCTTGACTTCCTGCATAAAGCTGCATCAGTGCGACAATTTGCACAAGGCGTCTGCATTGGTTGTTACTCCAGAAGACGCTGAAAACAAACGAGTGTGCGACTATATTTCTCGCTTCACGATACCACTATTCATCGTGTTCGAAAAACCAGGACCACAAATACTGAAGGCACTTGCAAACACCCCCTATGTGAGTCTCTTTAAGCCTCTTACCCCCATTGATATTTCACAAATAGAAAGCTCCGCACGAAATTATGATTTTGCTTTGCTTCCAACATTTACACGAACCGTAGCGAGATTTTCCAGCCAGCTCCGCCCTACTTTTGCTTGCCCTGGGCATCAAGGAGGTGGATGTCTTGATCTAAGCCCAGAAGGTTACCGCTTCAAGAATTTGCTTGGTGAACAGATTTTCAAGCTTGATGTACCCCACGCCGCCCCAGAGCTCGGCGACATTCTCAGTCATGAAGGCCCTGTACATAACGCTGAAAACCTTGCTGCGGAAGTTTTTGGCTCTGACGAGACCTATTTCGTTCTTAATGGCACGTCCACAGCCAATAAGATAGTGACGAGCGCCTTGGTAGCGGCCGGTGACTTGGTACTTATGGATAGGAATAATCATAAATCTATATTTTTAGGGGCTCTCGTCCTGAGCGGAGGAGTACCTATTTATCTAGACAACCATCGGGACGAGTTCGGTGTTCTTGGAGGTTACGCATTAGGAGCGCTGGACGAAGTCTCACTTCGAACCAGGGCCGCCAAGGTAGACCACATTAAGGCACAGAGGCCGCGTCCTTTTCGTCTTGCCATCGTACAACATGCAACCTGCGATGGAGCAGTTCTGGATGCAAGAGAACTAGTACGAAGAGTTGGGCATCTTTGTGAATATATCCTTTTTGACTCTGCGTGGTTAGGATATGAGCAATTCATCACGAGCTTAAAAGACAAATCCCCATTAACTCTACCACTATCAGAAAAATCTCCAGGTATCATCGTCACTCAATCAGTACACAAGCAGATGTCTGGACTATCACAAACGTCTCAAATCCATAAAAAAGATCATCATGTTAGGGGACAGGCGCGATTCTGTTCAAAGGAGGCATTCAACAGCGCGTTTATGCTTCACTCGTCCACAAGCCCCTCATACCCATTATTTATGTCGCTTGAGGTCAATGCCGCTATCCATGCCAATGGGCAGGGCGAAGCCATGTGGAAATCTGCTGTCTCGTCATCTTCATTTCTCAACTCTTTAGTCGCTAGTCAATGCTCTATCATAAAACCGTATAGCGGAGGCAGTCCTTTGACCGCCCATCACAAAAATCATGATGATTACGAGCATAGCAAAAAACACATTCCATTCGTAAATGGGTCAGGCAAAAACAATCTGAAAGTTATAGAAGACAATTTGCACTATCGAGACCCCTGCAAACTTTTATTCACAACCAAGCCCACCATTCACGATGCTGAAGGGCACAACATTTCTATCCCGGGGCCGATAGTCACTCAATACCTCAGAGAGTGTAACTTCACACCAGAAAAATCGGATTTCTATAATTTCACCATCCTCATCTCACCTTCGACCAATCGTTATCAACTCTCTGACATGGCCACGAAACTAAAGCGCCTTGAGCAATTGATCGAAAACAACGCCTGCGCGTCCGAGGCTCTGCCATTTCTTTGCACTCGTACTGATCGCTACAACGGTATTTCATTGCGCGAGCTATGCTTATCAATAAATAACCTATATGAACTGCATGACGTTGAGCGTTTGCAGCATAAAATATTCACTAGTCACAGAGTCTCTGCTGGGTCGATATCAAATTACGAAGCAAACCAAGATCTTATACGTGGTAACTATGAGTCTGTCTCGCTAGAGCAGGCTATAGATAGGACTGCGGTAGAGGGCCTAATTCCATACCCGCCTGGAATAATGTGCGTAGCGCCTGGTGAAAAATTCACTCAAGACGTGATCCGTTATCTTCTCGCGGTGGAGGACTTGACTGTAAAGTACCCTGAGTTTTCTCCCCATATTCAAGGTGTACATACAGACGACAACTCATCTTCAATGGTCATTTTGGTAGCCACGTGACAAAAAACCATATCCGAAAATTCATTCATATAGACATGGATTCTTTTTTTGTTTCAGTTGAACTTCTAAGCTCACCTAACTTAATGGGTCTACCAGTCGCAGTGGGGGGGACGGCAGCAGAGCGTGGAGTTATCAGTACAGCAAATTATATCGCTCGTAAGTTCGGAGTCAAAAGTGGGATGGCCACAGCTACAGCTCACCGACTGTGCCCGAAACTCGTACTGCTGCCTGCTCGATTCGAAGTATATGAGCGAATTAGCCAGCAGATGGGAGAAATATTTAAACGTTATACCGACAAGATAGAGTTCATTTCTCTAGATGAAGCATCACTTGAGGTTACTGATCAAAGCCACTGTAATGGATCAGCAACTTATATGGCCGAGGAAATTCGCCAGACTATCGAACAGGAGCTTTATCTTACGGCCTCCGCTGGTGTGGCCCCCTTGAGATATTTAGCGAAAATCGCATCAGAAATAAACAAGCCGAACGGTATCTTCGTGATTACACCAGCTCAGACACAAAATTTTATACAAAATTTAAATATTCGAAAAATCCCCGGTGTCGGACCAAAAACGTATTCAATACTGGAAAACCTCGGTTGTCGCCACTGTAGAGATCTGACAGAAGAAAAAATCCCCGCACTCATACAGTACTTGGGAGTGCATGGATTTTATGTCTGGGAGCGCTGTCAGGGCATCGAGCAGTCTGATGAGACCCCAAACGATATAAGGTCAATCGGTGTGGAAAAAACGCTACCATCTGACTGCTTTGATCTCTCACAGTGCCATGATGAACTACTTCGTCTTGCAGTGATTCTCCGACAAAGAATCACTGAAGCGAGCGAGGAGTTTCTAATTATCAGAAACAATGTAAAACTCAAATTTTCTGATTTTTCAGTATCTACTACCGAGGCATGTGCACACTCATTGAATGAGGAAACATTCAAGACGCTTTTCCAAAAACTTTGGGATACCAAACGTGGAGGTAGAGCGGTACGACTGATTGGCTTGTCTGTAAAAGTCAAAAAGAGAATTCAAGATACGCCTCAATTGGAATTGCCTTGGTAGCTGACTCTACAACAATGACAACTGCCCACCCGGCGGACAAAACGCCGTGCAATCCAGCGCATAACCACCCCGACGGTTGAGGCCATAACGCCGGATTGCCTTGTCGAAGCGCTGCGCCAGCAGGTCGGCGAATACGCCCTCGCCGCGCATCCGGGCGCCGAAGCGGCTGTCGTAGAGTTCACCGCCACGGCTCTGCCGGACCAGGCTGAGGACATGCTCGGCGCGTTGCGGGTAGTGATCCTGCAGCCACTGTTCGAACAGCGGCGCGACCTCCAACGGCAGGCGCAGCAGCATGTAGGCGGCGCTGAGGGCGCCGGCTGCGCTGGCCGCTTCGAGCAGACGTTCCAGTGTAAGCGCTCCATAAACCCCACCTATCCAAAGATGGGCGAGCGCTTAGCTATGCAGATGAGGCGTGCAATTCCACGGCAGCAAGGCTTCGTAATCTTCCACTGAGGACGCCTGCGGCAGGCGTTCCAGTGCGTGGCGCAGCCACGCATAAGGCTCCTTGCCGTTGGCTTTGGCTGTTTCAACCAGGCTGTAGAGTTGCGCACTGGCCGTCGCGCCCTTGGGCGTGTCGCTAAACAGCCAGTTCTTTCGGCCAATGACAAACGGGCGGATGGCACGCTCAGCGGCGTTATTGTCGATCGGCAAGTAACCCTGCTCGAGGTAACGCTCCAACTTGCTCCAGTTGCTGGCCAGATAGCCGATGGCTTTGCCCAAGGCGTTCTGCGTCGTGACCTGGGGCTGGGTTTTCTCTACCCAGCTCTTCAACTGAGCCAACACCGGCAAGCTGCGTTCTTCACGGCCAATCTTGCGTGCCTCATCGCTGCCGTCTTTCAAATCGCGTTCAATGCCATAGAGCTTGTTGATCAGGTTCAGCACAATGTCAGCGCGCCCAGTCTTGCCCTTCGGCTGCACTTTCTGCGCTTCAACGAACTTGCGCCGAGCATGTGCCCAGCAGCCCAATCGCTCGACGCCGTCCTGCGCGGCCAGCGCGTTGTACCCGGCGTAGTCGTCGGTCATGACATAGCCGCGATAGCCTTCCAGCAGGCGCGTTGGCACCTCTTGCGCTCGGCTGGTGGCGTAGTCGAAAAGGACCACCGGCCGATCAGGTGGGCCGCCGGTTTGTACCCACATCCACGACTGGCTACTGGGCTCGCGCCCAGGTTCTTTCAACACCTGTACGCGGGTCTCATCGCAGTGGATGATCCGGCTGTTCAACAGGTTCTCGCGCATCAAATTCAGTAGCGGCTGCAAGTGTTCACTGCACTGAATCACCCAGCGCGCCAAGGTTTGGCGTGGGATGTCAATGCCGTGGCGGCCCAGCACTTTTTCGAAACGGTGAAGCGGCAAACCGTCTACGTACTTGGTCGTCAGCAGCATGGCCAGCACACTGGGGCTGGCCATGCTTTTCTCGATCACTTGGGCAGGCTTGTCTGCCGTCACTGGCGCTGACTCGCAGTCGCGACAGCCGTAGACCTTGCGCAGGTGCTTGATGACCCGAATTTGCATCGGGACGATTTCAAGTTGCTCGCTGACTTCTTCGCCAATGACGTGTTTGCGGCAGCCACAAGCGCAGGTCAGTTCATGTTCGGGCAGTTCGTGGGTGACTTCGATACGCGGCAAATCAGCGGGCAGCGGCTTGCGTTTGCCACGGCGTTTGGTTGGCGCAACGACTTCTTCTTCGGCGAACTCATCGACCGGCTCAGCCAGACTCTCCACTTCGTTGAACAGCAGCAACTGCGGTGTTGCCACGTCGCCTGTCTGCTCGCTCTTGCGGCCAAACAGGCGCTGGCGCAACAGCGCAACTTCCTCTTCGAGATGCAGTACAAGATCTTCACGCGGTTGCGCGGCTTGTTGAGGAAGACAAAAAGCACGGGATCGAACACCGCCACCTTGATATCGAGTTCGACCAGAGCGGCCAGGCCATCGATGGACTTTCGAAAGTCGACAGGTTTTGGATAGAGGTAGACTGTCGACAGGTTTTGGATAGAGGTAGACTTTTTCGACTTTGGCGTCGGGTCGCATCATGGTCGGCGGGCTCCGGAAAGAAATCGGGAGCACAGCATCCGGAATCAGTTGAGCGCTTTGAATGTGGGGTTCATGGAGCACTTACATAGTTCAGATCTGATTCACGTATGTTCACAGAGTTAATCACCGACGCAAATTCTGAAAATTACTAAGAGTGCGTGTCATTACTACGGGGCATTCGAACAGGCGGTGCTTCGTCTGCACGTCTCCTACGCATTGACGCTTGCGCTTTCATTACTACGTCAGAGAACGGTCGATCTGCTCGAT
Source organism: Pseudomonas sp. zfem002 (assembly GCF_032621685.1). Taxonomy (NCBI): domain Bacteria; kingdom Pseudomonadati; phylum Pseudomonadota; class Gammaproteobacteria; order Pseudomonadales; family Pseudomonadaceae; genus Pseudomonas; species Pseudomonas sp. zfem002. Next base: position 49,171 of record NZ_JAVYJH010000022.1, on the reverse strand, counting down.
CTGCGACTGCCAATCCAAAGCCAAACATATAGGGGGGTGGGTCTTCTCTTTTGAGAGATTTCGACGCTTTTTCCCGGTATGCATGTTTCTGGATGCTTACTGCATCCTTGAAACTCTCGTCCAAGCGCAGAACCTCATCCAACATTAGCCTAAAAACCACCTCACCAAAATCGAAAGCCTCTTTGCTATCGGGAAAGTACCCCTTATGGATAACCGAATTGCGGAACTTTGATTGAGATGGGGACAGCAACGCCGGCTGCTTTCCATCCTTCAAAGTTCTCAAGCCGATATACATTCCAAGCTGCCGTTCCGACTGGGCAGCGACTGATTTCCACATCAAATCTAACTGATCGACCTCGACCTTTTCGGCTGTCAATTGCACACGGATGGAAAATTCGTATAGGCGTTCCAGTGCGGCAGCAAAGCTGCTTACAGACTCCCGTAGATAGCCGTCAACTAGAGCCTCTAAACCGCTTTCAAAAAGTAGCTCAAAAGGAAGATTATCGAGGATGGCTACCAGCTGATGCCCTTCCGGGCAAACGGCGCGATAAAGATTATGCTCCTGAACGTGCACCGTCCTACTTCGGAGCACCACACCCTCAGGCCCAAAGTCATTGTCAGCCATCGAGACAGCGCGCGCGCACTCCGCGCAAGGAATCATAATTTCCAATTTCGTTTCTCCGTCATCAACGGTCTTGAGGCAGACTGTTGCTATCGATTCAGAAGTAAACTCAAGATTCGTAGGTGTAAGGCTCTCCATAGATGGAAGTGTAATCTATTCTTACATTTGCTCTGGAATCGATTTTTTTTGTTATCTCTTCAGCTGTAATTTTGTTTGAAATTATTGTGACAAGTTCTATTTTTTTTCCTGCAGGTAAAAATGAATTTCGTGCAATCGACTCATGCCCCCACTTGTCGATTGGAAGGCCCTTTAATAGTAAAATTAAAGCCTCCTCCACTTTATCGCCTGAGCTGATTTTTTCCCCATCAACTTCTATTGAGAAGTCTTTGATAAGTGCGGGGCCTATTCCATTATTTTCTAAGTGAAGCGAAATCGTCCCGTCGTCTTTGTTTATGTGGGTTGTGCTCGAGATATGTGGCGTAACCATAAGGCGATTGTGTTTGTCGATTTTTTTGCTTGAAGCCATGTAAATACCACTGCCACCATGGCAATTACTACTGATGCAATACTGGTTCCAATTGACCAGTAGGGGGATAGTGAATTCTCAGGTGTGAATACGTAGATCAAATATTCCATTTACGGCTCGTTTGTCATAGCGTGATCAGGTAATTGTGCTCGACTTAATGGACCAAGGCAATCAGTTTGGTTAGGAAGGCCTCTGCTATTAGAGGAGAAGCCGGATCCAGATAGTAAAAATGGTACGGATCAGGTCGAATGCTGCTGGAAACCTTTGATTTAAGGGGCCTGGAATTAAGTAGTTCCAATCCATCACCGAGGATTTCTATTGATTTTTTGACCGTGTGAATCGGCCCTATTTCGCAGACACCGCAGACAGACCGCTTTTGGCTGTTTGCGGCCCTTAGCGAAGGGCTACTATGGGTCGAAAGCAGTCGCTCGCGAACGGCTGAAAACAACCCAGAACTGCCGATCACAGCGTCTAAGAGTCAGGACGATTCACCCTTCATTGTTCTAACTGAAGGAGTTGTCCGTGATTCAGCTCCCTCACCGCTGCCCGTGCACATCGCCGCGAACAGGTCCTGGGTGAACGCAGCATCCTGACGCTCCTGCCACACTCGCAAGCGCACTCTCCAAGAAAGCCACAATCAACCCACCAGACTCAGCAGACTTTCAATGCATGGCCTTTTGACGCTATGTTGGCAAGGTGCCGCCCAACGTCAGGCGCTTGGAGATGTAAGGAATACCGTCATGCGCACTATCTGGTTCTTGCTGCTCCCGGGCACACACATCCTGGATCTCGGCGGTCCGTTGCAGATCATGGCGAGCCTCGAAGAGCTGCAACTGGCGCCGATCAACGTGCGTTGCATCGCGGCGAAGCCGCAGATCAGCAGCTTTCAGGGCGTGACCTTGAGTGGCTTGCAGCAGTTGCCGGAACAGCTCTCACCCCAGGACTTGCTGTTCGTCGTTGGCAACAAGCTGTCTGTGAGCACCAGCGAAGCCGCGATATTGGCCGCGACCGCCCAGTGGCTGGCGAAGGTGGTAGGGCAAACGCCAGATCTGCAGTTGTGCTCCATCTGCACCGGTGCGTTCCTGCTGGGCGAAGCCGGCCTGCTGGATGGCCGTCAATGCACCACGCACCATCGTTACGTCGGCCTGCTTCAGGCTCGCTACCCAAACGCCAGGGTGCTGGAAAATCGCCTTTTCGTGGAGGACGACGGTGTGTTCACCTCGGCCGGCGTGTCCAGCGGGACCGACCTGGCCTTGCATATCGTGTCTCGGCTCTACGGCAAAACAGTGGCCAACCAGGTGGCGCAGGAGCTGGTCATCTACCGTCGCCGCGCCGGCGAAGATGTGCAGTTGCGCGCGGCGGACCTGGCACGCAATCACATCCACCCATTGGTACACGCGGCCCAGGACCATATCGATACGCACCTGGGCAGCAATTTCAGCTTTGAACAACTGGCCAGCCAGTTCAATGTCAGCTACCGGCACCTGGCGCGGCTGTTCCGCGACAATACCGGTCAAACCCTGCAGGACTACTTGCGCGCCCAACGCATTGACCTGGCCCGTGAGCTTTTGCGCGGCAGCCGGCTCAATGTGGAGCAGATCGCAGAACGCTGCGGTTACGGCAGCAGCCATGCCTTTCGCCTGGCATGGCGCCGGGAAATGCCACAACCGCCGCTGCAGTTTCGCAGCGTGATCACTCAGGACAACGCCTAGGCCCCCGTTGTCACCGGCCACTCACGGTCGTGGTGGTGAAACTGTCAGTGAAAAACCCGACCACGGCCTTGCGCGACGCCTCCCGCGCCGCTGGATCCGGTGCCGAACGCCCCAGGCCGCCCTGGCCACGGTGCAGGAAGGGATCCTTGTACTCCTGAGCGGCTTCCAGGCCATTGAAGCCGTGCTCGGCGCCGGGGTAGACCACCACCTGCGCTCGTGCCTGGTCTTCGGCAGGCAGGCTTGAAACAAGGGTTGGACAAGCAGCGGGGTCATCCTCGTACTGGTCCTTTTCACCCACCAGGACCAACAGGCGCGCCGGCGCCAGGTGCTTCAGGTTGTAGCCGGGAACGCGGTTGTAGCCCCAGCACACGGGATAGAAGGCTGCCAGCGCGACGGGACGCACGCCGGAGGCCTGCTCCAGTTCGTCGTTGATGGCCGCAGAAGCCGCGAGCATGGTCTGAGCACCGCCCCAGGAGAAACCGAGCACCCCCACCCGGTGGCTGTCGATACCGGGCTGAGTGGCCAGATAAGCCAAGGCACCCGCCAGGTCCGGCAAGGTGTCGTGAACACGCGGCGGCCGCCCTTGTGCACCGCCAGCAAGGCGGCGTGCGCCCCACATGTCCAGCTCGAGCGTGGCGATGCCGCGGGCATTGAGGTCACCACCGTGCAGCGGGCCGCGCGAGTCCATTCCCGCCGAGCCGTGCAGGATCACTACCGCCGGTGCCGGCCCCGTCACGTTGGCGGGCAGCGACAGCACAGCCGGAACCCGTATCGGGGTCGCCTTGCCGGCGGAGGGCAGGGGCTGACTGTAGAACGAAACAAGGCGTTTGCTGACGCTGGCAACACTGTCGCCAGTGCTCGATGCAACCTCACCCTGTGCCGCTGCGAACGGTAGCGCACACCCCAGCAACAGGCTGATGGCCATTACTTTGTACATTTGAATACCCCAGAACGCCCAGGCGGATCCTGATCCAGCCCCGGTTCACCAAAGACACGACGCCGGCATCAGCCGCACATCGCCATTATTGCCAGGCCATCGATGTGCCAGCCGCCAAGCGCCAAGGGATCCAGCATCACCATCCCCAGCAGCACACAGCAGCCCAGCCCGAACGCCACGACATACCCACGCGCTTCCTTGCCGGCACCGGTGCCATACACCGCGACCAGGGCGAGTAGTTGCATCCCCACGGCAAACACGCCAATCGCGAAACCTGAAGCGAGTATTTCAGCCATTGCACACCGCACTCCGGGACAGGCCTGACGGCACGTGCACCGTTCGTTGAAAGGACACGGCGTCGAACGCCTGCTGCAGATCGGCCTTGATATCGCTCACGCGCTCCAGGCCGACACACAAGCGGATCAGGCCGTCGCTGATGCCCGCCTGATGCCGCGCTTCTGCATCCAGGCGGCCATGGGTGGTGCTGGCCGGATGGGTGACCATGCTGCGGGTATCACCGATGTTGGTGCAGCGGGCCACACAACGCAGTTCATCGATCCATTGCCAGGCTGCTGGCTGCCCACCGACGATCTCGAAACTCAGCAGCCCGCCATGACCGTCCTGCTGGGTGCAGGCCAGGGCATGCTGGGGGTGGTGAGCCAGACCGGTGTAGTGCACCGCGCTCACCAGCGGTTGCCCGCTCAGCCACTGGGCCAGTTCCAGGGCGCTCTGCTGCGCACGCAGCATCCTGATTTCGAGGGTTTCCAGACTCTTGAGCAGCAACCAGGCATTGAACGGGCTGCAGGAAATACCCAGGGTGCGCAATACGCCCCTCAACGCCTGCATGAGGTGTTGCGAACCCGTCACCACACCTGCCAGAGCACGCCCCTGACCGTCCATGTACTTGCCTGCCGAATGGATGACCAGGTCCGCACCCAGGGTGTGCGGGCGCTGGAACACCGGCGTCAGCAGGGTGTTGTCCACCACGACCAGAGCGTCCTTCTGGTGTGCCAGGAAGCTGATGGCACGAATGTCGCCGATTTTCAGCAGCGGGTTGGAGGGGGACTCGAGCACCACCAGGCGGGTCCTGTCGTCGATTGCCTGCTGCCACTGGGTCAGGTCGGTCAGGTCGACGAACCGCGCCTCGATCCCGAAACGAGCCATGTAGACGCTGAAGGCACTGACGGTCGTGCCGAACACATCGCGGCTGCAGACAATATTGTCACCTTGCTGCAGGAACGCATGACAAAGCGCGGTGAACGCGCCCATCCCGGAGGCGAACGCCACGGCACCTTCCGCATGTTCGAGCGCCGCCACGCGGCTTTCGAACGCTTGCACCGTGGGGTTGGTGAAGCGGCTGTACACATTGCCCTGCTGTTGGCCGCTGAAGCGTTCCGCCGCTTCCTTCGCTGAAGCGAAGGTATAGGCAGATGTCATGGCCAGTGGCTCGCAGAAAACATCGGACAAATCGCTGACCCGATTGCTGTGCAACGCCGAAGTTGCGTCAAAACCATCCAGGCCAATCGCAGACGATTGCATGGTGCACCTCCTTGTTTGCATTGAACGATGGGCAATTGATCGGTGAACTACTCAGGTTCAGCCACTGGCGAGGTCGGGGTTTGTGCTGCGGTGCGCGCCGATACCAGCCACAAGGAAGCCAGCGCAGCCACCACGGTGGCCGTCGCCAGGCCAGCCAGGGTCAACTGGTAGCTTTGATGCCTGTCGAAATCCAGTGCGCCGAGCTGCGTGGCCACCAGGGCGCCCAGCTGGTGCACCAGGAACAGCAGGCCGAACACCTTGCCTTTGATTTCCGAGCCATACAGGGCAAAGCAAAATGCCGACGTCAGTACCACTGTGCCCAGGTAACTGGCACCGAACAGCACCGCAAACAGGTAGGTGCCAAGCGGTCCCGGAGTGGTCAGAAGGACAATCACCGCCGCCGTACGCAGCAGGTAGAACAGCATCAACAGCAGCCCTTTGTTGTAGCGGGTGGCCAGCCACCCAGCCATCAGGCCACTGATCAGTTCCAGCACCCCCAGCAGGCTCAGGCCACTGGCCTGTACCGAGCTGGGCAGCGCCTCGCCCTGCCAGAACGACACCAGATGGACGTCGATGAACGCCATGGTGGCGCCACAGCTGGCAAAGCTCAGCGCCAGCACGAAGAAACGCGAGTCACGCAGCAGGAACGCTACCGAGTGCTTGACCAGGGCGGCCTGCGGATCGGGCTTCAACGGCACCGTCCGGGCCACCCAGTACAGCGCCAGGCTCAACGGAATCAGGAAGATCAGGCCAACCCAGGAGAACACCGGCTGCCAGCCTATGCGCTGCTGCAGCATGATCCACAGCGGCGAAAGCACGATGAAGCCGATCGACGTGCCATTGGTCACGAAAGCGAAAGCAAAGGCCTTGAAGCGTTCGGCGACCAGGCGATCGACCAGGATGCCCATGGGCACGTAGGTCATCGCCGCCAGGGCAAAGGCGCCAAGCAGGCCATACAAGAGGGTGAACAGCATCAGCTGAGTGCCGACCAGGGTCACCCCCAGCAGCACCAGCCCTGCACTGACGCTGCCCAGGGCCACCGTGCTCAACGGCCCGACCCTGTCGCTCAGCCAACCCACCACGGGCGACACCAGGCCGATGGTCAGGACGAACAGCGAACCGGCCGTGGCCAGCGCCGCACGCCCCTCGCCGAAGTGAGCGGCGAGGTCGACGAAGTACACCTGGTACAGCCCTTTCAGGGCGCTGGACAGGAACATCACCACGAAGCCGACGACCAGCACCGAGACGATCAAGGTCGAGCTGAATTTCTGATTCATGACCAATCCTTCTTGCGGGGTATCAAACCGCTTCGGCCTCGGGAACCCGGCAATACGCCTGGTACATGTTTTCGTACATCGCGTAGAACAGCCGGCAGGTGTGGTCTACCGCGTGCAAGGCCTCCTCTTGCATCTGCGCCGTGGTGCAGAGTTCCGACACCAGGTCCAGGCCTTCGTTGACGTGGCCGACGTCCTCCTTCTGGTGCACGGAGAAGAACAGCAGATCCTGTTCCGCCAGGCCGTAAGCACGCCCGAGCAACACATGACGTGCATCGCCGGCGACGGTTTCGAGGTTTTGCCCTTCGCTGGCGATCATCACCGCTGCCGCGCCAACGTGGTAACGCGCCGGGTCACGCACCGCCTGCAGACGAAAGTCGATCAGCTCCCAGGTGGCCGGCAGCGGTTGCTCGGCATCGCGCTCGGCATCGCTGATGCCCAGTGCGCGGAGGAAATTCTGCATGAGCACCACATGGTTATCGGTGCGCGAAAGCCGCCCGGTTTCTTCTTCGAAGCAATTGGTGACCAGCGCCCGCTTATGCGCAGGCAGCGGGCAATAGAAGAACAGGTGCTCGACATAGGTCAGGAAGTACTTGGTCAGTTGGTAGCCCTGCAGAGCCACCTTGCGCAACAGCGGCTTGTTGCCTTCAGGCGAAAGCAGTGCCTGGAATATCGGGTGGGACAAGGTCAGGTGGTGGTGCAGTTTCTGTTCCAGCTGATCGCGAAAGGCAGCAGTCGACAAGGCCATGGCGGCATTCCTTGAATGATTGAAAGGGGAGCCCTTGGCGACGATGACCGCAGGCGAACGATTGATGGCGCGTCAGTTCAGGTTGAGTCGCAGGGCCAGGCTTGCCACTGACTGGGCCATGTAGTGGCCGCGATGTTTCACGCCGTTTACCCGCGCATAGTCCTCAAGCACGCCGTAGGTCTGAAACCCGAAGCGTTGCCATAGACGGTGAGCACGAGTGCCTTCGCGTACGTCCAGGGTCAGCAGTTCGATGCCTTTTGCCTGGCACAACCGCACGATTTCCACGAAGGCGCGAGCCACCAGGCCAGAGCCGCGGTGGGCCGGGTGTACCACGCCCTTGCTCAGGTCGGCGATGTGCCGGCAGTTCGGCATGCTGCTGCGCGAAACGATCACCAGGCACGCCGGCCCGGCAGGTGCACACCCGAGCAACGCATAGGTATCTCCACCCTGGATGCGCGCCTGCAACGCCGCGGTGAAATCGACACCCTGGTCGACCGACATCTCTTGCTCATAGCCCAGGACACCGCCATCCCCGACGGTGCTGTTGATGAGGTTCATGATGTCCGCAGCGATAGTGCTGTCAGTCTGGTTCAGCCATTGCAACTGCGGCTCGGCAGAGACCCGCGGCGCAAGGGAAGGGGAGGTGTTCATGGTGTAAATCCCGTGTACGTTCAGGCAGGGATTTAACCGTTTAGGTGTTATGTCGAGTAAGCAGGGAATCGGACAGAAAGCGGAAAGATAGTGACATCAGGTCGCTGGCAAGCCAGTCGGGCCATGGTTATCCAGAGATCCGGGCATGTCGGGACCGCTGGCGCGGTCCTTCGCAAGGGGGCGTCACACGACAAGCCAGCGCCTACAGGGTAGACCGAGTTTGCAAGGGTCATCCCGGAAACAGAAACGGACTGACCCCACTGCGCCCAAACCCCTCCCGCTCCACCTCGGCATCCAGCCCCAGCGTCGCCAGGTCATCCGCCAGCACCTCCAGATCGCGGTCATGCTCCGGATAGAACACCTTCAGGTAACTCTCGCACGCTCCGCAGCTCTCGGCCTTGACCGCCACCCGCGGCGCATCCAGCGACCAATAGTCCAGCGCCCCGGTCGCCTCGCAGTTGCTGCACTTGAGCCGGACCATATGCCAGCGGCTTTCGCACAACCCGCAGTGCAGGTAACGCAGCCCGGCCTGGGCGCCGCTGAGAATGCTGCTGGCCACCGGCGCGCTGGCGCACACCGGGCAGTGCTGGCGACCCTCGCCCTGGGCCTTGCCGCTGGCCGGCAGATGCGCCGCCAACTGACGGAAGTACAGCGACAACGCCGCCCAGAGAAACAGCGCCGCGCCGCTGTGCACCTGGTGGAAATCACCGCGCAGCAGGGCGTCGGCCTGGGCCCCCAGGCGCTCGTCGTCTTCGCCCAGCAGGTCCTCCAGTGCCGGGTGTTCGATGTGTTCACCCAGCCCGCGCAGCAACGCCAGCCAATGGCCGTGCCGCACATGCCGGCGGCAATCCAGCGGCGCGCCGCTGCCGTCGAGCAGCACCGGCAAGGTTTCGAGCAGGGCCGAGGGCAATGGCAGGCACTCCAGCAGGCGCTGCTGGCTTTCCACCAAGCCGCCGACGAAACCCAGGTAATCCGCCATCGGATGCCCGACCGCCAGCACCCGAAGGCGCGCGGCGCGTTTCCGGTAGTCGCCCGCGCGGGACGGCAGCAGCACCGGGACGATCTCGCCCACCGCCGCCTGGCCGCCTTCCAGGGGTGTCATGCGGATACTGTTCATTGGCCTTTCCCCTCCTGCTTGGCGCTGACCTGCCGGTACCAGCGGTCATGGTGGGTCTTCGCCCAGCGCTGGGATACGTAACCGGTGACCATGCCGCGAATCGAACCCTTCACCCAGAACGCCAGGTAGGCATGCCCGATCACCAGCAGGATCAGGCCGATCCCCGCCAGTGCATGCACCAGCAGCCCGATCCGAATCACCGGGATGGAAAACAGCGGCGCAAACCAGGGCCGCCAGATCACCACGCCGCTGACCAGCAGCACGCAGATCAAGCCCATGATTCCCCAGAACAGCACCTTTTGCCCGGCGTTGTACTTGCCGATCTGCAGCGCCGGTTCATGCTTGCCGGCGAGCACCTGGGGCAGGTTCCTGAACCAGATCCTGTCCTGCGGCTCCGGCAGGTTGTAGCGCACGAAACGGATGAACAGGAACACCAGCAGCAGGAACACCACCACGCCGAAGAACGGATGGAGGATGCGTGCCATCTGCGGTGTGCCGAACACGGCGTTGAGGCCGTTGAGCGAGGGGAAGAACCACGACAGGCCGGACAGCGCGACGCTGAAGAAGCAGATCACCATCAGCCAGTGGCTGGCGCGCTCGATGAAGCGCGTGCGCAGGATCATCTTGTCCTTGTTCATGCCGGGGTCTCCTCGTTGTGTTTTTCGTCCTCGTCCACTTCGTTGGGGCCCACGCCGACGTAGTGGAACACGGTGCCGGCCAGGGTGGCGAAGAAGGCCACCGCCGCGGCCGGCTTGAGCCAGCCCTTCCAGCCCTGCACCGCGGCGCTGATGCGCGGATCGGTGGGCAGCTTGTGGTACAGGTGCGGTTTGTCGGCGTGCTGCAGGACGTACATCACATGGGTGCCGCCGACCCCCTGCGGGTCATACAGGCCGGCGCCGGCGAAGCCGCGGCCCTTGAGCTCGCGCACGCGCTCGGCGGCCAACTGCTGCATGTCGGCCTTGCCGCCGAAGTTGATCGCCCCGGTCGGGCAGGTCTTGACGCAGGCCGGTTCCTGGCCGACCGAGACGCGATCGACACAAAGCGTACATTTGTACGCCTTGTTGTCCTTCTGGCTGATCCGCGGTACGTCGAACGGGCAACCGGCGATGCAGTAGCCGCAGCCGATGCAGTGCTCGGACTGGAAGTCGACGATGCCGTTGGCGTACTGGATGATCGCCCCCGGCTGCGGGCAGGCCTTGAGGCAGCCGGGGTCGGCGCAGTGCATGCAGCCGTCCTTGCGGATCAGCCATTCGAGGCGGCCGCTTTCGTGCTCGACCTCGTCGAAGCGCATCAGCGTCCAGGTGTCCGCCGTCAGGTCGGCGGGGTTGTCGTAGACGCCGACGTTGTGGCCGACCTCGTCGCGCAGGTCGTTCCACTCGTTGCACGCCACCTGGCAGGCCTTGCAGCCGATGCAGATGCTCACGTCGATCAGCTTGGCCACCTCGGCCTGGTGGCTGCGCGCCTGGGGCGGCGGGGTCAGGCTGCTGGTGGCCGAGCGCTTGATGATGTCCTGGGACTGGTATGACATGGATGCGCCCTCAGACCTTTTCCACGTTGACGAGAAACGCCTTGTATTCCGGCGTGTGGGTGTTGGAGTCGCCGACCCCCGGGGTCAGGGTGTTGGCCAGGAAGCCCTTGCGCGTGCTGCCCTCGTAGCCCCAGTGGCAGGGGATGCCGATGGTGTCGACCGGCTGGCCGTCGATGGTCAGGCGCTGGATGCGCTTGGTCACCACGGCCTTGGCCTTGATATAGCCGCGCCTGGTGCTGACCTTGACCCGGTCGCCGTGCTGGATGCCCTTGTCCGCCGCGAGCTTTTCGCCGATCTCGACGAACTGTTCGGGCTGGATGATCGCGTTGAGCCGCGAGTGCTTGGTCCAGTGGCGGAACAGTTCGGTGATCGAGTAGGTGGTGGCGACATAGGGGAACTCGTCGCGCTTGCCCATGCGCGAGCGGTCGTGCTCATACACCCGCGCGGTGGGGCTGTAGGTCACGGCCGGATGCAGCGGGTTGCTCGCCAGCGGGCTTTCGGTCGGTTCGTAGTGCTCGGGGAACGGCCCGTCGTTGAGCGCGCCCACCGAGAACAGGCGGCCGACGCCTTCGGGCAGCATGATGAACGGGCAGGTGGCGCTGCCCGGGGCGATGGTCGGAGCGAAGTCCGGCACATCGACGCCGCTCCAGCGCGCGCCGTCCCAGGCGATCAGCTGGCGTTTCGGGTCCCACGGCTGGCCGGCCGGGTCGGCCGAGGCGCGGTTGTACAGGACGCGGCGGTTCTGCGGCCAGGCCCAGGCCCAGCCGGGGGTGTTGCCCAGGCCGACGTCGCTGTTGTCGCGACGGGCCATCTGGTTGCCTTGCTCGGTCCAGGAGCCGGCGAAGATCCAGTTGAAGCACACCGTGCTGCCGTCGTCGCGCAACTGGCCGAAGTCATTGAGCAACTGGCCCTTGCGCAGGATCAGGTTGCCCTGGTCGTCATGCAGGTCGGCCAGGGCGCGGCCGTTGGACTCCTTGGCCACTTCCTCGGGCTTGGGGTCCAGCGGGTCGGCGTAGTCCCAGGCCATGTTGAGGATCGGCGCGGGGTTGGCGCCGCCTTCCTTTTCATAGAGCTCGCGGATCTTCATGAACAGGTGGCCGAGGATCTTGCCGTCGTGCCAGGCCTCGCCGGGCGGCGCTGCCCCGGCCCAGTGCCATTGCAGCCAGCGCGAGGAGTTGACGATGGAGCCGTCTTCCTCGGCGAAGCAGGAGGAGGGCAGGCGGAACACCTCGGTCTGGATCGCCGCGGTATCGACGTCGTGCTCCTCGCCGTGGTTCTTCCAGAAGCTCGAGGTCTCGGTGGCCAGCGGGTCGATGATCACCAGGAACTTGAGCCTGGCCAGGGCTTCCTGGGCCTTGTTCTTGTCCGGGAAGGCGGCCACCGGGTTGAAGCCCTGGGCGATGTAGCCGTTGACCTTGCCTTCGTACATGCGGTTGGTGAAGTTGATCACGTCGTAGCTGTCGTCCCACTTCGGCAGCCAGTCGAAGCCCCAGTCGTTGTCCTTGGTGGCCTTGTCGCCCCAGAAGCTCTTCATCAGGCTGACGAAGAACTTCGGCGTGTTCTTGTAGTAGTTGACCTGCTCCGGCAGCAGCGCGGCCGGGGTGGTCTGCTTGAGGTAGGTGGCAAGGTCGGTCTGTGCGTCGGACGGCAGGTTCATGTAGCCCGGCAGGCGCAGGGAGAGCAGGCCGAGGTCGGTGTAGCCCTGGATGTTGGAGTGGCCGCGCAGGGCGTTGACCCCGCCGCCGGCCATGCCGATGTTGCCCAGCAGCAGCTGGATCATCCCCGAGCCGCGGATCATCTGCGCGCCGTTGGTGTGGTGGGTCCAGCCGAGGGCGTAGAGGAAGGTTGCGGTCTTGTCCGGGGCGCTGGTCTCGCCGAGGATCGCACAGATCTGCAGGAAGTCTTCCTGCGACGTACCGCAGACGCTGCTGACCATCTCCGGGGTGTAGCGGGCGACGTGGGCCTTGAGCAGGTTCCACACGCAGCGCGGATGGCTCAGGCTCAGGTCGCGTTTGGCGAAGCCGTTCTCGTCCAGCTCGTAGTTCCACGAGCTGCGGTCATAGCTGCGCTTGCTGGCGTCGTAGCCGCTGAACAGGCCTTCGTCGAAGTGGTAGTCCTCGCGCACGATCAGGCTGGCGTTGGTGTAGGCGCGCACGTACTCGTGCTGGATCCTGTCGTGGCTGATCAGCCAGTTGACCATGCCCATCAGGAAGGTCACGTCGGAGCCGGCGCGGATCGGCGCGTAGATGTCCGCCACCGCGGCGCTGCGGTTGAAGCGCGGGTCGACGACGATGACCTTGGCGCCGTTGCGGATCTTCGCCTCGATCACCCACTTGAAGCCCACCGGGTGCGCCTCGGCGGGGTTGCCACCCATGATCAGGACCACGTTGGCGTTCTTGATGTCGACCCAGTTGTTGGTCATCGCGCCGCGGCCGAAGGTCGGCGCCAGGGCCGATACCGTCGGCGCGTGGCAGACCCGCGCCTGGCTGTCGGTGCCGAGGATGCCCAGGGCGCGGGTGAAGCGCTGGTCCAGCGAGCCGGTTTCGCTGCTGGCCGCCGAGGAGCAGAGCATGCCGGTGCTGAGCCAGCGGTTGACCGTGGTGCCCTTGGCGTTCTTCTCGATGAAGTTGGCGTCGCGGTCGTCCTTGAGCAGGCGGGCGATGCGCTCGATGGCGTAGTCCCAGCTGACCCGCTGCCACTTGTCCGAGCCCGGTGCGCGGTATTCGGGGAACAGCAGGCGCTGTTCGCTGTGGATGTAGTCGACCAGGCCGGCGCCTTTCGGGCACAGCGAGCCGCGGCTGACCGGATGATCCGGGTCGCCTTCGATATGGAAGATCCGCGCCTTGGCGTTCTTCGCCCCGTCGCCGAGGCTGTACATCAGCAGGCCGCAGCCCACCGAGCAGTAGGTGCAGTTGTTGCGGGTCTCCTTGGCCCGCAGCAGCTTGTACTGGCGCGACTGGGTGGCCTGGGCCATGCCCGGGGCGAAGCCCAGGGTGGCGCAGGTCGCGGTGGCGGCGCCCACGGTGCACAGTTTGAAGAACTGTCGTCTACCCAGTCCCATGATCATCTCCTTCTCGCGGCCGAGCCTGGGCGCCGACCGGGCGCGCGGGGGCCCGCCGGTGAAAGCGTCAGGATCGGTCAGTGGTGTTCAGGCCAAAGCATGCAGGGACTACGCGGTAGCGCACTCTGCTGGCGGCTTGCGGGCGTAGTCGCGGGCAGTTTATGTCCATGTTTTTTGTGTGACTAATCGACCTTCTTGATGGTGTGATCGATGGCGTCTATTGGCACACGGAAAACAGGGTTTTCGGCGACGGGCCCGGCGGTGCTAAAGTCGCCTCCTTTTTTGCGCTCGACGAGGTGAAACATGCGTACAGGACTGGCGATCATCGCCGCGATGCTGCTGGCGGGCTGTGCCTCGGCGGTGATCGATGAGGCCCGCTCCGGCCAGCCGGAGAAGATTTTCAATTCGACCAAAGAAGCACTGAAGGTCGCCGAGTGCGTGCAGTTCAGCTGGCAGGACGAAGCCGTGTTCGGCGTCGATGCCAGTGGTTATCTGGAGCGTGAGCGCGAGCTGATCGTGGTTTCCACCCGTGGCGCCGAGTTCTTCGCCGATATCGCCGCCGCCGGCGCCGGCAGCCAGGTGAAGTTCTACGCCAAGACCAAGGGGCCGCTGGCCCAGCGCCGTATGGCCGCCCTGGCCACCTGTCTGTGAAGCGCGGCTTATACTGAATACGCCGCCAGCGCATCCGTCGCTGGCGGCGCCGCCTTGGCCGTCCTGGTCGGGCGCGTTGATCTCCCAGGGAGGGGGCCGAGCGGACCACCCGTTGGAGGTGTCTCATGCGCCAGTATCAACGACTTTTCATGATCGCTTCGCCCAACCTGCGGCACACCGCGGCGCTGGAGCGCGCCGTGGCGATCGCCAAGGCCACCGATGCGGCCTTGCACCTGGCGGTGTTCATCGAGGAAGGCGACCTGCTGGGACGCATGGCCTCGGGCACGGCGTTGCGCCAGTCGATGGAGCAGGAAGCCTGGACCTGGCTGCGCGACGAAGCCACGCAGCTGCGCCATGACGGTCTGGAAGTGACCTGCGAAGTGCAGCTCAGCCGCCAGGTGATGAAGGACATGCTCGAACACGTCGAGGAGATGGAGCCGGACCTGGTGATCAAGGATGTCCACCATGAGTCGGCGCTGCGCCGGGTTTTCCTCACGCCGCCGGACTGGCAACTGCTGCGCGATTGCGCGGCGCCGCTGCACCTGGTCAGCGAGGTGCGCTGCCCGCTGCCGCGGGTGATCATCGCCGCGGTCGACACCCTGCATCCGGACAGCCAGCACACCGGGCTCAACGAGCGGGTGATCCGCGAGGCCAATGCCATGGCCATCCAGTGCGATGCCGACCTGCATCTGCTGCACGCCTGGGATGTGGCGCAGACCCGTATCGCCGATTTCGGCGCCGGGGCGGTGACCATGCCGGGCTTCAACAGCGAGGTGCGGCGCTCGGCGCAGCTGGCCTTCGAGCACCTGGCCGATGCTCACGGCGTGCCGGAGGCGCACCGGCATTTCGTCAGCGGGCCGGCCAGCCATGCCATCGGCGAGTACGCGGCGCATCACCGGGCTGACGTGATCGTCATGGGCAGCAGCCAGCGCAAGGGCGCGCAGGGCTTGCTGGGCAGTACCACCGAGCATGTGCTGCAGCATCTGCCGTGCAATGTGCTGGCGGCCCGGCAGGAAACCACCGCTACCCCGTAGGAGCGAGGCTTGCCCGCGAAAGGACCGCAAAGCGGTCCCCGATGGCGGTAGGGTCTGGGACCGCTGCGCGGTCCTTTCGCAGTGGTTCGGCACACCGACAAGCCAGCTCCTACGGGGTAATGCGCACTGTGCTTACCACCTCACCCTGACCCGCGCCACCAGGCCCAATCAATTGCTCTCGTGCTGTCTTGAATGTTTAATAGGGCATTTTTACAGCTCAGTTTCTAACTGGAGCCGGTTTATCGAAAATACAGTTCGAAGCATTTGGGCCTACATAAATCATGCCTGCGTATACATTTCCGTTAACCCCCCAGTTAATCGGGCCGCTGGCTTGTTCCAAGTCGTAGATCCTGCTTTCCCCCAGAAGCTTCCCGCTACGATGATCGTACAGTCGGTAAAATCCAGGGTATTCCCACCAAGGAAGCCATTTTGGACTGATGTCTTCGTTAGGATCCGCTTTTCTGTGAAGAATATCGGGTAGTACCCAGAACGGTTTGAAGCTTTGCAGACGGTAGCATCCGTTGGGGCTGATTACAGGATCGCTGAGTGGGGCTGCGAGTCCTGTTTCCCAGCATTCTGAGGATAGCCAGAGCCCTCCTGAGATAAGTGATGTCGCGAGAAGAACCAGGTGAGCCCTCAAGATCTTGGACCCAGGTCGGGATTGACACCGATACAGTCTTGGATGCTTGGGCCAACATAAGTCATTCCTACCCAAACACCTCCGCCGCGGTTCCAGTCCAGACCGCCTCCTGAAAACGCGAGATCATAAATGACGGTCTCGCCAATAAGTTGGCCGTTGTGGTTGTCATATAAGCGAAAGAAACCGGGGGACTCCCATGCGGGAAACCATCGTACAGCACCATCTTCGTTGGGTGGGAACTCACGGTGCAGTATGTCAGGTAATAACCAAAACGGCTTGAAAGCCCGAAGAGTAGAGCAACCATTCGGGCTTGTTACGGATTTGTCCATCGGAGAAGCGAGGCCCTTTTCCCACCAGTCGGAAGCGAACCAAAGCCCGAGTATTGCACCGCCCCCTAGAAACAAAAACTTCGAGAGCGGTTTCAAGGCGCTTCACCCAGATCAATGATCTTGTCGACTTTCTTCCAGAGCACATCGGAGTAGAGAACGTAGTCGCCACCCATTCCAATTTGTTCTCTGTAATTTCTGAAATCACTATTCTGAATGAGCGCGAATTCGTCGGTTGCCCATTTGTAGATCGATTGTCCGCTTGGAAGGGAAGATCGAAGCATTTCCTTTTTTGATAGAACGCGATTTGCTGTCCAGATTCCCAAAAACTGGGGGCCATTGAAGTCATAGTGGTCTCGAATGTAAAAGCCGATGTGCTCGACCTGAAAGTAATTTCGTAATTTCTGGGTGTCTGGCGCAATCTTGCTGAACGTTCTTCCTGCGACACCAATTTTTAGCGTTGCTATGCCCAGAGCTCCATACATATCGTCGAGCGTGTCGGTGTTGGTGCCAAGTGTCACGAAGTTGATTTGGGACGAAGCGTCTATCTCCCGCGCGGAAAATGTTGGGCATCCCAATTTCACCGTGCCGCGATTCTTCCAACCGACTTTCTGCAGCAGGGTCTTCAATCGGACGATAGCGTTTGGTGTAGTGAGAGCCAATTCAGCTTTACTGACCGCTATTTGGCACCGTTCAAAGCCCATCGCCCAGCTCATCTTCACAAGATGTTCGTCGCACTGCGCTTGTGCCAGCACCATCGGCGACGGTTGACCGTAGTCTGATTTCCACGACTCCGGCATTTTCCACCCCGGACTGTCAAACCATCGCTGCATCAACGCCGCCGACGTATGCCACCCCATCTTCCGCATCGCCACCGGCAGCTTGGTCAACGGCAACGCATTGATCACGATCTGCTTCGGCCTGTGCTGCCCGCCAGGCGAGGTATCGAACGTGGCGCCTTCCAGCAGAAACAGGGCATCAGGCCCCAGCGCGGTGGTTTGTTGGAAATCTTTCAAGGACATGGGGCAGTTACTCCAGAATTGGCGAGGGCGCGGAGGTGGCGACTTGCGTGACGCTGTCGCCCTCGCGGGCATGCTGGATGCCCATCATCGTGATCAGGCTGTCGGATCCGGTGACCACGCCACCGCAACTGGTCTTGTCGCCTCGACGTATGAAAAATCCATCCATCGATGTATTTCCTCTTGGCTGGGTAATCGAGTCGTACTCGAAGACGGGTGATGGCCTGCGATGACCTTCCTGTGTTCTGAGGGTATGCAGGCCGACCGGCCAGAGGATGGGCGGGATAGTGGGTGAGGTATGTAGGATTTGTCTGGATGATTGGATGAAAGGTCTTTGTCTTTCTGGCGCGTCGTCATTCGGAGGACTTGAACATGTTCGTAGGAGCGAGGCTTGTCGTGTGACGAACCACCGCGAAAGGACCGCAAAGCGGTCCCCGACCTCACTACCATCGGGGACCGCTGTGTGGTCCTTTCGCGGGCAAGCCTCGCTCCTACAGGGTAATGCGCAGTGTGCCTACCACCTCACCCTGACCCCAAGATTGCCGATCAACCCGTTCAGATCATTGTCATCCACATCGCTGCTGTAATCGGCGCTGACGAACAGCGCCACCTTCGGCGTGACCCGCGCCACCAGGCCCAGGCCAAGTTCCACGGTGGCGGCGTTGCGCCCGCTGCTGATCTTGTCGACTTTGTCCAGGCTCACCGTGTCGGCATTGGAAAAGTCATACCAGACGTTGGTCCGCACATAGGGTTCGATGGGCATGCCGCTCACCACATAGTGCCCGGACAGTTTCGCCCCGACCCGACCACTCCAGCTCGGCTGGCCATCGTAGGCCTGCAGCGCCTCGGCCTGGGCCTGGCTGGCGGCGAAGTACTGCTGGTTGACCAACTGCGCCTGCGGCTCGATCACCCAGTTCTTGCCCAGGCCGATGGGAAAACCACCCTCCACCGAGAAGGTCAGCGCATGCCCGTCGCCGTCGATCCGCTCGCCGGCGTCATTGCGCCCGCTGGCGTCGAAGCGCGTGCCCATGGCCACCGCATCCACATGCCAGCCCTGTTCATGGCGCATGCTCCAGTACATGCCGACGCTTTCCCCCTGCAGGCGCACGTTGTTGTTCTTCTCGCCGAGCTGCGGACGCTTGCCGTCGAAACCACTCTGCAGATCGCTGTGCCCGACGAAGATCCCCGCCCGATGGACGCTGCCCCCCGCAGTCTCGCGCACGAACAGGTCCGGACTCATGCGCAGGTCGTTGCCCGGCGCCTCCAGATGCACCGTCGCCGCCGGCCGCGCCGCGCTGGGGAAGAACTGCGCCCACTGGCTCTGCAGCAGGTCCGGCTCGGGCAGCAGGTCACGCTGCGCGCGCTGCTCGGAAAAGGCGCCGAGGGTCTCGCGGCCGAGGCCGCTGATGCTTACGGGTTGCAAGGTCAGGGTCGGCACAGCGAACGCCGGAAACGGGTCTTGATCGTCGAGATCGAGTGCTTGCGATTCCACCGGGGTTGCCAGGAGCAGCGACGTGGAAACCGCGAAGAAAAACGATTCAAAGCCCGAAGGATTCGACGGTTTTTTCATGGCGGATCTCCTCAATGAAACAGCCAGGGTTCTGGCCTGATGTCACGGCTCGAGGAGGGGCGACCCAAACCAGCAAGCGAACCCCGTCCCGCGCGAAAAGGCGCGAGCTAGACGCTCGGATTGAGTGCTGAACGGGTGTCGCTACGGTGAAGTCAAGGAGATCGGAAGGGGGGCGTCAAGATTGTGTGATAGGCCTGTGATGGATTCGTCTTGGCAGGCAACTCACTGAAAAATCACAGGAATCTTCAAGCCATAGAGAGACTGGCGATTTAACCCGCCAGCGCTATTTCGAATCATTGCTACAGATGCACTTCCACTGCCAGCGGCAGATGATCGGAGAGGTGCGTCCACGGCTTGCTGCCGAGGATGCGCGGCGCATGGCTGCGGGCATTGCGCAGGTACACGCGGTCCAGGCGCAGCAGCGGCAGGCGGGCCGGATAGGTGCGCGCGAGCAGGCCATGGTGGCGCTCGAAGGCTTCGTGCAGATCGGGGTGCTGATGGAGCAGGCGGTTGCCGCGCAGTTTCCAGTCGTTGAAGTCACCGGCGATGATCACCGGGGCATGGCTCGGCAGGCTGTCGAGCAGGCGCCGCAGCAGGCCGAGCTGGCGCTGGCGATGGCTCTCCAGCAGCGACAGGTGCACGCAGATGGCATGCACCTCGCTCTGCCCCGGCACCTCCAGCACGCAATGCAGCAGGCCGCGGCGCTCGGGGCCGGTGATCGACACGTCGAGGTTGCGGTACTGCGCGATGGGGTAGCGCGAGAGCAGGGCATTGCCATGGTCGCCTTCGGGGTAGACCGCATTGCGCCCGTAGGCGAAGTCGGTCCACATGCTGTCGGCGAGGAATTCGTACTGCGACACCTGCGGCCAGTCGAGATGGCGGGCCGCATGGCGCTCGTGGCTGCCGAGCACTTCCTGGAGAAACACCAGGTCGGCGGCGGTGCTGCGCACCGCTTCGCGCAGCTCCGGCAGGATGAAACGGCGGTTCAGTGCGGTGAAGCCCTTGTGGGTGTTGATGGTCAGCACCTTGAGGGCCTTGACCGCCTGTGCCGCCGGTCGCGCTGTCACGTTCACGTCGCCTCCTCGTCGCGTTGCAGTTCGAGCAGCACCAGGCTGCGCCCGGTCACCTCGTAGGCGCTGCCGAACTCCAGCTTGCGCGACTTGCGCCGTTGCGGCTGGTCGGTGTCGAGCAGGCAGCTCCAGTATTCGCCCTGGGGCACTGGCGGCAGGCTGAAGGGCAGGTTGTCGTGGTGCGCATTGACGATCAGCAGCAGGGTGGCATCGGCGCCGGGCTTGCGGATGCCGGTGACCTGCGCGCGCCCGTCCATCAACATGCCCAGGCAACGCCCCTGACTGTCCTGCCACTGTTCCACGGTCATTTCGCTGCCATCCGCTGCCAGCCAGGTGACGTCCTTGACCCCGATCGCCTCATTGTAGTCGCCGACCAGGAAGCGGGCGCGCCGCAGGATCGGGTAGCTCTGGCGCAGGCGGGTCAGGCGCTTGACGAAGGCCAGCAGGGCCTGGCCGTCCTCGTCCAGCTCCCAGTTGACCCAGCCGATCTCGCTGTCCTGGCAGTAGGCGTTGTTGTTGCCGTGCTGGGTGCGGCTGAACTCGTCGCCGGCGACGATCATCGGCGTGCCCTGGGCCAGCAGCAGGGTGGCGAACAGGTTGCGCATCTGGCGCAGGCGCAGGGCGTTGATCTGCGGATCGTCCGTCGGCCCCTCGACCCCGTGGTTCCACGACAGGTTGTTGTTGCTGCCGTCCTGATTGTTCTCGTCGTTGTCCTCGTTGTGCTTGTCGTTGTACGACACCAGGTCGCGCAGGGTGAAGCCGTCGTGGGCGGTGATGAAGTTGACCGAGGCATAGGGCCGCCGGCCGCGGCGGTTGAACAGCTCGCCGGAGGCGGTCAGGCGCGCGGCGAAGTCGGCCAGCTGGCCTTCGTCGCCTTTCCAGAAGGCCCGCGCGGTGTCGCGGAAACGGTCGTTCCACTCGGCCCAGCCGGGGGCGAAGTTGCCCACCTGGTAGCCGCCGGGGCCGCAGTCCCAGGGCTCGGCGATCAGCTTGACCTGGCGCAGCAGCGGGTCCTGGCGGCAGGCGACGAGAAAGCTGTGGCGCTCGTCGAAGCCCTCGTGATAGCGGCCGAGGATGGTCGCCAGGTCGAAGCGGAAACCGTCCACATGCATCTCGCCGGCCCAGTAGCGCAGCGAGTCGGTGACCAGTTGCAGCACGCACGGGTGGCTGAGGTCGAGGGTGTTGCCGGTGCCCGAGTCGTTGATGTAGAAGCGCTTGTCGTCGGGCATCAGGCGGTAGTACGAGGCGTTGTCGATGCCGCGCATGGACAGGGTCGGGCCCAGTTCGTTGCCCTCGGCGGTGTGGTTGTAGACCACGTCGAGGATCACCTCCAGGCCGGCGTCGTGCAGGTGCGCGACCATCTCCTTGAACTCGGCGATCTTGCCCTTGGCCAGGTAGCGCGGGTGGGGGGCGAAGAAGGCGATGCTGTTGTAGCCCCAGTAGTTGTTCAGGCCCTTCTGCAGCAGGTGCTGGTCGTTGACGAAGGCGTGGATCGGCAGCAGCTCGATGGCGGTCACGCCGAGGTCCTTGATATGCCCGAGCAGTTCATCGTTCATCAGCCCGGCGAAGGTGCCGCGGGCGGCGTCGGCGACGGCCGGGTGACGCATGCTGATGCCGCGCACGTGGGCTTCGTAGACGATGGTCTTCTCCCAGGGCGTGGCCACCCGCCGGTCGCGACCCCAGGTGTAGGCGGGGTCGATCACCTTGCACTTGGGCACGAAGGGCGCGCTGTCGCGCTCGTCGAAGCTGAGGTCGCCGTCGGCATGGCCGATGGTGTAGCCGAACAGCGCTTCGGACCATTTCAGGCTGCCCACCAGCTGCTTGGCGTAGGGGTCGATCAGCAGCTTGTTGGGGTTGAAGCGATGGCCGTTGTGCGGCTCGTACGGGCCGTGCACGCGGTAGCCGTAGATCAGCCCGGGATGGGCGTCGGGCAGGTAGCCGTGGAAGATCTCGTCGGTGTACTCGGGCAGTTCGATGCGCTCGATCTCGGTCTCGCCGCTGGCGTCGAACAGGCACAGTTCGACCTTGCTGGCATTGGCCGAGAACAGCGCGAAGTTGACGCCCAGGCCATCCCAGGTGGCGCCGAGGGGGAAGGGCAGGCCTTCACGGATGCGCGACGGTTCGTGGTGGACGGGTTCGGAGTGGTCTTTGCTACGGCTCATGGGTCACCTGGAAAGCGCGATTCTGGGGAACAGTGGGCCAGCGCGGCGGCCTTGCGGCTGCCACGGCTGGCGGATTCATCAGGGCTGGCGCGATTTCAGATCGCGGCGGGTTTCTTCGGCGTGCGGGGTTTCTTCGCCGCCGCGGCCGGCTTGGCGGCCGCGGTCTTGCTGCCCAGGGTCGGCGCTGCCTCGGCCTTCGGCTTGGCCGAGGCGCTGCGCGGTTTGCGCGAGGTGCTGGCCTTGGGCGCGAGGGATTCGGCCTCGGCCAGCTTGCGTGCCATGTCCCAGTGACGTGCTTCCTGGCCTTCCGGTTTGCCTTCCGATTCCCAGATCTGATACGCGAATTCGCGAATGCGTTTTTCCTCGACACTCATGGGTACGCTCCTGATGACTCGATGTGATCAATGAAAAGATTCACGGGAAACGCCTGCAGCGCGCTGTTCAGCCAAAGCTCTCTGTTGCTTGTGACTGCGCGCTGCTCGAAAAGTCCCGTGCAGGTCGCGGGGGAGACGGCGAACGGCAGCAGCACCCGCGTATCGCCCCAGTTCTGCGCCGGGATCAGCGGTTGCGCCGTGTTGCCGAGCAGGGCGCAGGCCAGACGCGGCACGATGACCACGGCACGCTGCTCGTCGTTGACCCGGGCGAAGGCCAGGACCCGCTCGGCGTGCTGGCCTTGCACTTCCAGCGGCAGGTAGGCGCCGCGCTGGAACAGCTCGGCGAAGCGCTGCCGTCGTTCCAGCACCTGGCCGATCAGCGCCTGCTTGAGGCGCCCGTCGCGCCAGCCGGCGAGCAGGCTGGCGGGCGGCTGGCTGTCGTCCAGGGCCTGGCGGCGCGCGGCGAAATCCACCGGCCGGCGGTTGTCCGGGTCGACCAGGCTGAAGTCCCAGAACTCGGTGCCCTGGTACAGGTCGGGCAGGCCCGGCACGGTCATGCGCAACAGGGTCTGCGCCAGGCTGTTCAGCGCGCCGGGGCAGGCCAGGGCATTGGCGGCCTGGGCAATCGAACGGCGCAGCTGCTGGCACTGCCCGTCCAGCAGCAGGGCGTCGAGGAAGGCCGCGCAGGCTTCCTCGTAGGCGCCGTTGGGCGCGCTCCAGCTGCTGCGCAGCTTGGCTTCGCGCAGGGCCTTGACCTGCCACTGGTGGAGGCGCTCGGCATAGGCGCGTAGGGCCAGCGCATCGTCCGCATCCAGGTCCAGCGGCCAGCTGCCGAGCAGGGTCTGGTAGAGCAGCAGTTCGTCGCCGACGGAGGGGGCCGGGCCGTCGCCCAGGTGCTGGCGCAGCGGCTCGGCCAGTTCGCGCCAGTGCTCGACGCGGCTGGCGTACCAGTCGGCGCGCTCGCTGAGCACTGCCAGGCGCGCGCGCAGGTCTTCGCCGCGCTTGTGGTCGTGGGTGGCGGTGGCCAGCAGGTTGTCGGGGAAGTCGCGCAGGCGCTGCTGGCAGTGTTCGTGGAAGGCCTGCGGCGGCGCGCTGAAGCGCTCGGCATCGAAACCGACATCGTTGCGCGACAGCAGCACCGCCGAGCGATAGAACGCGGTGTCTTCCACGGCCTTCGCCGCGGTGGGCGAGGTCAGTTGCTGGAAACGCACGCAGGCATGGCGCAGCTGCTTGCGCGGACGTCCGGGTGGCAGGCGCCGCCAGGCTTCGCCGCCGAGCCAGCGTTGCAGGTGTTCGAGGACCCCGGCATCGGCCTCGCCGAGGCTGGCGCGGGCCTGCTCCAGGGCCTGCTGGAAGAACCCTTCGTCCTGCGCCGGCCGGCCGCAGGCGCCGATATAGGTGCGGTACACCGGGTAGTGCTCGACCAGCGCCTGCAGCCCACGGCGAATCGCGCCGAGGGTCAGGTCGCGGCTCATCACGTCGTTGCGCGCCACCTGCAGCAGGGCCTGGGCCACCGATTCGAAATCCCCGGCGAGGCTGCCCTGCAGCACCAGTTGCCGGGCCTGGCGCACTTCGTCGGCGAAGGCCGGGCGCTCGCTCGACTCGTACCACAGCGCGGCCAGTTGCGCCTCGCCGGCGGGATCGTGCTGCAGCAGCGACACCTGGTTCATGAATTCGTACCCGGTGCTGCCGTCCACCTGCCAGTCGCGGTGCAGGCGTTCGCCGGCGCCGAGGATCTTCTCGACATAGATCGGCAGGTGCTCCAGCGCCGCGCCCAGCGGGCGTTGCGCGAGCAGCGCGGTGCTGCGCCGGCGCAGCTTGCG
The DNA here is from genome assembly GCF_032621685.1 of Pseudomonas sp. zfem002. Classification (NCBI taxonomy): domain Bacteria; kingdom Pseudomonadati; phylum Pseudomonadota; class Gammaproteobacteria; order Pseudomonadales; family Pseudomonadaceae; genus Pseudomonas; species Pseudomonas sp. zfem002. Next base: position 24,787 of record NZ_JAVYJH010000022.1, on the reverse strand, counting down.
GCAGTAGCCGCGCGGGTCGGCGAGGCCGTCGATATGGTCGATGCGCAGGCCGTCGACCAGGCCGCGGCCGATCAGCTCGAACAGCTTGCCGTGGGTGGCTTCGAACACCGCCGGCCGCTCCACCCGCAGGCCGCCCAGTTCGTTGACGTCGAAGAAGCGCCGCCAGTTGATATCGTCCGCCGCGGTGCGCCAGCTGGCCAGGCGGTAGGGCTGGCGCTCCAGCAGCGCGTGCAGGCGCGCGAAGCCTTGTGGCGTGCGCGAGTTGAAGCCTTCGAGCAGGCGTTCGATATCCACCGCGTGCTGGGCATGCCGGGCCAGGGCGATGAGTTCGCGCTGCAGGGCCGCGGCGGCCTCGGCATCGCTCAGCGCGGCGAAGCGTCCGGCCAGGTCGCGCAGGTCGGCGAGCTGGCTGGCGGCGAGGATCAGCGCGTAGTCCGGCGGGCTGATGGGGAAGCGATGGTCGTGGTGATGGATGAGGAACTGACCGCTGTGGGCGTCGAAGCGCAGCGGCGCCTCGCCGGCCTGCAGCACCTTGCCGTAGTCGTCGGCGAGAAACGGCAGGAGCAACTGGCCTTCCAGCAGCGGGTCCGGCGAGTGCCACTGGATATCGAAGAACTCGGCGTAGCGGCTGCGCCGGCCCCAGGCCAGCAGGTCCTGCCACCAGCGGTTGTGCTCGCCGCCCACCGCCATGTGGTTGGAGACGATGTCCAGCAGCAGGCCCATGCCGTGCTGGCGCAGGGCTGCGACCAGGCGTTCGAGGGCCGCCTCGCCGCCCAGTTCCGGGTTGACCCGGGTCGGGTCGACCACGTCGTAGCCGTGCATCGAGCCGGGACGCGCCTGCAGGAGCGGCGAGGCGTAGACATGGCTGATGCCGAGGCGGGCGAAATAGGGCACCAGCGGCACTGCGTCGTCGAGGCTGAAGCCGACATGGAACTGCAGGCGCAGGGTCGCGCTCAGGGGCTTCATCGGTCGCGCTCCCAGGCCTGTTCACGGGCTTGCGCCAGCAGCTCCAGGCGCCGCGCGGCGTCGCTGTCGTCTAGAAGTTCGCGCACCGGCGCGGCAAAGCGCCGGCGCCAGTTCGGGTGGCCGTCGATGGTCCCCGGCAGGTTGGGCTGTTCGTCTACCCCCAGCAGGTCTTCCAGCGGCAGCAGCACCAGCGGCGCGCGGGTGTGGCCGAGCAGGCGCACGCTGGCGTCGATCAGCGCGTCAGAATCGGGCAGGGCCGTGTGGTAGTTGCTTTCCAGCAGCTGGCGCAGGCCCTTGATTTCGTTCTGGCGGGTCTCGCGCCAGTCGCGTTCGACGATGGCGTCGATCAGTTGCAGGCGCTGGTTCCAGTCGATGTCCCGCGACTCCAGCCAGCCCGCCAGCGGTGGCAGGTCGTGGGTGCTGGTGGTGGCCAGGGCGTTGTCCGGCCAGTCGAGGATCGGCTTGAAATGCCCGGGTGGATCCTGTTCGAACAGCAGCACGCGCATGCCCAGGATTCCCCGCGCCGCGAGCTTGTCGCGCAGGCCCTCGGGCACGGTGCCGAGGTCTTCGCCGAGGATGATCGCGCGGTGGCGATGGGACTCCAGGGCCAGCAGGCGCAGCAGGTCATCCAGCGGATAGTGCAGGTAGGCGCCGTCCGGCGCGGCGGCGCCGGCGGGGATCAGCCACAGGCGGTGCAGGCCCATGACATGGTCGATGCGCAGGCCGCCGGCATGCGCCAGGTTGGCCCGCAGCATCTCGATGAAGGCACGGAAGCCGTTGCGCTTGAGGCCCTGGGGCGAGAAGGCGCTGATGCCCCAGTTCTGCCCGGCGCGGTTGAGGATGTCCGGTGGCGCGCCGACATGCACGTCGGCCAGCAGTTCGTCCTGGCGGCTCCAGGCCTGGCTGCCGGCACCGTCGGCGCCCACCGCGAGGTCGGCGATCAGGCCCACCGCCATGCCCTGGCCGCGCGCCGCCTGTTGCACACGCTCCAGGCTGCGCGCCGCCAGCCACTGGCAGAAGGCGTAGTACTCGATGGCGGCCGGGTAGTTGTCGGCGAACTGCGCCACCTCGACGCTGCGCGGGTCGCGCCAGCCATCGAACCAGCGCCGCCAGTCGGCCTCGACGCCACGGCTGGCGGCGGCGTCGAGCAGGGCTTCGTAGCGGCAGTGATCCTCCAGGGCCTGGCCGCCGGCCTTGCGGAAGCTGAGGAAGTCTTCGCGCTGCGGGTGTTCGCCGCGGCTGAAGTCGCGGTACAGCGCGCGCAGCAGTTTCTGCTTGGCCGTGGCGGCCTGCGCCCAGTCGATCAGCGGCAACTGCTCCAGCGCCGCGAACGGCAGGCCCAGCGCTTCCCGGGCCACGCGCACGGCGCGCTCGCCGAGGAGGATTTCCGGGCTGGCGTAGAGGGCGTTGAAAAACACCCGGCTGGACGGCGAGTAGGGGCTGAAGGTCTGGCTGTGGTTGGCGAACATCGCGTGCGTCGGGCTGATCGCCAGGGCGTCGGCGCCGCGCTCGGCGGCGCCGCGGGCCAGGGCCTCCAGGGCCAGGCAGTCGCCGAAGCCGCCATCGCCGGGGCGGCGCAGGCTGTACAGCTGCGCGGCGATGCCCCAGCTGCGAGGCGTGGCCTGGTTCTGCGCATCGCCCAGGGTGTAGCAGCGCAGCGGCGCGACTGCGACGCTGAAGGTCTGCTCGCCGATGCGCAACTGGTGATAGCCGATCGGCAGGCCGGCGGGCAGGGCACCGCCGCGGTCCAGGTGCAGGGCCTGTTCGCTGCCGTCTTCGAGGTGGACCTGGCACGGGCTGCCGCCGTCGAACCAGCGCGACAGATCGAGGCTGGCGCCGATGTCCACGGTGAGCAGCGGCGGCAGGTGCTGTGCGTCTTCGGCTTCTTCCAGCCGCTCCAGGCTGAGTTCGATGCTGTCCAGGTCATCGGCGGGATGACCGAGCGCGCCGAGGATACGGCGCAGGTTGCTGTCGCTGACCTGTTGCGCGCGGCCGTTGGCGTCGATCCAGTCGACCACGACGCCCGCGCGGCGGGCCAGGTAATGCAGGTGCAGGTCACTCATGGGGCAGGCTCCGCTGCGCGGGTTGGACTCAGGCTGACCAGGGCGCTGTACGGGTGCAGCGTGCCGGGTTGTTGCACTGCTTCAGTGCAGTGAAAGAGCGTTCGATGGCTGTCCGGCAGCGGCGCGTGCACCGGGGCCGCGCCGAGGTTGAGATCGATGCGCAGCTCGCTGCCATCGCCCAGGCGCCAGCGCGCGCTGATCGCTTTGTCGCCGATGACTTCGGCGCCGAGGGCGTGGCTGCCGTCCAGACGCGGCACGATGTGCGCGTGGCGTAGTTGCAGGAGTTCGCGGTAGAGCGCCTCGTGCCCGGCGCTGTGGGCGTTGCGCATGGGGCGCGAGTCGAGAAAGGTGCGCAGGGCGTTGGGGTCGGGGATGCGCTCGCGCTGCTGCGCATCGGCGAAGGCGGCGAAGCCCTTGAACTCGGCGCGGCGGCCTTCGCGCACGGCGTCGGCGAGGGCGTCGTGGTGGTCGGTGAAGAACAGGAACGGCTGCTCGCAGGCCCATTCGTCAGCCATGAACAGCAGCGGGATCATCGGCGCCAGCAGCAACAGCGTGGTCGCCGCGCGCAGGGCCTGGGGCGAGCAGAGCAGTGGCAGGCGTTCGCCGAGGGCGCGGTTGCCGGTCTGGTCGTGGTTCTGCAGGAACAGCACGAAGGCGCTGGGCGGCAAGTGCGCGCTGGGCTCGCCGCGTGGCGTGCCGAGGTGGCTGGTTTCGCCCTGGTAGACGAAGCCCTCGCCCAGGCAGCGGGCCAGGCGTGCGGTGGGTTGCTGGAAATCGGCGTAATAGCCTTCGCGCTCGTCGGTGAGCATGACGTGCAGGGTGTTGTGGCCGTCGTCGTTCCATTGCCCGTCGAAGGCCTGCTCCAGCAGTTGCGCCTGGTTGGCCTCGTTTTCCAGGACCAGCCAGCAGTGGCGCTGTTCCGCGCAGTGCTGGCGCACGGCACTGGACAGTGCACGGAGAAAGCCCGGGTCGTCGATGGCGTGCACCGCATCCAGGCGCAGGCCGTCGAAACGGTAGTCGCTGAGCCACATCAGGGCATTTTCGATGAAGAAGTCGCGGACCTCGGCGCGGCGAAAGTCGATGGCCGCGCCCCAGGGCGTCTGCCGGTCCTCGCGAAAGAAGCCGCGGGCATAGCGCTGCAGGTAGTTGCCGTCCGGGCCGAAGTGGTTGTAGACCACGTCGAGCAGGACCATCAGGCCGAGGTCGTGAGCCCGGTCGATCAGCGCCATCAACGCTTCGGGCGTGCCGTAGCTGTGCTGCGGGGCGAACGGCAGGACGCCGTCATAGCCCCAGTTGCGCTCGCCGGGAAACTGGTTGATCGGCATCAGCTCAATGGCGGTGATGCCCAGCGCCGCCAGGCGCGGCAGTTCGGCCATGACCCCGGCATAGCCGCCGAGCAGACCGACGTGCAGCTCCTGGATCACCGCCTCGCGCCAGGGCCGTCCGCGCCAGGTGTGGTTGCGCCAGGGGTAGCGCTGCGGCGCGCGCACCTGGCTCGGGCCGTGCACGCCCTGGGGCTGGAAGCGCGAGGCCGGGTCCGGCACCGACAGCTCGCCATCGATGCGGTAGCGGTACAGGGCGCCGAGTGGGCAGCGCCGGTTGAGACGGAACCAGCCGTCGGCCTCGGGGGCCATGCTGAAGCTGGCGCCGTCCAGTTCGAGTTCGACGCTGCGGGCATCCGGTGCCCACAAGGCGAAGCGGGTGCGCTGGCCATCCTCGACCAGTGCCCCGTGGCTGAAACGCAGGGGCAGTGCCGCCATGGCTCATCTCCCCATGCACAGGGCGCGTTCGACCAGTTCCTCGTACAGCCGGGCGTAGGGTTCCACCGCCTGGCACCAGTTGAAGGGCTGGGTCATGGCCAGGCAGCGCATGGCGTTGAGCAGGTCTTTCTTCTCGTAGACATAGAAGGCCCGTTGCAGCGCTTCGCGGTAGCTGTCGACGGTGGATTCGTCGAAGAGGAAGCCGGTCACGCCGTTCTCGATGGTGTCGGCCAGGCCGCCGGTATTGCGCGCCACCGGCAGCGAGCCGAAGCGCTGTGCGTACATCTGGCTCAGCCCGCAGGGCTCGTAGCGCGACGGCATGAGCAGGAAGTCGCTGCCAGCGAACATGCGTCGGGCGTCGGTCTCGTTGAAGCCGATGCGCACCCCGACCCGGCCCGGATAACGCAGGGCCAGCTCGCGCATGGCCTGTTCTTCCTCCGGCTCGCCACGGCCGATCACGCAGATCTGCCCGCCCTGGCGGACGATGTAGTCGGCGACGCCGAGGGTCAGGTCCAGGCCCTTCTGGTAGACCAGCCGCGAGACCACGGCGAACAGCGGCCCGCTCGACGCTTCGAGGCCGAACAGGGCGCGTACTTCGGCGGCGTTGGCGGCCTTGCCGTCCCAGTCGTTGAGGCCGAAGCGGTGTTGCAGGTAGCTGTCGGTGGCCGCGTTCCAGCTCTCGTCGATGCCGTTGGGAATGCCGCTGAGCAGGCCCTGCTGGGCCTTGCTGGCGAGGAAGCCGTCGAGGCCGCAGCCGAACGTCGGCGTGGTGATCTCGCGGGCGTAGGTGGCGCTGACCGTGGTGATGTGGCTGGAGTAGGCCAGGCCGGCCTTGAGGAACGACAGCTTGCCGTAGAACTCCATGCCTTCCTGCTGCAGGGCGTGCTCGGGGATCGCCAGTTCCGGGCAGCAGGCCAGGCTGACCACGCCCTGGTAGGCGAGGTTGTGGATGGTGAACAGGGTCGGCGTGCGCAGCCCGCGCCAGTGCATGTAGGCCGGGGCCAGGCCGGCGGGCCAGTCGTGGGCGTGGATCAGGTCCGGGGTCCAGTGGACCATGCCTTCGCCGGCGGCGATCTCCGCGGCGGCCAGGCCCAGGCGGGCGAAGCGGATGTGGTTGTCGGGCCAGTCGCGGCCGTTGTTGGCGCCGTAGGGGGTGCCTTCGCGCTGGTACAGCTCGGGGCAGATCAGCACGTAGATGACCAGGCCGTCGGGCAGGTCCATGCGGCCGATGCGGCAGGGTGGCAGGGCGGCATGGCCGCCGAGTTCGCCGACCACGTGGATCGGGTAGTCGCTGTCCATCACCTGTGGGTAGCCGGGGATCAGCACGCGGACATCGTGCAGATGGCGCAGGGCCCGTGGCAGGGCGGCGGAGACGTCGCCCAGGCCGCCGGTCTTGACTAGGTCGGCGATTTCCGAAGTGACGAACAAGACCTTGCGTTTGTGCCGGTTCTGCCTGTTATCGCCGATGAAACCACGGCCGGTGGTGACGATATCGCTGCCCACGGGGGCGCTGTTGTCTGGGTTCAGCTCGAAATGCGGTTCGACAGCGGCACTGATCATTAACTTCTCTCCGTCCCTTGTTCTTTGGGCGATGCGCCCGAATGCGATGCCTGTGCGGTGTGCTCTCTTCTGTTGTGCGATGTTGCGTCCCCATGACCCGTGCAAGCGCTGCGCCAGACGGCGCTCCTGCCGTTGACGAGGTGACGAAGTGTAGGGATGGGCTGGCCGCGTCCGCGAATGCCGGAAACGATGACCTACTTCTAGTTCCTGACTGGCCCGGTTCGCGGAAGGTTCAAAGTTTTTCGAACCAGGCGCGCGGGCCGATTGCAGACAGGATTAGTGAGTGTAGGAGAGGACGGAATAAAAGGGTGACCCGTTGGTCATGTTTCAGTCTGAAGACGGGGTGGTGGGGCTGGTTTTTGTGAGGGGGGTGGCAGGGAGGGGGGAGGTGATCGTCGTGATGGGGGCGGTGAGTCGTAGTGCATGGCGACGCTCTTCCAGCGTTCTCAAGATCGAGCGCCGTCCGCACGGCGCATCGCGGATGAATCCGCTCCCACATTTGTTGCAACGTGCCATGGCCTGTGGGATTTGAGTTGCCAGCCTTTGTTTTTTCGGCGATGTATCGCGGGGAGGCTGTTGTGTTCGACTCGATATCGAGTCGACCCCAAAAGGCGGACAACCATGGCCTGTCAGACAGAGGTACGTTGCAACAAATGTGGGAGCGGATTCATCCGCGATGCGCCGCGCGGGCGGCGCTCGATCTCAAGAGCGCCAGAGGGGTGTCGTCATGCACTCCCGGATCTCCAGACAACCTCACCCCAGAATCCCGCGCATCTTCTCGCGCAACTGATCGATGCTGAACGGCTTGCTGATCAGGTGCATGCCCTCGGGCACTTCGAGGCTCTGTCCATACCCGCTGGCGAACAGGATCGGCAACAGCGGGCGCAGCTCGCGGGTCTGCCGCGCCAGCTCCTTGCCGTCCATGCCGGGCAGGCCTACATCGGTCAGCATCAGGGCGAAAGGCTGCTGCGGGTCGCCCAGCAAGGCCAGGGCCTCTTCACCGTCCCCGGCTTCCTTGACCTCGTATCCCAGTTCCTGAAGGACATCGACCATCAGCATGCGCACGATGTCGTCGTCTTCGACGACCAGAAGCGGGGAAGTGGCGGGCATGGGGGACTCCTGCGGCAAAGGTAAGTACTAGCTCTGTAAGCAACGCACCGGTGGAAGTTCCCCGGTTTCGACGCATGCAGCATAGCGGCCGGCGATGATGCATGGAACGAATGCGCACGTCATGCCTCAAATACTGGCTTTATGCCCTGTCGCAAGCCGCGAAGACGGATAGACTGGGAAACAACTGCCACTCTGCCCGCATGGACCAACAGATGAACCAGTCAAATTCAGTCGATCAGCAGCGCTTTCGCAAGCTGCTGGTACGCAACGTCAGCCTGCCCCTGGGAGTGGGGCTGCTGAGCGCCGTGGTGTTCATCGCGGTGATCGCGTACCTGTTATCGGTCATCCAGTGGGTCGGGCATACCGACCGGGTGATCAACAACGCCAACGAATCGCTCAAGCTGTCCATCGACAAGGAAACCGGCATGCGCGGCTACCTGCTCACCGGCGAGGAGCATTTCCTCGACCCGTACGAGCTGGCCCGGCCGCGGATCGCCGCGCAGATGCAGACCCTGCGCGAGCTGGTCGCCGACAACCCGGCGCAGATCGACCGCCTCGAACGCCTTGAGGCCTTGCAGGCCGACTGGAACGAATTCGCCCGGGAAATGATCGTGCTGCGCCGTACCGGTGGCGACTACCGCTCCGATATCGAGGCCGGTCGCGGCAAGCGCCTGACCGACCAGATCCGCAAGGAATACGAGGACTTCGTCGCGCTCGAACAGCAATTGCGCGCCAAGCGCAATGACGAGGTGAGCACCACCACCTGGGTGTCGATTTCCCTGTACCTGCTGCTGGTCATCGTCATCAGCGCCTTGCTCGCCTACGTCGGCCGTCGCGACCTGCTCAACCTGTCGCGCAGCTACCAGGACAACATCGATGCCCAGGAGCGCTCCGCCGAGCGCCTGCAGCAGCAGAGCTGGATCCGCACCGGGCAGAGCCAGCTGGCCGAGCGGGTGCTGGGCCAGCAGACCCTGCCGACCCTGGGCCACAACATCCTGCAGTTCTTCTCCAACTACCTCGGCAGCGTGGTCGCCGCGCTCTACGTGCGTGACGAACACGACAACCTGCACCGGGTCGCCAGCTACGGCTTCTCCCGCGAGCAGGAGGGGCGCGAGCAGATCATCGCGCCCAATGAAGGCCTGGTCGGCCAGGTCCTGGCGCAGAATCGCCTGCTGACCCTCGACGAGGTGCCGGAAGACTACTTCAAGGTCAGTTCCGGCCTCGGCGAGGGCCTGCCGCGCAGTGTGATCCTGCTGCCGGCGACCAACGACGGGCAGATCAACGGCGTGCTCGAACTGGGCTTCCTGCGCCCGCTGGCCGAGCGCGACAGCGAACTGCTCGAACGGGTCGCCGGCAACCTCGGCACCTCCATCGAAAGCGCGCGCTACCGTCAGCGCCTGCAGGAAGTGCTGGCGCAGACCCAGCAGCTCAACGAAGAGCTGCAGGTGCAGCAGGAGGAGCTGAAGACCGCCAACGAGGAGCTGGAGGAACAGTCGCGGGTGCTCAAGGAGTCCCAGGCGCACCTGGAGACCCAGCGCGCGGAACTGGAGCAGACCAACGAACAGCTGGCCGAGCGCACCGAGGCGCTGGCCTCGCAGCGCGACGCCCTGGACCACAAGAACACCGAGCTCAACGAGGCCCAGGTGCAGTTGCAGGAGCGCGCCGAGGAACTGCAGCGCTCCAGCAAATACAAGTCCGAATTCCTCGCCAACATGTCCCACGAGCTGCGCACGCCGCTGAACAGCTCGCTGATCCTGGCCAAGCTGCTGGCAGAGAACCCCCAGGAGAACCTCAGCGACGAGCAGGTCAAGTTCGCCGAGTCGATCTATTCCGCCGGCAACGACCTGCTCAACCTGATCAACGACATCCTCGACATCGCCAAGGTCGAGGCCGGCAAGCTCGATGTGCGCGCCGAAACCACCCAGGTCGCGCGCCTGGCCGACGGCCTGCGGGCGATGTTCGAGCCGCTGGCGGCGCAGAAGGGCCTGGGCTTCGAGGTGATCGTCGAGCCGCAGGTGCCGGCGACCCTGTACACCGACCGCCAGCGCCTGGAGCAGATTCTCAAGAACCTGCTGTCCAACGCCCTGAAGTTCACCGAGCACGGCCAGGTCAGCCTGACCCTGGCCCAGCAGCCCGGCGGCGTGGTGTTCCACGTCCAGGACAGCGGCATCGGCATCGCCGCCGAGCAGCAGCAGACCATCTTCGAGGCCTTCCACCAGGCCGACGGCACCACCAACCGCCGCTATGGCGGCACCGGCCTGGGCCTGTCGATTTCCCGCGACCTGGCGCGTCTGCTCGGCGGGCAGATCGAGGTGCGCAGCACGCCGGGGCAGGGCAGCGTGTTCAGCCTGAGCCTGCCGGAAGCCTGGGAGCCGATCGTCGACCAGGCGCCGCTGGCGCCGCTGAATCGACCGCAGCCCTTGCCGCTGCCGCGGCTGGCAGTGCCGGCAGCGGTGCAGGAGGCCGCGCCGGCGCCAGTCCCGACGCGGCGTCCGGCGTTCGATGACGATCGCGACAAGGCACCGTTCAGCAATCGCTGCATCCTGGTGATCGAAGACGAGCCGAACTTCGCCCGGATCCTCTTCGACCTGGCCCACGAGCTGGGCTACAACTGCCTGGTGGCGCACGCCGCCGACGACGGTTTCGAGCTGGCCGAGCGCTTCGTGCCCGACGCCATCCTCCTCGACATGCGCCTGCCCGACCATTCCGGGCTGACCGTGCTGCAGCGCCTGAAGGAGCAGACCGCCACCCGGCATATCCCGGTGCACGTGATCTCGGTCGAGGACCGCATCGAGCCGGCCCTGCACCTGGGCGCGGTGGGCTACGTGGTCAAGCCCACCAGCCGCGACGAGCTGAAATCGGTGTTCGCCCGCCTCGAAGAGAAGCTGACGCAGAAGCTCAAGCACATTCTCCTGGTCGAGGACGACGAGCTGCAGCGCGAGAGCATCGCCCTGCTGATCGGCGACGATGACATCCAGATCACCGCCGTGGGCACCGCACAGCAGGCCCTGGAGCTGCTGCGGGAGAATATCTACGACTGCATGGTGATCGACTTCAAGCTGCCCGACATGCTCGGCAACGAGCTGCTCAAGCGCATGACCGTCGACGAGATCCAGTCCTTCCCGCCGGTGATCGTCTACACCGGGCGCAACCTGACCCGCGAGGAAGAGGCCGAGCTGCTCAAGTACTCGCGCTCGATCATCATCAAGGGCGCGCGCTCGCCGGAGCGCCTGCTGGATGAGGTCACGCTGTTTCTGCACAAAGTCGAATCGACGCTGTCCCACGAAAGACAGCGCATGCTCAGGACCGCGCGCAGCCGCGACAAGGTCTTCGAGGGGCGCAGGGTCCTCCTGGTGGACGACGACGTGCGCAACATCTTCGCCCTGACCAGCGCCCTGGAGCACAAGGGCGCGCTGGTGGATATCGCGCGCAACGGTCGCGAAGCCATCGAGCGCCTGGAGCAGGGCAGCGAGATCGACCTGGTGCTGATGGACGTGATGATGCCGGAGATGGACGGATACGAAGCGACCCGCCTGATCCGCAAGGATCCGCGCTGGCGCAAGCTGCCGATCATCGCGGTCACCGCCAAGGCCATGAAGGACGATCAGGAGCGCTGCCTGCAGGCGGGCGCCAACGATTACCTGGCCAAGCCGATCGACCTTGACCGGCTGTTTTCCCTGATCCGTGTGTGGCTGCCGCAACTGGAGCGAATTTGACTAGCGAGCGTAATACCGACATCGAAATCCGCCTGCTGATCGAGGCCATCTACCTCAAGTACAGCTACGATTTCCGCGACTACTCCGGCGCTTCGATCAAGCGCCGCATCCTGCATGCCGTGCGCACCTTCGACTGCGCCACGATCACCGCCTTGCAGGAACGGGTGCTGCACGACCCGGGCATGTTCATGCAGTTGCTGCAGTACCTGACCATCCCGGTCAGCGAGATGTTTCGCGACCCCAGCCACTTCCTCGCCCTGCGCCGGGAGGTGGTGCCGCACCTGAAGACCTGGCCATCGATCAAGATCTGGATCGCCGGCTGCAGCACCGGCGAGGAGGTGTATTCCATGGCCATTCTCCTGCGCGAGGAAGGCCTGCTGGAGCGCACCATCATCTACGCCACCGACATCAACCCGGCCTCGCTGGAAAAGGCCAAGCAGGGTATCTACTCGATGCAGGCCATGCGCGACTATGCGCGCAACTACGCCGCCGCCGGCGGCAGCCGCGACTTCAGCGAGTACTACACCTGCGCCTACGGCAATGCCATCCTCGACGGCAGCCTGCGCGACAACGTGACTTTCGCCGACCACAGCCTGGCCACCGACAGCGTGTTCTCCGAGGTGCAGCTGGTGTCGTGCCGCAACGTGCTGATCTATTTCAACAAGAACCTCCAGGACCGCTCCTTCGGGCTGTTCCACGAGTCGCTGTGTCATCGCGGCTTCCTCGTCCTGGGCAGCAAGGAAACCCTGGATTTTTCCGCCTACGCCGAGCGCTTCGAAGCGCTGGTCAAGCCGGAACGGATCTACCGCAAGCTATGAAGCGCATCGAAGCGATCGTCATGGGGGCCTCGGCCGGTGGCGTCAGCGCGCTGCTGACGGTACTGGCCTGCCTGCCGCCGACCTTCGCCATCCCGCTGATCTGCGTGCTGCACCTGCCGGACGATCACGACAGCCAGCTGGCCGAGGTCTTTGCCCGCAAGCTGCGCCGTCCGGTGCGCGAGGCGCGCGACAAGGAGAGCATCGAGGCCGGGATGATCTACGTCGCCGGGCCCGGCTATCACCTCTCGGTGGAGCGTGATCGCAGCCTGTCGCTGAGCCAGGAGGAACGGGTGCACTTTTCCCGGCCCTCGATCGACATCCTCTTCGAGTCCGCCGCCGATGCCTACGGCGCGGCCCTGGCCGGCGTGCTGCTGACCGGGGCCAACGAAGATGGTGCCGCCGGATTGGCACGAATCAGCCGCCTGGGTGGTCTGAGCATCGTGCAGGACCCGGCCCAGGCCCAGGTCTCGGCCATGCCGGCCGCCGCCCTGGCCCTGCACCGCCCCGACCATGTACTCCCTTTGAATGGCATCGGGCATCTGCTCGCCAAGCTGGAATCACACCCATGTTGAGCCACATCCAAGCCAAACTGCTGATCGTCGACGATCTCCCGGAGAACCTGCTGGCGCTGGAGGCGCTGATCAAGGGCGACGACCGCGCGGTGTACCAGGCCAGCTCCGCCGACCAGGCCCTGTCGCTGCTGCTGGAGCATGAGTTCGCCCTGGCCATCCTCGACGTGCAGATGCCCGGCATGAACGGCTTCGAGCTGGCCGAGCTGATGCGTGGCATGGAGAAGACCAAGCACATCCCGATCGTCTTCGTCAGCGCCGCGGGACGGGAGATGAACTACGCCTTCAAGGGCTACGAAAGCGGCGCGGTGGACTTCCTGCACAAGCCCCTGGACACCCTCGCGGTGAAGAGCAAGGTCACCGTGTTCGTCGAGCTGTACCGCCAGCGCAAGGCCCTCGACCGCCAGTTGCAGGCGCTGGAGCGCAGCCAGCGCGAGCAGCAGCAGTTGCTCGAACAGCTGCAGGTGGCGCGGGGCGAGCTGGAACGGGCGGTGCGCATGCGCGACGACTTCATGTCCATCGTCTCCCATGAGGTGCGCACGCCGCTCAACGGCCTGATCCTGGAAACCCAGCTGCGCAAGCTGCACCTGGCCAAGGACAACGCCGATGCCTTCACCCTGGACAAGATGCGCGCCATGGTCGAGCGCGACGAACGCCAGATCAACAGCCTGATCCGCCTGATCGAGGACATGCTCGACGTGTCGCGGATCCGCACCGGCAAGCTGTCGATCCGGCCCTCGCGTTTCGATCTCGGGCAACTGGTCGCCGGCCTGGTGGAGAATTTCGCCGCCCAGGCCGCGGCGGCCGGCTCGCTCATCGAGGTGGACGGCGCCAGCGCCGTGGAAGGGATCTGGGACGAGTTCCGCATCGAACAGGTCATCGCCAACCTGCTGAGCAATGCCCTGCGCTACGGGCGCAAGCGCCCGGTGCATGTGCGGGTGCTGGAGGCCGACGGCATGGCCTGCGTCGAGGTGCGCGACGAAGGCATCGGCATCAGCCCGGACCACCAGCAGCGGATCTTCCAGCAGTTCGAGCGGGTCGCCTCGAACCACAGCGTCGCCGGCCTCGGCCTGGGCCTGTACATCTCCGAGCAGATCGTCCTGGCCCATGGCGGGCGGATCAGTGTGCACAGCGCCGAAGGCGAGGGCGCGACCTTCCGTGTCTACCTGCCGCTGGTACGCGATATGCATGGGCATGAAGGGCAAACCGATGAAAGTGGTCGCCCGCAGGCAACCTCTGTGTAAGGCGGGGGTCGTATGGTCATTACCCCCGAACGAATTCGAATCAAGGCGTTGGCATGAGCGTAGATGCACAAGATGTGGTACTGGTCGTCGAGGACGAGCCGGTGATCCGTATGGTTCTCAATGATTACCTGGCGGGCGAGGGCTATCGCGTGCTGCTCGCCGAGGACGGCGCGCAGGCTTTCGAAATCCTCGCCAGCAAGCCGCACCTGGACCTGATGGTCACCGATTTCCGCCTGCCGGGCGGGATTTCCGGGGTGGACATCGCCGAGCCGGCGGTCAAGCTGCGCCCGGACCTGAAGGTGATCTTCATCAGCGGCTACCCGGCGGAAATCCGCGAATCCGGCAGCCCCATCGCGTTCCGCGCACCGATCCTGGCCAAGCCGTTCGACCTGGACAGCCTGCGCGAGCAGATCCAGGCCTTGCTCAGCTAGCGTCAGACCTTTCATACAACCTGTTGTAAGTCTTCTTATATCCGGCTTTTTCGCCGGGTGATCCGATCGGTTTCTTGTCCTACCGCACAAGGAACCGTCATGAATCCGACACTGACCCTGCATCTCGGCCTGTTCTTCGATGGCACCGGGCTCAACCTGTACAACAGCGAGGAGGGCGCGACGCAGTCGCGAGCCCAGGGCAGCTACGCCATGGGCAGGAGCAACGTGGCGCGGCTGTTCGCACTCTATCGGCAATCGCCAGACATCCCCGGTACAGCCGACCGAGCTTCGCTGGCGTTGTATATCGAAGGCGTCGGCACCACCCGCGGCGCGGCCGATGACCTCATGGCCCAGGCCTGCGGGCGCGGTGCCAGTGGCGTGGCGGCGCGGGTCGCGCAGGTGCCGGCGCAGGTCGGCGAGGCGCTGCGGCGCCTGCTTGAGTGCAACCCCGGCGTGCGCATCGCCGCCATCGAAGTCGACCTGTTCGGTTTCAGTCGCGGCGCGGCGGCGGCGCGGCACCTGGCCAATGACCTGGAGGCGCTGACCCAGGCGTGTGGCGGGTATCCGCTGCGGCTCAACTTCGTCGGCCTGTTCGATACCGTGGCCAGCATCATGGCCCCGCTCAAGGGCAATTTCAGCGCCGCCAATGCCGATTTCGACGGTCTGCGCACGCAACTGCCGGCTGGGCTGGCGCGGCAGCGGGTGCAACTGGTGGCGGCGGACGAATGGCGGGTGAACTTTCCCCTGGTCGCCACCGATGTCGACCTGGTCCTGCCGGGCGATCACTGCGATATCGGTGGCGGATACCGCGCTGAAGAGGACGAGGTGCTGGTGCTGGAGCGACCGTTCAGCAGCACCGAGCCCGCTCACCTGGCGCTGCAGCAGACACAGGCCTGGCGTCTGGCCAGTGCCTGCCTGGAACGCCAGCGCCAGGCCTGGGAGGCACTTGGCCTGCGCCTGTACCTGGACAGCGAAAGCGTCGCCCAGCCATTCCTGCCCAAGCGCGATCTGTACCGGGAAAAGCGTGTGCGCGTGCGCATTCGTGGCGAGCGCCGGGTGCGGGGTGAGTTGTCGCTGGTCTACCTGCGCCTGATGCACGCCCTGGCGTGCGCGGCCGGGGTGCCGTTCGACCCGGTGCCGGACAGCGCCGAGCTGGCACTGCCCGAGGAACTGCGCCCGATCGCCGCCAGACTGCTGGCCCATGGCCTGGCGCCGCGCCTGGGGCACGGTCTGGACGCGGCGCAAATGGCCTTGCTGCGGCGCCGCTATATCCACCTCTCGGCCCACTGGAATGCCACGCTGCACTCCGACAGCCCGCTGCTCGACGCCCTGTTCATCAATCGCCCGCAGGCCGACCGGCAACGGGTCATCCACGCCGATCCGCCGGCCTGATCACTGACCGATGCTGACCAGATCCGGCTGCGGTGCATTGTTGGCCTGCATGTTGGCGACGAACCCGGCGATCGCCTGCCAGCTGTTGCACGCCGCATCGAACCACACCTGGGCTACCAGGGCCTGCTGCGCGTTCTCGGCCTGGGCGACGTCGCTGGCGGCGTTGCCCAGCTCGCCGGACAGCACCTGCCAGCTGACATTCAAGGCATCGAGGGCGCTGGTCATGTCGGTGACATCGCCGATCACCAGCGCCAGGCTCATGCTCAGGCCGTTCAGCGTGGCCACCTGCTGCTGGTCGCTGGACAGGTCCTGCTGGTCGCTGGCGATGGTGCTCTGGTACTGGGCGATGCTGTCCTGCAGGCTGGAGATCTGCTCCTCGGCCTGGGCGATGCTGGCCACGCCGATCCCGGCCAGGATCAGCGAGACACCGCCGGTGAACGGCGTGAGCAGCACGCCGAAGATGGTTTCCACCAGGCCGCTGGTCTTCTTCGCCTGGGCCTGGGCAATGGCTTGCCGATCGCTCTGTACCTGCGCTTGCAACTGGGCGATCTGCGCGTTGATGGTGGTGATCTGTTCCTGGATATCGGCTTCCTGGGCCTGGATCTGGGCGATGCTGCGGTTCATCGCGGCATAGGGCACGGCCAGTTGGCTATTGAAGGTGCCGAGACGGTCGGTGTACTGGTCGATCGCGTCGATCATCGCCTGTACCGGCGCCTCCAGGGCATTGAGCTGGGCGACGATACTGGCCTGCAGGGTGCTGTCGAACTGCACCTGCAACTGGGCGAAGGCCTGGTCCAGCGCCGGCTGCGCCGCGAGGAAGGCGGCGGCGCAGGCGGCGGTCTGGGCCAGGATCTGTTCCTGGAAATACAGGAAACCGTTCTGCCGCCAGCCAACCACAAGGTTTTCCGCCTGGCCCAGCTCCTGGTCGAGCACCGGGTACCAGGGCGAGTCCGAGGGCGCGATCGACGCCTCGATCAATGCCTGGCAGGACGAATTGAGCAGCAGCATGCTGCCGACCGAATCGCTGATCTGCTGATTGGTCTGGGTGGCATCGAAACTCATCGGAACACTCCTGTTGCAGTGGGCTGGCGCTGAACCCGTAGGAGCTGGCTTGCCTGCGATCGACGGCGCAGCCGTCGTAAAATCAGTCTCCACGGTGCGCCAGGCGCACCGCGGATTCAGGGTTTGCGACGGCTACGCCGTCGATCGCAGGCAAGCCAGCTCCTACGGCCATTGGTAACCCGCGTTCGTTACATCGGCAGGGTCTGCGACTCGATTGGCACCTGGGCGTTGACCAGGCTGTTGGCGGTGACGATGGCCTGGTTCCACTCGGTGACCGCCGCCTGGGTGAACACCCCTTCGGTAATGGTCGACAGCTGCTGGTCGGCCGCCTGCAACTGGGTGACCACGCCCTGCAGCTCGCCCTGGAAGGTCGCCCACTGGGTCTGCAGTTTCGACAGGCTCTGGGTCGCCAGTTCAAGGCTGGCCACCGCGCCATCGGAAGCCATCTGCAGGCCTTGCAGGGCTACCAGCTGACGCTGGTCGTCATCCAGTTCCTGCTGGTCGGCGGCGATCTGGTTGAACTGGTCGTTGATCTTGCTCTGCATCACGCCCCAGGTCACACCACCGCCGATGATCCCCGCGGCACCGATGGCACCGCCCACCAGCAGGCTGGCGCCGCCGGTTTCCGGGGCCAGGGCGACACCGACCACCAGGGCGAAGATGCCCACGCCGATGCCCGCGGCCGAGGCGGCGATGGCTTCGTTCTCCTGCTGGATCTCGGCATTCAGCGCGCTGATCGCCGCGTTCATCTGATTGATGTCGGCGGTCAGCTGGGTTTCCGCGCTCTGGATATTGGTGGCACCGCTGACCAGGTTGTTGTGCGCGGTCTGCATCTGGTCGCCCCAGGTGGTCAGCGCCGTGGTGGTCTGGGTCATCTGGTCGATCACCGCCTGGATCGGCGGCAGCAGGGTCTGCTCGATGATCGTCTGCACCTCGATCACATAGGGGTTGTCGGCCCCCGAGGCGGTGGGGTTCTGCTGGACGATCTGCAGGATCGCATTGGTCGCGGCGGTGAAGTCGGAACCGAAATTGATCACCTGCAGCGGGATGGTCTTGGTCACCTGCGGACCGAGGGTGTCGATCCATTGCTGGGACAGGGTCTGCGCCACGCCCAGTTCGGCATTGAGGCTGTCGAACCAGCTCGGCTGCGGCGTCGGCGAGATGAAGACGGTATTGACCACGGCATGGCAGGCGAAGGTGATCAGCTGCGCGGCGTTGTAGGAAACGTTGGTATTGCCGATCAGGGTGTCGGGGGCCTGGGTCGTGGTGCTCGAGTCGGTCAGGGCAACATTCATCATGAACATCCTCTGGTAGGGGTGGAAACGCGGGAGGTCCTTCAATTGCGCATAAAGTTCGCAAAGGTTGGCCGAACGCTGGCCGAACTGATGTCGATCGTCACTGGCTCGCCGACGCCGATGTCGGTCTTCGATAACTGCGTGACGAAGTTGTTGATCGTGGTCCAGGCCGCCAGCGCCTGGGGCAGGGTCAGCAGGTCGAGGTACTGGTCGGGCTGGGCCCCGGCGTGCAGGGCGTCGATGGCGTCCTGGGTCTTGGCCTGCTGGGTGACCCAGAGGTCGACCAGCGCCGGCAGGGCATCGCGCAGGACCAGGAACTGGCCCTCGACGCGGTACAGGGTCTGCAGCGTGGACTTGGTCAGGGCTACGCCCAGCGCCTCGTCGGACAGCTGCGCCTTGATCGCGTTGATCTGGTTCATGGTGGCGATCAGCTGGTTGTCATCGGCGATCAGGGTGTAGAAGCTCTGCCCGATGCTCAGCACCGCCATGGCCATGCCGGCGATCGGCACGGTGGCTTCGGCGCCGGCGGAGCCGACCTCGTACAGCAGCGACACCGCGGACTGGGCGATGCCCTTGCCGGTGGCGATGTCCTGGCTGGTCATGCTGCTGCCCAGGGCCTCCACCGAGTCCACCAGCTCGCCCAGCTGCTCGGTCAGTTGCAGCATCTGCTGCTCTTCGTCGCCCAGGGCGTTCCAGCCCTGCTCGATGGACTTGTTCATCGCCGGCAGTACCGCGCTGAACGCCGCCATGCGCTGCTTCAGGGCCTGGTCGGCGGCCTGGGTCGCGGCCAGGCTCTGGTTGACCTGGGGCAGCAGGGTCTCGCCGAGCAGCTTGATCCAGAACGCGGCATCGTTGTTGCTGCTGGGCGACAGCCCGGCGACCCCGGTGAACATCGCGTAGTAGTTCTCGAAGGCCAGCAGCACCGGCGCCCAGATGCCGGCGCGGTCCAGTTGCCAGGCGTCGGCGGCGGCGTCCAGCTGCTGCACTTCCACCGCCACCGCCGGCAGCCAGCTCGGTTCGTCGGGGATGGTGGCGATGCGGATGCTTTCGCAGCTCACGGCGAAGCTGTCCAGGCCGACGATGTTCGAGTAGGCGTCGGTGAGTTTGTCCTGGGTGTCGTTGACATCGGGTGCGAGCATGGTGATACCTCCGTGGCGGATCAGCCGGTGACGTTGAGGTAGGGGTCGAAGGTCATCGCCTTGCCGTCGAACGACAGGGTGCAGCTGTACTGGTACTGCGCCGTGGCGCCCTGGGACTCGACGCGGCCGGACCACACGGTTTCACCGCTGACCAGGGTCGACTGCTGCGGCTGGCAGATCTTCTGGTCGATGATCTGCCCGCTGAAGCCGGTGATCTCGGCGTCGTCGCCGGGGTTGATCGGGCTGACCGACCAGATCACGATCTGCCCGTCGGTACAGCTGGTGACCAGCTCTTCCTGACCTTCGCTGGAAGAGCCGAAGTACTTGTTGGTATCCACCAGGTAGACGTTGGAGCCCAGGTCGCCGCTGGCCAGTGCGCCTTCGACGTCGACCACCACCAGTACATAGATTTCGTTTGCCATCGTGATGCTTCCTGCGTGAGTGAAACCGGGGTCGTCACACCACCTTCAGTGCGCTGGAAAAACTCAGGGTGGTGCCGTCCATGGACAGGCTGACGGAATAGGGGTAGCTGGCGTAGGCGCCCTGGGTCTGCACCAGGCCGTTCCACACGGTGTTGCCGAGAAAGGGGTCCTGGGTGGGGACGCAGATGTGGTTGGCGACCATGGTCCCGGAGAACCCGGCAATGGCCACGGCATCCCCCGGGTTCACCGGGGTCACCGACCAGGTCAGCGCCTGGCCGTCCTGGCACACGGTATTGAGCGTGCTCTGGCCTTCCTGCCAGGAGCCCAGGTACTTGTTGCTGTCCACCAGATAGACGCTGCCCTGGAGCGTGCCGGCGGCGAGCGCGCCGGTCACGTCCACGACGATGAGGATGTCGATGCGGTTCAAGTCCATTCTCCGGATTGAAGTGCCAGCGGCGACACCGGCGGCGAAATCAATCAGCCATCATTGGCAAAAGGGGGTGTTCAAGGTCTAGACGATGACCTGGAGATGGGCAATGAAGAAAGTAACTTTTTCCTACGAGCGGTAGCGAAAATCGACTGCGCGGTCACGCCGCCGAGCTGACGCACTCCGGCAGCGTCCGCTCGATCGCACCGAGCAGCATGCTCTCCATCAGGGCCAGGCGCTGGGCCTGGCTCGCCGCGGAGTTCTGCAGCCAGCCGGGCAGGCTGTTGAGCATGCTTGCCACCACCTGGGTGGCGGTTTCCAGGGCCGCGCCGCCGAGGCGCGTCGCCGGGGCGATCAACTGCAGCAGGCGATGCTCGTATTCCCGGCGCATCGCGGCGATCTGCGCCTGCTGCTCGTCGGTCAGGCAGCACAGGTCGCGTTCGGCCAGGCGGAACTGCAACGGCCGTTCGGCGTGCAGTTCCCAGTGCGCGCGGATCACCGCCGACAGGTGCACCGTGCCGGCCTTGCCGCGCACGACCGGTTGCAGGGTGGCAAGCAGCTCCTCGTGGAGTTCTTCGATGAGATCGAACAACAGGTGCTGCTTGCTCGGAAAATGGTGGTAGAGCGAGCCGGCGGTGAGTCCCACATGGGCCGCCAGCTCGCGCATGCTGACCTGGCCGAAGCCCTTGAGCGCGAACAGTTCGAGGGCCTTCTCGCGCCGTTCTTCATAGTCGGCGCAACGGTCGGCACAGGTCTTGGGCATGGCGTTTTACTCGTAGACGTGGAAACCACGGCCGCTCTTGCGACCCAGGTAGCCGGCCGCGACCATCTCCTTGAGCAGCGGCGCGGGGCGGTATTTGCTGTCGTTGAAGCCTTCGTGGAAGGCCTCGACGATCGCCAGCAGGGTGTCCAGGCCGATCAGGTCGGCCAGGGCCAGCGGGCCGATCGGCTGGTTGCAGCCCAGGCGCATGCCGGTGTCGATGTCCTCGGCGCTGGCCAGGCCTTCCTGGAGCACGAAGATCGCCTCGTTGAGCATCGGCACGAGGATGCGGTTGACCACGAAGCCCGGACGGTTGCCGGCGGTGATCGCGGTCTTGCCGACCTGGCCGGTCAGGGCCATGGCCGCGGCATAGGTCGCGTCGCTGGTCTGCAGGCCGCGGATCACTTCGACCAGGGCCATCATCGGCACCGGGTTGAAGAAGTGCACGCCGACGAAGCGTTCCGGGTGGCTGATGGCAGCGCCCAGCTGGGTCACCGACAGCGACGAGGTATTGGTGGCGATCACGCAGGTTTCGCTGACGTTGGCCGCCACTTGCTGAAGAATGCGTTTCTTCAGCTCGAGGTTCTCGGTGGCGGCCTCGATCACCAGTTGGGCGTCCTGCAGCAGGGCGTAGTCGGTGCTGGTGCGGATACGTCCGACCGCGGCCGCGGCCTGGTCGGCCTGCAGGGTCTGCTTGCTGACCTGGCGCTCGAGGTTCTTGCGCAGGGTGGCCACGCCACGCTCAAGCGCAGCGTCGGAAACGTCGACCAGGGTCACGTGGTAGCCGGCGACCGCACAGACCTGGGCAATCCCGTTGCCCATGGTCCCGGCGCCGATCACGGCGATAGTGGTAATGCTCATGTGGTTGTCTTCCTTCAAGCGCGTTCGAACAGGACGGCGATACCCTGGCCGCCACCGATGCACATCGTCGCCAGGGCATAGCGGCCCTGGATGCGTTGCAGTTCATGGATGGCCTTGGTGGCGATCATGGCGCCGGTGGCACCGACCGGGTGACCCAGGGAAATGCCGGAACCGTTGGGGTTGACCTTCTCCGGATCGAAACCGAGCAGTTTCGACACGGCGCAGGCCTGGGAAGCGAAGGCTTCGTTGGATTCGATGACATCGAGGTCGGCGACCGTCAGGCCGGCCTTGGCCAGCACTTTCTGGGTCGCGGGAACCGGGCCCAGGCCCATCAGTTCCGGCTCGACGCCGGCGTGGGCGTAGGCCACCAGGCGCGCCAGGGGCTTCAGGCCTTCGCGCTCGACCATCGCGCCGGTCGCCAGGACCAGTGCCGATGCGCCGTCGTTGAGGCCGCTGGCGTTGCCGGCGGTGACGGTGCCGTCTTTCTTGAAGGCGGTCTTCATGCCGGCCAGTTGCTCGGCGCTGACGTCACCGCGCACATGCTCGTCGACCTTGAATTGCACCGGGCCTTTGCGCCCAGGCACTTCGATGGCGACGATCTGGCTGTCGAAACGGCCCTCGGCGATGGCGCGCGCGGCACGTTGCTGGCTGGTGATCGCCACTTCGTCCTGCATCTCGCGGGTGATGCCGTGCTTGGCCGCGACGTTTTCCGCGGTGATGCCCATGTGGAAGCTTTCGAACGGGTCATGCAGGACGCCGAGCATGTAGTCGATGCTCTTCATGTCGCCCATGCGCGCGCCCCAGCGGGACTGGGTCAGCAGGTACGGGCCGCGGCTCATGGATTCGGCGCCGGCGGCGAGCACCGCTTCGGCATCGCCCACTTGCAGGGTCTGCGCTGCGGAAACGATGGCCTGCAGGCCGGAACCGCACAGGCGGTTGACGTTGAAGGCGGGGGTTTCCTTGGGGATCCCGGCGTTCATCGCCGCGACCCGGCCCAGGTAGGCGTCACGGGCTTCGGTGGGGATCACGGTGCCCATGACCACATGACCGATCTTTTCCGGCGCGACACCGGAACGTTCGAGCGCGGCGCGGGTGACCTGGGTGGCGAGATCGGCAAGTGGCAGGTCCTTGAGCGAACCACCGAAGGAGCCGATGGGCGAGCGCACGGCGCTGACTACATAGATATCGTTGCTGTTCATGATCCACTCCAATGGGTGAAGGCGTGACCAGGCCCCCCCGCTCTGCGAGAATGGCGCCCGGTCACCTCCGGGATGCCGTCGAGTCTAGGCAACCGGCGTTCCTGGGCCTATGCCTTAACTGTCCAGCCAGCCTGTCATTTTTTGCAATGTATGGGCGGCGTCTACGGAATTGTCATGCGGGAAAACGATTCGGTCGCGGTGTATTTCGTCCACATCATGCTCTACGCCCTGCGCGAGCAGCCGGCGCGGGCGGCGGCTGCGCTGAGCCAGGCCGGCATCGATCCCGCGGTGCTCGACGACAGCAGCGCGCGGGTGCCGGCGACGGCGTTCGCGCGGTTGTGGTTGATCCTGATCGAAACCCTCGACGACGAATTCTTCAACCTCGACAGCCATGGCATGCCCCTGGGCAGCTTTGCCCTGATCTGCCGCGGGCTGATCCAGGAGCCGACGCTGGAGAAGGCGCTGCAGCAGTGCCTGGAGTATTTCAGCCTGTTCCTGCGCGATGTCGAGGGCACGCTCAGCCTGCGCGGCCAGCGCGCGGTGATCAGCCTGCAGTCGCGCATCGACGACCCGCAGCGCCGGGTCTACGCCGAGGAAACCCTGCTGGTGCTGGTGATCAGCCTGTTGTGCTGGCTGGGCGGGCGGCGGATCGCCATCGACCGCACCGAGCTGACCGATGCGCGTGTGCGCCTGGAGGACGATGCCCTGCTGTGGGGGCCGAACCTGCAACTGGGCAGCGGGCGCACCGAACTGGAGTTCGCCGCCGACTACCTGAAGTTGCCAGTGGTGCAGGACCTCGGCGCGCTGAAGACCTTCCTGCGTACCGCGCCCCAGGGCCTGGTGGTGCGCTGGCGCAACCAGAATGGCCTGGCGGCGCGGGTCTGGCGGCACCTGCGCCAGCGCGAGTACGACCAGTGGCCGACCCTGCTGGGCCTGGCCGGAGAAGTGGGATTGAGTGCCAGCAGCTTTCGCCGGCAACTGGAGCGCGAAGGCTGCTCGTTCCAGCAGATCAAGGACGAAGTGCGCCGGGCCATGGCCTTCGAATGCCTGCGCGACAGCGACCTCAGCGTCGCCGAGATCGCCGCGCAGACCGGCTTCCAGGAACCCAGCGCGTTTCACCGGGCGTTCAAGAAGTGGACCGGCGAAAGCCCGGGCAGCTATCGCCAGCGCCTCGCCTCGCGTTAGGCGGGAATCATCGCGAAACCGACGCCGAAGCGGTTCCAGGCGTTGATGGTGGCGATGGCCAGGGTCAGGTTGACCACTTCGCTGGCCGAGAAATGCTCCAGCAGCGCGTCGTACTGGTGTTGTGGCGCGTGCTTTTCCGGCAGCCGGGTGAGGCTTTCGACCCAGGCCAGCGCAGCTTTTTCCCGCGGGGTGAAGTAGTCGGTGTCGGCCCAGACGCTGAGGGTCTGCAGGCGCGCTTCGGTCTCGCCGGCCTTGCGCGCGTCATTGGCGTGCATGTTCACGCAGTAGGCACAGCCATTGATCTGCGAGGCGCGCAGGCGGATCAGTTCCAGCAGCGAATTCTCCAGCCCCGACCGGGCCAGGGCCTGTTCCAGGCCGATCATCGCCTTGTAGGCGTCCGGTGCGTGCTTGGCCCATTCGATTCGATTGCTCATTGCGGTGGCTCCGTGGGTGATGCGTTGGGAATGGAGAACACCTTAAACGGGGCGGGTGGTGGGCCGAATAGCCAATTTGCGGAAAAGCGAGGGGGCCAAAGGGGCGAACGGCTCGACTCTCACAGGCCATGGCACGTTGCAGAAAAACTGAGCGGATTGAGTCCGTGATGCACCGCGAGGGTGGGAATTTTCCCAAATTTCCCAGGGAAATTCTGAGCGTTGGTTTTCAGGTCGAAATCCCCAAGTCAGATGTTTTACTGTCCGCGCCGGAAATTTGAATCGATCCGGCAGGAATTTCATATAAGTTTGCGCTGAAATTGTTCAATTTGTTTCGGTGTTGGCGCCAACTTCCCAGGCGATGGTGTTTTCAATAA